>CAYSAC010000006.1:0-37691 GCA_964428815.1 uncultured Acidimicrobiaceae bacterium | reverse complement strand
AGCCGTCGAGTTCCGCGACATTCGGCTCGTGGTTCCAGGTTTGGACCTGCTGCAGCAGATCGGCATACCGCTCGGCCTGGCCGGGACGGACGATCACGCGAATCGGCAGGTCGGGCCGCGCCAACTCTCGGTACCTGCGCACCACAGCTCGGTGCTGCGCGCGGTCGAGATCAAGCTCGAAGACGATGCCGTGAGCTTGCTCGAACTTGGGGCAATCCGTGCCGCCGAGAAGCGGGCACTGCTTTGTCTCTGGCCCGTGACACACGAGTACCGGGTGACCCAGTCGCTCGAGAATCGACCGGTCGAACTCGCCCTCGCCGTCTGTTACGTCAAGGAGGACCACGCCACCGGTCATGCGTTCCATGCTGTCTCCCTTCGTCGCTTCCATGATCGCCCTGATAGTTGCTGTGCGACAGGGCCAAAGGTCACCAAGCGGGGGTTCCCCGCGCTGAAGACGTCCATGCCGGGACCTTTGGCTCTTACCCGGGTGACGCACGCCGCCGTAGGGTGTTACCAATCTCGAACAGACGGAGGCCGTGCAGATGGCTCGTTCCCGCACAGTCGCGCTCCTTGTCGCCGTGGTGGTCCTCGGCATGCGAGCCGCGTTCACCGCGTCGTGAACCAGGTCGACGGCGAGGGCCACGACGACGGACCCGATGTCGGGTGGGGACGGGCGATCGCGTCGGGCCTGGCCATCCTCCTCGTCGGCTTCGTCGCCACGGTCTACGGCGCCAACTCGGTGGTGACGAAGGTGAGCGGCGTCAGCCGCAGCACTCGCCAGTACCTGGCCAGCGCGCTGTTTCTTGTCGTCGTGGTCTCCATCGCTTGGGTGCTGCGACGACTCCAAGCGCGGCGGCTCATCTAGTGCCCATTCCGGTCGTGCCGGATAGCCAGTGGTTGTGGGACAACGAGCCCTGCCGGGCCGCCTGCCCGGTCCACACCGACGCTGGTGCCTATGTGACGGCGATCGCCGAGGGACGCGACCGCGACGCCTATCTCATCGCCCGCGCGCCCAACCCGTTCGCCTCGATCTGCGGGCGCGTGTGCGCTGCCCCGTGTGAGACGGCGTGTCGCCGGGGCACCGTCGACGCGCCGGTTTCCATCCGGGCGCTCAAGCGATTCGTCACCGAGCGGTTCGGGCCCGAGAGCTTCGCGGCCAACACGGTATGGCACGAGGCCCACGGGGTGGTGCCTCCGGCCACCCTCTCCTCGGTTGGCGTCGTCGGTGGTGGCCCGGCCGGCCTCAGCGCCGCCTACGAGCTGCGCCTAGCCGGCCACCCCGTCACTGTCTACGAGGCCGCCGACCGCCTCGGCGGCATGATGGTGCTCGGCATCCCCGAGTACCGCCTCGCCCGGGGACTCATCACCCGGGAGATCGACGCCATCCTCGAGCTCGGCATCGACGTCGATCTCTCCTTCAGGGTTGGCCGCGACGCCACCCTCGAGGAGCTGCTCAGCCGCCACGACTCGCTCTTCCTTGCCGTCGGCACCGGTCGCGGTCGCGACCTCGACCTGCCGGGGCGCGAGCTCGACGGCCTGTTGCGGGCGGTCGAATTCCTCCTCAACGTCAACCTTGGCTTCCGGGCCGACCTCGGCCAGCGGGTGGTGGTGGTCGGTGGTGGCAACGTCGCCTTCGACGCCGCCCGCACCGCGCTCCGGGCCGCAGCCGGCGGCCCCGCGGTCGGCACGGACGAAGACCATGACCCGGCAGCGGGAAGCGCCGATGATGCCCGCCGGGCCATGACGACCACGCTCGACGTCGCCCGGGCCGCTGTGCGCGAGGGCGTGCTCGACGTCACCGTGATCGCCCTCGAGTCGCCTGATGAGATCCCCGCCGATCCCGAGGAGATCGCCGAGGCGGAGAGCGAAGGCATCACGATCCTGTACCGCAAAGGACCGCACCGATTCGTCGGCGAGGCCGGGCGTGTCACCGGCCTGGAGACGATCGACGTGCGGTCGGTCTTCGACGACGAGGGCCGCTTCAACCCGAGCTTCCTCCCCGGGACCGAGGCCGTGCTCCCGGCGGACACGGTGATCCTGGCCGTCGGCCAGAGCGCCGACCTCGACCTGCTCGGCACCATCGAGCTCGAGCGCAGCCGAGGCGGGATCCAGGTCGATCCGACCACCTTGCGCTCCTCCCACCCGCGCATATGGGCCGGCGGCGACGTCGCCCACGGCCCTCGGAACCTCATCGACGCCATCGCCGACGGTCAGCGGGCCGCCGCCTCGATCCACGCCACTTCGAGCGGCGTACCTCCGGCTGACGGTGTCCGGGTCGAGTTGAGCTTGCGGCCGGGATACCGGCGCCTGTCGACCGGCTACGACGCCATCGGGCGCCAGCCGATCCCAGCGACGCCGTCCGACCGGCGGATCGGCTTCACCGAGGTCGAGGTCGGCTACGACGCCCAGGACGCCTGGCTCGAATCGCTCCGCTGCCTGCGTTGCTTCGACAACGTGATGCTCGATCCAGATCTGTGCATCCTGTGCGGCCTGTGCGTCGACGTCTGCCCACCCAACTGCATCACGATCGCCCGCGCCGATCACGCCGGGCTCGGTGACGAGTCGCAGAGCGTGCTGCTCCTCGACGAGGACCTTTGCATCCGCTGCGGGCTCTGCGTCAACCGGTGCCCGCCCGGAGCGCTGTCGATGGTCCATGCTCGTGAGGTCGCCGGTGGCTGACCTCACGACGGGCGGGCCGCCAGACGGCACCGGAGACACCAACGCTACGCGCGACGCCCTCGAGCCCAAGGTGGCCTACGCGCCGGGCCGGGGAATCGCGGCGCGCATCGAGCGCAGCAACATGTGGCGCTCGATGTTCCGTCACCCGAACCTCGACACGCCGCGGGGACGGGCGCTCCAGTCGTTCTCGAACTTCTTCCTGCACCTCTACCCGGTCAAGGTTCCGACGCGTGTGCTGCGCATTCGCTACTCGTTCCGGCTCGGCTTCATCGCCGCCGTGCTGTTCGTCATCCTGGTGGTGACCGGGGTCTATCTCATGTTCTTCTACACGCCTGCGGTCGGCTCGGCCTACGGCGACATGCAACGCCTCCGCACCGGCGTCGGCTTCGGCCAGCTGATCCGCAACGTGCACCGTTGGACGGCCCACCTCATGGTGCTCGTGGTCCTCCTGCACCTGGTACGGGTGTTCTGCGCCGGCGCGTACAAGCGGCCCCGCGAGTTCAACTGGGTGATCGGGGTCGTCCTGCTCCTGCTGACGCTCGCCTTCTCCTTCACCGGCTACCTGCTGCCGTGGGACCAGCTCAGCTTCTGGGCCGTCACCGTCGGCACCAACCTGGTCCAGTACGTCCCGCTCCTCGGCAAGACACTGCAGAACCTGCTCATCGGTGGCGACCAGATCGGCCAGCCGACGCTGCTGCGCTTCTACGCCCTCCACGTCGCCGTGCTGCCCGTCCTCGTCGTGGTCATCCTCTGCATCCACATCTGGCGAGTGCGCAAGGACGGCTTCGCCGTCGAGCGCTCGTCGGCCGGCACCTTCGAGGAGGAGGCGACGGCCCGGCCGGCGCCGGCGGTTCCGGCGACCGCCCCCGCGAACCTCTACGGCGGACGCACCCGCGTCCTCGGGGTCGTCGACCGCCAGTCGGTCACGGCCGAGGAGCGCTCCGTCGACGACACGGTGTTCACCTGGCCCCACCTCCTCGTCCGCCACGTGGTGGTGGCGCTCGGCGCAGCCGCGACCGTCTTGGCACTGGGCGTCGCCTTCGCCGCTCCCCTCCGTGGATTGGCGAACCCCAACCTGACACCGGAGCCGGCCAAGGCGCCGTGGTACTTCGTCGGCCTCCAGGAGCTGCTGGCCCACTTCGACCCGCTGGTGGCCGGCATCCTCGTCCCGACCGGCGCCGTGCTCACCCTCGTGCTGCTCCCCTACATCGACCGCAACCCAACGACGGTGGCTCGCCGACGCAAGGTGGCGATCGTCGTGTTCTTCGGGCTGCTGATCGCCGCTGTCGCGCTGACCGTCATCGGCACGTTCTTCCGCGGCCCCGGGTGGAAGTTCGTCACACCGTGGCAGCACTGGTACGTCGAGCTCTAGGGGAGACCGATGATGGCAACTACGCGACGCAAGTTCCTCCGCACGGGATGGAAGATCGGTGGCAGCCTCCTCGGCATCGCCGCCGGGTGGACCACCTACGAATCACTACGGCCGCTGGCCGGAGCCGCCAAGGGCGCCAAGCTCAGGCTGGCCAGCGCGGCCAACTACCCGGTCGACACCGCCACCTACGTCGCCGAGGGTCGCCTGTGGATCGCCAACACGGGGACGCAAGTGTTCGCCCTGTCGCAAAAGTGCCCGCACCTCGGCTGCCGGGTCCCGTTCTGCGAGTCATCAGGCCACTTCGAGTGCCCCTGCCACGGATCGAGATTCGACATCGGCGGGGAGTGGATCGCAGGCCCGGCACCACGAGGCATGGACAAGTACAAGCTCTCGGTGGAAGGCGACAGCTTCGTGGTCGACACCTCGAAGCTGCTCCCCGGCCCCGACCGGGGAGCGAAGGCATTCTTCAAGCCCGCCAAGGGCCCGAGCTGCTTACCGACAGGCTGAGCGATGCCCCGAGAACGCCCAACCCCGCCACCCTTCGAGCCAGCCGAACTCGAACGCAGCCTCGACCGCTACCTCATGGCCGGCCTCGTGTTCATGGTGGTGCTGATCGTCGGGTTCGGCGCGTACCGGGTGCGCGAGCCGAGCCTGCGCAAGGACGCGGCCGCGGCCCAGCAGATCTCTTATCGCGAGATCGGCACCAAGCTCTTCGCCAACAGCTGCTCGTCGTGTCACGGCAAAGGCGCGGTCGGCGGCAGCGCCCCGGTGCTGTACGCCAGGGAGTTCCTGAAGAGCACCACCGACATCCAGATCCAGAACCTCATCGCCGGCGGCGTCCCGGGGACGGACATGCCAGCGTGGGGAATAGAGTTCGGCGGGACATTGACCGACGAACAGGTCCGCCAGATCACGACGTACCTGCGGTCCCTCGACCCGACCGCCCCGAGCGACCCCGACTGGCGCGAAGGCCGCCGCTGAGCGCTCCTGAGTCCGTCCGCTGAGCCAGCGCAATCGACTGGCACTTCAAGCGAATCTCATACTCGAAGTCTCGATCCTCACCGATGCCGAGGTCGCTTGGGTGACCGTGTCATCGTCAGGTGGCGGAACGGTGAGCAGCGGATTCGGAACATTCGCTCAGTTCTCAACCACGGCGACCGAACACCTCACGCTCACTCTGGCGGACGGTCGCCAACTCGACGCCGCGCTGACCCGAGACAGCCTCCGCGTGTTGCAGGGTTCTCACGTAGTCGAACCCGGTTCACCGTGGTGGCGCCGTCACGTGACGGTGAACGCCGTGTACATGCCCCGGTCGTAGTGCTTAGCGACGTTGCACACGAGGACGTACTTGCCCGGCTCCAGGTCGAGCGTGATGGTCTTGGTGAGCTCCTCCTTGAACTTCTCGAGCTCGTCGACCATCCCCTCCTCCTCGACCTTGTCCGGGTCGGCCGCCCGCATCTGGAGCTGGTCGGGGGCCGTGTCGGTCTTCATGACGACCATCTCGTGCTCCATCGTGCCGGTGTTCTCGACCGTGAAGGTGACCGGACCGGCCGGCACCGAGTCAGGCACCGCCTTCATGAAGTACTCCGTGTCGGACGTCTCCCCGAGCTCGACCGCGACCGGCGTGCCCTCGTCGCCTGGAGCGGCGGTGACACCACTGCTGGTGTCCTCGGTCGACTCCTTGGAGTCTGACCCGCACGCCCCAAACGTCAGGACGAGCACGCTGGACAGGACTACAACGCCGAGATATCGCTTGCAAACCATCACGCGTTCTCCATTTCGATCGCTGTACAGAAGTCTCTACTCCTCGGATGGCCCGGAAACGAGGGTCGAAGGTCCCTAATGTCGCGGCGCTGCCGATGGGCCCTCCGACGAGCGGGATCGCCTTCGACGACGAGCACCTCGACCACACGTGCGCCTAGACGAGTGATTCCAAGGGGTATCCGCCGCTGTCGCGGCGAAAGCGTCCACGATCGGCGTTCCTATTCCGATCGATCTTGGAGGACCGATGGACGCCGATCTGGACACTCTCGCGACCGCACTGTACGTCAAGGTCGACGACGCTTTGAAGGATGACCCTGGCCTGGCACCACCTCGGCCGAGGGTGGGGTTCAGCCCCAAGCTGAATGACGCGGAGCTGATCACGCTGGCCGTGATGCAGGCCCTGTTGGGGTTCACGTCCGAGACAAGGTGGCTGCGCCATGCCCGCGCCCACCTGCATCATCTGTTCCCCTACCTGCCGCGCCAGTCCGGCTACAACAAGCGGCTGCGTGGCGCGTCGGACCAGCTCATGACGTTCATCCGCCTGCTCGCCACCGACACCGACCTGTGGGCCGACAACACTTGGGTGGTCGACTCGACCCCGGTCGAGTGCGGCCGGTCCCGCCCGACTCGGCGATACATGCACGGAACTTTCGCGCGGCTGCCCTAGACCGCGCCGGCCGCCGTCCTCGCCAGCTGCACGAGTACCTCGAGGCTGGGCGCGGGGAACACACTGATCACGATCCCGATCCCGCGGAAACTCGTGGTGACCTGACCGATGTGGAGCTGGTCGACTGCCTCGTCCCCGACCCCGGCGAGCTCGTTCGCCTCCGGATCACCCGCGAGGGTGTTCGCGATCAGGTCGCCAGCGGGCTCGTACCGCGACACCTTGACGGTCGTCGACCCGTCGGCAGTCTCGAACGCACAGATGGTCACGCTGCCCTCGTCGAACAGCTCACCCTCCCCGACGGTGACGTGCAGCGCCGCGTCGATGGCCGTCGGGGTCAGAAGGCCGCAGACATCGGTGGAAGCCGCCCTGGTGTCAGGGCTGGCAGCGGTCGTCGATGTGGACGACGACGTCGACGACGTCTCATCAGCTGCCTCCTTCGTGTCGCCCCCACCACAACCGGCGGCGATGAAGGCGATGACCAGCACGATGGCCGACAGGCGTGCCGTCGGCGTCAGGCGGAGATCGCGGGCTGCGCGTCGATTGGTCTCAACCGTCATGCGTGCACTCCTTGACGCTGCAGGAAGCGACACCGGGGTCACGAGCGACGCTGGAAGCGGCCGACGACCGAATCCCCGAAACGGTACCGCACGACGGCGCTCGATCAGCCTCTGCCCGGTTCGACGAGGCCGCTCTCGTAGGCGAACACGACGGCTTGCATCCGGTCGCGCAGCCCCCGGTGTGCAGCAGCTCCTTGACGGCCTGCTCGCGGCGAGTCAAGGAAGTCGCGGCGAAAGTCAGCTCACGCGATCGTCGAGCAGCGCACCGTCCCACAGGTCCTTGAAGCGCTCGAGTTCTTCGCTGCGGGGCTCGTCGATGCCGCGCAGTGGCCCGAGATCGGCGAGATGCCGACGGACATAGAGCCGGGCAACGAGGGCCTTGCGGTCCGAGCCGAGCTCGCGCTGCTCGTAGCCCGCCTGCTCGAGGAGCAGCGCGGCCGCGTACACGTCGACCATGAGCTCGGTGAGGGGGAACAGCCGGAGCTCGGCGGTGGTGCGGTCGAGCGCCTTCCAACGATCGATGGCGGTGGCGAGCTGGTCGACGCGTTCGGCGACGAGTGCGGTGGTGGCGTCGTCCGCCGGCGCGTGGTCGAGGGCGGAGCGCAGGCGCTCGAGGAACGCGACATCGGCCTGGTCGCGCTCGATACCGCGCCGCACGTCGAGGCACAGGATGTTGTCGGGGCCTTCCCACAGCGGGTTGACCTGCGCGTCGCGCAGGATGCGGGCGACAGGCCAGTTCTCCACGTAGCCGTTGCCGCCATGCACTTCGATGGCGTCGCTGGCCGCCGTGATGCCGAGCCGCGACGCGCGCAGCTTGATCAGCGGTGCGCCGATGCGCAGCCGGTGCGCGGGGTCGTAGCCATCGAACACAAGCGCCTGCGCGGCCTCGACCTCGACGATGAGCTCGGCGAGCTTGCGCTGCATGAGCGGCTGCTCGGCGAGCGGCTTTCCAAACGCGTGGCGGGCGCGCGCGTAGCAGAGCGCCTCGACCAGCGCGCGCCGCGCACAGCCGAGTCCCATCATCGCGATGCCGAGCCGTGCACCGTTGGTCATCGCCATCATCCGGGAAAGGCCCTTGCCGTCGCCGGCGCCCGCTTCGCCCCCGCCCTGACCGGACAGCAGGAACCCCTCCGCGTCGACCAGCTCGACCTCGGCCGACGCGACGGCCCGCGTGCCGAGCTTGTCCTTGAGGCGGCGGATGCGGATGCCGTTGCGCGCGCCGTCGCGTCGTTCGCGCAGCACGAGGAACGTGGCGATGCCGCGTGCGCTGTCGGGCGCACCCTCCGGCTTTGCGAGAACGACCCAGGCCTGGCCGTTGGCGTTGGACGCGAACCACTTGAAGCCGTTGAGCCGCCACGCGTCGCCGTCGGGCGTGGCGGTGGTCTCGATCTCAGCCAGGTCGGACCCACCGGTGCGCTCCGTGAGCGACTGGATGGTCTCGCCCGCCCACTCCCCCGACGCGAACTTCGCCATCACCCGCTCGCGGATGTCGGCCGGCGCGAACTGGCGCACGAGGTTGACGACCATGTCGCCACCGGTGCCGAGCGCGCACGCCATCCCGATCTCGGCCTGGTCGAGCATGTAGCTGTGCGCGGCGTTGAGCATCGTGGTGTTGACGCCGCGCGCCGTCGCCTCCTTGCGCACCGCCGGCGCATTGAAGCTGTTGTCGAGTACATCCGAGCGCGACGCGAGGAACGACGGCGGCAACACCACCTCGCTGATGTCGTGGCCCCAGCGGTCGTAGCGCTCGAGTCGGGGCGGGTGCTTGTCGGTGATCTCCGCGCGCTCTGACACCGGCCCGCCCATCACCGCACCCATGCGCTCGAGGTGCGGGTCTGCCCAGGCGAGGTCCTCGGCGCTCAGGTGATAGCGCATCAGGAACTGCAGCGTGGGGTCGCAGCGCCACCAATTGAGGCCCGTGGCACCCAGGTAGCGCTCGGTCGCGTACCGGGCCGCCTTGTCGGCAGACCCGAACGGCAACCGATCGGCCGGCTCGGAGTCGTACGAAGTTGCCATCTGCCCATTCTCCCAGAAGAAAACATGCGGGCCTCGACCATGCGGTGGTGAGATGTGAACCAGCGATGATCTTCACGCAGCACTACCTCGCCTGTCTGTCTCATGCCTCCTACGTCGTGGGCAACGAGACGACTGGCCGAGCGGTGGTCGTCGATCCGCGGCGTGACATAGGCGTGTACCTCGAGGAGGCGGCAGCCCGAGGCCTGACGATCGAGCGCGTCATCGAGACCCACGTCCATGCCGACTTCCTGAGCGGGCACCTCGAGCTCGCGGCGCGGACAGGCGCCATCATCTCCTACGGGCAGGGCGCGGAGGTCGAGTTTCCAATCGAGCCCGTGCACGACGGACAGCGGCTGTCGCTGGGCGAGGTCATGCTCGAGATCCTCGCGACACCTGGCCACACCCCCGAGTCGATCTGCATCGTGGTCTACGAGCACGTCAGCGATGACGTTCCCTACGGAGTGCTCACCGGCGACACGCTGTTCGTGGGTGATGTCGGCCGTCCAGATCTGCTCGCGTCAGCTGGTGTTTCGGCGGACGAGCTGGCGCGGCACCTCTACCACTCGTTGCACGACAAGGTGCTGCGTCTGCCCGACACGACGAGAGTCTTCCCAGCGCACGGCGCCGGATCGTCGTGCGGCAAGAAGCTCTCGAGTGAGACCAGCTCGACGTTGGGCGAACAGCGGAAGACCAACTACGCGCTCCTGCCCATGGGCGAGGACGAGTTCGTCGCCGCGGTCACCGAGGGTCAACCGGTCCGCCCGCACTACTTCGAGTACGACGCGCAGCGCAACCGCGAGCTGCACCCGCTGCTCGACGAGGAGGCACCGGTGCCGCTCGACATCGCGGAGGTCCTGCGCCACCGAGACGCGGGGGCGGTGCTGCTCGACGCCCGCGAGCCTGCCGACTTCGCGGCCGGTCACCTGCGCGGCGCGGTGAACGTCGGACTCCAAGGCCGGTTCGCCGAGTGGGCCGGCGACGTGCTGACGCCCACGCGCGACGTCGTGCTCGTGGGCGATCCCGCGGTCGCCGTCGAGGTCAAGATTCGCCTCGGCCGCATCGGATACGACCACGTCGTCGGCCAGCTCGGCGATCCTGCCTCGATGTTCGCGGCCCGACCCGAGCTGATCGAGACGAGCTCGCGACTCACGATCGAACAACTAGCCGAGCTGCGCGGGCTCGAGCCAGATCTCCAGCTCGTCGATGTCCGCGGTCCGGGGGAGACGGCAGAGGGCACGCTGCCCGGCGCGCGAGAGATCTCTCTCGCCGTGCTCACCGACTCGCTCGCTGGTCTCGACCCGACCGCCCCGGTCGTCGTCTATTGCGCGGGCGGGTACCGCTCCGCAATCGCGGCCAGCGTCCTGCTCGATGCCGGGTTCGAGGACGTCTCCGATCTGCTCGGCGGCTACGGCGCATGGGAAGGAGCGGGGCTGCCGACCTCGAGCGGTGACAGCGCCGAGAACGTCGGTACGGCGCCACAGGTGGGCGCACGGGCGGCGAAGGCACTCCTCGACGGTGGCGCGCTGCTCCTCGACGTGCGAGAGCCCGACGAGTGGCACGCCGAGCATGCACCCAATGCCTTGCTGGTGCCGATGGGGCGGGTGCGAGAGCAGCAGGCCGAGCTGCCTCGCGACGGGCCGATCGTCGTGGTGTGCCGTTCGGGCGGACGCTCCGCGGCCGTGGCCGAGTCGCTTCGTGGCTGGGGGTTCGACGCCGTGAACCTGGCCGGCGGCATGTGCGCGTGGGCTGCGGCGGGGTTGCCGGTCGTCCACCACGCCGATCCGCTCGACCGCAAGACAACGTGACCCTTCGAGGAGGTCGGCCCTCGGGCCACAATCGGTTGAGATTGCTGGTGTCGGAAGGGGACTTCGGCCATCAGCCCACAAGCGCCGCTGAGGCTCAGGGGTTCGTCGGTCGTTCGCGGTCAGCCCGTGACCCGGAACGCCCAAATGCCCGACAGCCGCTCCTGGGGGTCGGACCCGAAGTAGTCGGCCATCGGCGTCTGCGCGGTCACGTCCTGTATCCCGTCGGGAACACTTGAGTCATCACCTTGGATCTTGAAGCCGGCGTCGGTCTGGCGGGTGCCGGCACCGAGGTAGATGCCGTTGTCGGTCACCGCAACCCCGGTCGACGTCGCGCCAACCGGTGGGCTGTCCCAGAGAAGGACGCCCAAGCTGGCGTCGTAGGCCTGCACCGCGAGGCCGACCGTCGACGGCACGAACACGATTCCGTTCGAGTACGTCGGGTGGCCGTAGGTCTGACGCGTGAGGGGCGCGCGCCACAGGATCTCGCCCGTCGTGGCGTCGAGCGCGTGCAGCGAAAGCATGCGGCCCGGGTCGTCGGCGAGGGACAGGTCGAACGAGTCGAACGTGCCGTACTCGAACGGCGCGCCGACGGGTGTCGAGATAGCGGTGGTCACGAACAGGGCGGGCCGGTCGTTGACCTCGCCGACGGCAGGCGAACCCAGCACGCCGCCGATCGCGAAGTCCTCGGTGGCGTGGCCGGGCTGGCCCATTTGCGTGCTCCACAGGAGCGTGCCCGCTGGAGCGGTCGCCACAGCATTGAGGGCGTAGTACGACCCGTCCTTGCCACCGGCGCCGGCCACGAGCGTGCCGTCGTCGTCACGGTAGAGCTGCGCCGAGGCGCCGAAGTCGTCGTCGGTCCGGCTACCCCACGGGCGGGGCGGGTTGTAGCGCCACCGCTCGGCGCCGTCGGAGTAGCGCACGGCGTAGACCTTCTCGCCGGCCACGTCCTCGGTGTCGGAGAGACCACCCGCAGGCGTTCGGCCGCAGCTCGACGTACCGAAGACCACGATGTCGTTGGCGACGTCGACGGCGGGCGTGCCCCATACCCCGCCGCAACCGTCACCGGTGCCCGAGAGGTGGGTGAGGAAGTCGGCCCCCTCGCCGGCTGCGTCGTAGGCGACGCGAGCCTCGGGGTCGAACTTCCACTCCGGCGTCATCGACCAGGTCCCGCTGCCGATCTCCTCGAGGCGCAGCTTCACGACGCCGGTTCGGCCGATGTCAGCCGCGTTGTGGTTGTCCTGGCCGATGAGGATGCGAACCGACCCGTCGGGATGGGTCACGACGACCGGAGAGGTCTCCGCCTCGACCTGATTGCCGGCCGACCCGGCACAGCGGCCGCCGTCGGCCGACGCGTCCTCGTCGGAACGCGGATCGAGGCACAGCTTCGCAAGGAGCGCCCCGTCGGCCGCGTCGAGGGCGTAGACGGTGGCGCCACCGGCGAAGATCACGACACGGGTTCCCCCTATGTCGGTGACCGTGGGCGACGACACGATGCGGCCGAACGACACGCCGTTGGTGTCATCGATCTGGTACGTCCACTCCGGCTCGACGGTCGCGAAGGGCTGGCCGGCGAACGACGGGTCGCCGAAGCCCGCCGCCTCTGTGTCGAAGGCGTAGAAGGTGCCGTCCCACGAGCCGACGTAGAGCCTCCCGTCGACGACTGCAGGCGTCGACGTCACCGAGTCACGTGTCCGGTAGAGCAGGTGCGGCCGCAGCGTCGCCACGTTGATGACGCCGATCCGGTCGCACTCGCTCGCACCCGGGTTCGCCGGGCCGTTCCGGAAGCTGGCCCAGTCACACTCGTCGATGCCCGGAGCGTTGGCGTCGTCCTGCGCGCGCGCGACGAGGGGGGTCACGCCGAGGATGAGGCCGGCGACGATCGCGAGCGTGCCGTACAGGCGGTGCCGCATGGCCGTCAGCAGGCGCTGCCCTTGTCCTCGTAGCCGCAGAGGTGCCGCTGCGGATCGTTGGCGATGCCCTCGATGGCCGTCGCCGAGTCCGCCATCTGATCTTGGGTGTGTGCGGTGTCGAGCGGGCGCACGACGTGGTACTCGTCGAAGCAGCCGAACGGGCAGCCGAGGTGGTCGACGATGGTCACGCCGGCCTGGGTGTCCTCGGGACCGTCATCGCAGTACTTGCTGTCGGGGTTGGCCGACAGGCAGACGTCGGCGTACAGCGCGCCGCCGTGCGAGTCGTGCGTGTCGAACTCGTTGTCGTCGCCGTGGTTGTCGCAGTCGTGCGCGCCTTCGGCAAGGAAGCAGTGGTTGGCGGCGTAGCCGACATGGAGCTCGTTCGGCCGGGGGGTCGAGCCCGCAGGGTCGGAGTCGTCGTAGGGCTGCACGCTTTGGCCGCCGTAGACCCAGGCGCACTGCTGGCGGTACTGGTCACCGTTGTTGCACTCGTCGCGCCAACGCTGGGCGTCGTAGCGCTGCTGCTCGCCCGCGCCGCCGTCCGCTTGATCCTCGCGGTCCGACAGGTCGAAGAGGGGCACGTAGTTCGGCCGCCAGTCGTCGTAGACAGCCGTCTCCTGGCACTCGGGATCGTCGGGCGCGTAGCCGTCGGGGCACTGGTGGGCGCTGGCAGCACGGATGCCAACGAACATTCCAGCGGTGAGTGTGAGCATGAGCAACGTGGCGAGCTTGCGTCGCATGTCGGCGAGTCCTCCCAGAGTGCACGCGAGCCCGGTGGCCGCGTGGCTGACGCTGATGTCAGATGTCGCGGAGGCATTCGCCGTCGGGCGATCCGTCACCTTCCCGAATATGACGGAATGTCGGAACTACAGCGGATCAGCTGCGAATCGCCTGCTTGCGCATCTGCGAGCGGTAGATGCCCGGGGCGAGCGCCCGCATCACCGGCGCCAGCGTGGCCACCCGCGCGCAGTTGATCTCGATGCTCGGACCACCCATGCGCTTCAGCATGGCCGACGAAACCTGGGCCTCGGTGCGGCGGACGACCTTCGGCGGTTGGGGCATCCCCCCGTCGACTGCCCCCTGCCCCAGCGGGGTCGGCACCCAACCCGGGTAGAGCACGTGGAGGTGTACTCCCCGCCCGTGGCACTCGTGGGCGAGGCTCTCCGTGAACGCCGACACCGCCGCCTTGGACGCGCTGTAGGCCGGCGTCCCGGGAGCCGGCGCCCGACCGTGGTCGCTCGACACGTTGACGACGATGCCGTGACGTCGTTGCAGCATCCCCGGGACCACCGCGAGGGTGGCGGTGACCAAGCCGAAGAAGTTGGTCGCGAAGATCCGGTGATAGAGGTCGACGTCGGCCTCCTCGACACGGGTTGGCTGCTCCCACCCGGCCGAGTTGACGAGGATGTCGACCCGCCCGCGCTCCTCTTCCACGGCTCCCAGCATGGCGGCGAGGGCTGGCTCGTCGCTCACATCGCAGGGCGCCGCGGCGATGCGTCCGCCGCCCACCTCGGCGAGACCATCCAGCGCGTCCTTCGATCGGGCGACGGCGACGACAGCGGCTCCCCGGTCGGCGAGGTCGAGCGCGATACGGCGACCAAGACCCGACGACGCCCCGGTGACGACGGCGACCTGACCGTCGTAGCGTGTCATGCGAACGCGCGTCGGCTTCTGCTCGGCCATCGGTCCCCTCCGTCGGCTGACGCGGGCGTCAGGATTCGAGCGGCACCTTAGTGAGCACGATCACCCGGCGTTCTGCGAGGCTGGTCCCGTGCGCGCTCTTGCAGTGCTGGTGGTCCTTTTGGCGACCGCGGACCCGCCGGAGTTCGCGGAGCGCTCCGAGCAGACGCTGCCTCTCGCGTTCAACCAGGGCATCGCCCGCGTCGAGGACGGATGGATCCTCTCGGGGACGAACTCTCCGTTCCCCGGCACGGACGTGATCGAGCGCGTCGACGATCAGCTCACGGTGATCACCGCCAAACCGCTTGCCATCCCGACGGACCTCCGGAGCCAGGGCTACAACCACATCGGCGACATCGACGTCGTCGGCGACATCATCTACGCGCCTTTCGAGCAGCCGAACTACGAACTCGCCCGCCAGGTGACTGCCCGCTACGACGCCACCACGCTCGCGTTCATCGACTCGGTCGAGCTCGCCCAGCACGAGAACTCCTTCGTCACAGTGGACGAGGCGACGATGACCGCGTACTCGATGGACCGCTTCGACGGCGACACGTTGCAGCGCTACGACGTGACCGCCGGTTGGACGGCCTTGCCGCCGCTGCAGCTGACGATGACCTTGCAACACACGCAGGGAGCTGACATCGCGGACGGGGCGGTGTGGATCGCGACCTCGGATGACCACAATGGCGTCTACCGCGTCGATCTGCAGACAGGTGAGACCACCAGCGTCGGCACGCTCGGCCATCCGGGTGCCGAGGGCGAGGGCATCGACGCGACCGCCCTGCCGTCTGGCGCGTTCCATGCGCTGGTGAACGATCCGTTCGGCGCGACCGTGTACCTCGGCCACTACGACCTCACGACCGATGGTTCGGGGCCGTCATCGTCGTCCTCCGGCGCGGAGAGCGCATCGTCATCTTCGAAGGAACTCGCGGCGACCGGCAGTTGGTCGTGGTGGCCGGCGGCAGCGGCCGGCCTCTTCGGTGTCGCTGCGTGCGCTCGCCTTCTACGCAGACGCTACCCGTAGCATCGGTCCCACGTCCGCACGCTCCCGCTACCTGCCTCGCCGTGAACCGAATGGCTGACCCAACCGCGTCGAGGCCGAAGCCGGACTTTTTCGCTGCTGTCGAGGAGTTGCCATGGTCATGGGCGCTCGAGCGCCTTGAGGCCGAGCGCAACTACTGGCTGGTCACGCCACGCCGGAGCGGATTTCCGCAGGCCCGTCCGCTCTGGGGCCTCTGGGAGCTCGAGGGCCTCTTCATGAGCAAGGGGGCTTGGTCCGAACCGTTCATCAGCGCGCGCTACCGGCGACCGTCCACGTCGACAACGCGAGGGACACCGTCATCGTCGAAGGCGTCGTCGACCGCATCGCAACGCCGGCGTCTTCCGACAGCGACGCCGGCCCAACGCTCGAGCTCGACGCCCAACGTCTGAGTGAGGCGAACGAGCGATACTGCGCAAAATACGGGCACCCGTACGACCCCGCGTCCGGAGCGAAGCTCAACGCTCTCTTCCGGCCGCGCATCGTCTTCGCCTGGCGTGAAGCGCCGAACGGCGCCGAACCCGACGGCGCGGGAAAGTGGACCTCCCCGCGCCGCAGCCGTGATCTGCGCGCTGGAGTCTGACGGCGTTCTACGCAGGATCGTCATGAGGCCGGGAGAACCCGCCAGAGCCGACGCCGAGGCAGCCGGTGGAAACGTGACCCGCCAGGCCGATAGCTGTCAGGAACTCCCTGACGTGTCGGCGGGGGACTTGAACCCGTGATGTCGGCGTGTTGGCGCGTGCCGTGTAGCTCGCGTCCGTGCTGGTCAGACGCTCTTTTCGGAGCTCGTTCGTGATGGCGACAGGCGAGTATTGTCAACTTCGCGTAGCGACTTGCCGACATGTTGGGTATCATGTCGGCCATGAGTGACACGAGCGTCGCGCCGGAGGTACGCAAGCGGGTCCTCCCCTCGCGCGATCGCTTTTGGCGCCCCGAGGACTTTGACGGCTCCTCGGACGCGGTTACACAGACGCTCTCCCGGCTCGTCCGTGCTGGAGAGCTCCGCCGCGTTCGGCGAGGGCTCTACTGGCGCGGAGCGCCAACCCGGCTGGGCATGGCTCCCCCGCCGCCTGATCGACTCGCGGGTGAGGTAGTCGGCGGCCCAGGCACCGGTCCCGCCGGGTGGAGCGCAGCCCTTGCGCTCGGCCTGTCGACACAAGTGCCGCGCCGCGAGACGATCGCCGTGCCCGGCCGAGCACCGCGGAACCCTGGCGCGGTGCACTTCGTCAGCCGCGCCGCCAGCACGAAGCGCCGCGACGAGCGCCTCCGTCCTGTAGAGGTAGCGCTACTCGAGGTACTACGAGACTGGGACGGTCTCGTGGAGGTTCCCACCGATGAGGCCGTAGGTCGGATCGCGCGTCTCGCCGACACCGGTGTGCTTCGCCTCGACCGACTCGTTCGCGCCTCGATGACCGAGCCGCCTCGTGTTCGTGAGCGGCTTCGCCGCCTCCTTGGTGCGCTCGGTCGATCGACCTCCGCCGACGCGGTTCGGCCCGCTCGAAGCGAGTCGGTTCGCCACGACCTCGCGCTTGCAGGCTGATCAGTGCCTCGCATCCGCGACTCGAACGAGTTCGCACCAACGCTCGACGCGGCCGCCGAGCGGCTGGGGATCAGCGCCACCGCTGTCGAGAAGGACTACTGGGTCAGCGAGGTCCTCCGGGTGCTGGCGCGTGACTTCGGAGCGGACTTCATCTTCAAGGGCGGGACGAGCCTGTCGAAGGGCTACCGCATCGTGGAACGCTTCTCGGAGGACGTCGACGTTCTCGTCCTCCCCGGCGAGCGAGGGCGGGGCGCGACCGACAAGCTGATGAAGGAGATGGGTCGGGCGGCCGCCGCCGGAATCGGCGGCGAGGCCTCACCGGTCGGAGAATCCGAGACCGGACGGCACCGTTCCTATGAAGTGAGCTATCCCGCCACGCGTGAGCCAACCGCGCTCGTCCGCACCAGCGTCCTCCTCGAGATGGGCGTGCGGGGCGGCCAGCACCCTCACGAGCTGATTCCGATCAGCTGTCTTCTCGGCGACGTCCTCGAGGCCGCCGGAACCGAACTCAGCGAGTTCGAAGACCTCGAACCGTTCGAGGTTCTCGTGCTTCATCCCGGACGCACGCTCTTGGAGAAGCTCGTTCACATCCACGGGGTCGCTCAAGAGCTCGCCGCCGACGCTGCCCGGCAGCCCGACAGCCGAAGCGGTCGCCACTTCTACGACGTCTTCCAGCTCCTCGGCGATGGCCGCGTGCTCGACCTCCTGGCAGACCGCGAGCAGGTCGAACGGGTCATCGGGAGCATCGAGGAGATCACCCGCGATCACTTCGGTGGCAGCGACGAGACCGAACTGCGCCCGGCGGGCGGCTTCGCGATGAGTCCAGCGTTCGACCTCGATGCCGACGTGTCGCTACGACTGCGCGCCGCCTACGAGACCACCATGCCCGAGCTGTACTTCGGCTCCTCCCCACTGCCGATGTGGGATGCCATCTGTGATCGCGTTGCCGAGCTGCGCGATCTGCTCTGATGCGAAGATTCTCGCTACCCCGCGGCGGCCAGGGGGTTGAGGGTCACGTCGTATCCCATCTTGCGTAGCTGGTCGAGGGCCCGGTTCTTGGCCTTGTCGGGGTTGAGTCGGGTGTAGAAGTCGTCGCCGGGATCGCAGTAGAGCGTTCCGGTTCGCGTACCCACCGACGCCCGTCTTCGTGAAACGTCGGGACCTCTTCTCTTCTACGTCGTCGCCTATGACGGCAGCGACACGCGGCCGTCGCGGCGAGGCCATGGTTCTCATGTCCGCCGAATAGGGTCGGGCGGTGCGCTCGGGGCAGGAAGTCGAGGTCCTGGTAGTCGGCGGCGGACCTGTTGGCCTTGGGATGGCAATCGGCCTTCGGCGCCTCGGGGTCGGCTGCATGGTCGTCGAGCGGCATCCGTCGACTCTCGACTTTCCCAGGGGGCGCGGCATCACGGTGCGCACGATGGAGATCTTCCGTCAGTGGGGTCTCGATGACGACATGGTCGCAGCAGGGTTGCCTCGCGGCGAGAGCCTGTATGTCTTTTCCGGCGACACTCTGTTGGCCAAGGACTTCACTCGAGCCGGTCTGCCCGCTTCGACCGAGTCTCCGCTGAGTCCCACTGAACGGCTTCTCTGCGACCAGGAGTCGATGGAGGTCGTGCTGCGGAATCGGGCATTCGAGCTCGGCGCTGACCTTCGCTTCGCGACAACGCTCTCGGCGTGGACCGTTGACGCCGACGGCGTCAACGGCGAGCTCACGGATAGCCGAACCGGCGGGACGGCCAAGGTTCGCGCCGGTTGGATGGTCGCGGCCGACGGTGCTCGCAGCGGGGTCCGAGAGGCTCTGGGCATCGACCGGTCCGGGCCCGGCACCGTGTCGACTGCTGTCAGCATCCTCATTGGAGCCGAACTCGGCGACCGGGTGGCTGATCGTCGTTCGGCTCTCTACCGGCTGGGCGGACTTGAAGGTGGTGCCATGCTCGCCGTCGACAACGACCGCCGATGGTTGCTCATCTACGCGTACGACCCCGCCGTAGAGGCCCCGGAGACCTTCACCCCCGACCGTTGCACGGCGCTCGCTCGAACTGCGGTCGGTGATTCGACAGTCCGGGTCGACATCCTCGGCGTGAGGCTGTGGGAGTCGACCGTCCTAGTCGCAGACAACTATCGCCGCGGTCGGATCCTGTTGGCTGGCGATGCCGCGCACGTCACGACCCCGATCGGCGGGCTCGGCATGAACTGCGGGATGGCCGATGTCCACAACCTGGCATGGAAGCTAGCCGGCGTCACACACGGCTGGGCCTCCACGTCACTCCTCGACAGCTACGAGCCCGAACGTCAACCGGTGGCTCGCGACACAGCCGAGGCAAGCCTCGGGGCGGCGAGACCCCCGGCGCCCGTCAACAGCCTTGTGCTCGGCTATGCCTACGAGTCCTCCGTCATCATTCCCGACGGCACGGCGCCGCCGACGACGGCCGACCCGGTCAACGACTACGCCCCAACAGGTCGCCCCGGACACCGAGCGCCGCATCTCTGGCTCGATCCTTCGCGCTCACATTCAACCCTTGACCTCTTCGGCGACGCGTTCGTTGTTCTCACCGACTCGACGTCAGCCGCAATCACAGACGCCTCCGAAATGGCCAAGGCAGCGACAGGTATCCCGGTTCGATCACACGCCATCGACGACGACATGTGGCTTGACCTGTACGGCATTCATTCCGGAGGCGCGGTTCTCGTACGACCAGACGGACATGTGGCGTGGCGCTCGATCGACCCTCCCGCCGACCCCACGAATGACCTCCGGACCGCGCTCCTGGTCGCCGCAGGACACGGCCACTGATGCGAGCTCAGGTCAGCGTGACACGGTCACCAGTTCGCACTGCGCCTGCTGACTCCACCTGAAGCGCCCCGGGATTCTTGGAGGCTCAAATGGCGCCCTGCGTGGTTGGACGCAATCCCAGGTCGAAGGAACGCGACCTGCGTTCTGTCCTTCTACGCTCTGCCTGAAAGGGCATCGGCGGAAAGGGAACCGACGGAGGCGGGCGTGGACGCAGACGAGGACGGTCTGTTGTGCATCATGTTCACCGACCTCGTCGGGTGGACTGAGCTGGGTGACCGCCTCGGCGACGACGCGGCGGACGCTCTGCGTCGAGAGCACTTCGCCGCAGTGCGCACCGCGCTCGGCGCCTACCGAGGCCGCGAGGTCAAGACCGTGGGCGACAGCGTGATGGCAACGTTCCGAAGCGCATTGGACGCCACGCGGTGCGCGTTGATGATCCAGACCGAAATGGCGGCCGGGCTCACCGTGCGCATCGGCGTCCACGCGGGCGAGCCGATCGCCGACGCGGGCGACGTGTTCGGGACACCCGTGAACGTGGCGAGCCGGCTCTGTGCCGTCGCCGGACCCGGCGACATCGTCGTCTCCGACCTGACTCGGTCGCTCCTCGGTCGTCGTGGCCAGTTCGACTTCGAGAGCACGGGGCCCCTGAAGCTCAAAGGGGTGCGCGAGCCGGTCCACGCCTTCCGGGTTCGGGACGCGGAGAACACCAACGCCCAGCCAACACGCGTCGGCCCGCCCGCGGATGCACGAGCACACGGCGCGACATCGAGGGCCTTCAAACCAACACGTGCACTGCTCTGCCCGGTTCTCATCGGACGCGAGCGAGAGCGCAGCATCCTCGTCGAGCGCGTCGACGCCGCCGTCGACGGACGAGGCGGCGTCGTGGGGCTGATTGGCGACGCGGGCGCCGGCAAGACGCGCCTGTGCCGTGAGGTGATCGACCACGCAAGAGCGCGCGACTTGGCTGTTCTGGAAGGCAGGGCCGTGCCGAGCGAGACGCCGGTCCCTTACCGGCCTTTGACGGAAGCGTTCGTCGCTGCGTTCCGTTCGGCGCGCCCGTTGGATGCGCCCGAGCTGGCGGGCTTCGGCGGACATCTTCGGCGCCTCGTGCCCGACTGGGGCACTGAGACGACCGGGGGTGCTGACGAGTCACCCGTGCTGCTGGGCGAGGCGGTGGTACGGCTGCTGCGGCTCCGCGGCGACACGGCGGGCTGCTTGCTCATCCTAGAAGATCTCCATTGGGCCGACGCCGAGTCGCTCGCGGTCGTCGACTACCTGGCTGACGCGCTGTGCGATGAGCCCGTGCTCACGGTGTTCACGTCGCGTGCCACGGGCGCCACAGTCGAGATGCTCCCCCGGTTGCAGCGCCGTGACCCAACGTCGTTGATCGGTGTCGCAGCGCTCGGCGACGTCGACGTCGAGCGCGTCGTCGAGGCGTGCCTGTCCACCGGGGACCCTCCCGCCGACGTTCTCGCGTTCATCACTGCGCAGAGCGAGGGAAACCCTTTCCTCGTCGAAGAGCTGCTCGCCGGTCTGGTGGCCTCGGACGCCCTATCCGTCGTCGAAGGGCGATGGACCACGACCGATGTGCTGAAGCCGACCCTCCCGTTCAGCCTCGGCGACTCGATTCGCCAGCGCCTGTCGACGTTGGACACATCGGCTCGGCGGGTGATCAGCGCCGCGGCGGTGCTCGGCAGGCGCTTCGACTGGGAGCTGCTCCCCGCCCTCGCCGAGGTGGACGGCGGCGCCGCCATCGAGGGGCTGCGGCGGGGCGTCGACGAACAGCTCATCGAGGTCGACGGCGACGACTTCAGGTTCCGGCACGCGCTGACGCGAGAGGCGGTGCTCAGCGAGCTTCTGCCACCCGAGCGCCGGGCACTTTCCAGCCGGGCGTGGCCTGCGGTCGAGCTGGCACACCCTGGCCTGCCCGGGCCGTGGTGCGAGCTGGCGGCTGAGCTGGCGGAAGCTTCCGGCGACCGTGCAGCCGCGGCATCACGGCTGGTCGAGAGCGCGACGCGCGCGCTGGCGAGCGGCGCACTCGTGAGCGCCGAGGCGGCCGCGAACCGAGCGCTACGTCTCGCGGCGGGCGATCGCGGCATCACCGACGACGCGGAACAGGTGCTCGCCGAGATCCTTGCGCTCGCGGGAAAGCCGGAGCGGGCCACCGCCCTCGGCCTGGCGCTCGTCGAACGCCTCGCCGAGGCCTCCGCGCCGGCGAACCGCCGCGCCGAGCTGCTCATCGTGTTGGCGCGCGCGGCGATCGCGGCCGGTGACGACGTGGCCGCCACCTCGATGGCCGATCAAGCGCGGCTGCTCGTCGACACGGGCGACGTGCACGAGGCCACTGCGGCGCGCGTCGAAGCGGTAGCGGCCCACGTCGCGTTGGAGCACGCGAACCTGGCCGACGCGGAGGCGCTCGCGCGATCGGCGGCCGAACGCGCCGCCGCGACGGATCAACCGGCGGTGGAGTGCGAAGCCCTCGAGGTGCTCGGCCGAGTGGCGCGTGGCCGGAGCGTCGAGGAGGGCAAGGCGTGGTTCGAGCGAGCGGCGACGCTGGCCGAGCGCAACGGCCTGACCAGCTGGCTCATCCGAGCTCGCCAGGAGCTGGTGCTCTTGGACTGGATGCACGGTCGGACGCGGCCCTTGCAGGAGGTCCGGGACCTCGCGGCCCGTCACGGCGCCCTGGTGACGGTCGCTCACATGGACCTGAGCCTGGCGGACTTCTCCCTGTCGTCGTTCGACCACGATGGCTGCCGCGAGGCCTCCGAGCGGTGCGTCGGCGCGAGCCGGCGCTACGGGCTGGCGGCCTTGTCGGTCGCGGAGCTGTGGCTCGCGGGCGCGCATGCGCTCGCTGGCCGGGACGAGGAGATGGAACAAGCCGCGGCGCGCGCCCTCGAACGCGATCGCGACGACCCGCGGATCCTCGGTGACCTGTGGGGCCGGGTGCGGGCCTCGAGCGCCATCGTGAACGACGACCGAGCGCGGCTGAGGGCGTGCCTGGACGAACAGATGACTCACGCCAGGGTCGCGCCGGTCACGACGTCGATCTTCCCCAACCGTGTCCTGTGGGCGCTGGTCCACACGATCGATGACGACGACCACGGTGAAGCAGCGCGCGCCGAGCTGGCGGCGGCCACGAACCTCAGCATCTGGC
Organism: uncultured Acidimicrobiaceae bacterium; assembly: GCA_964428815.1. Classification (GTDB taxonomy): domain Bacteria; phylum Actinomycetota; class Acidimicrobiia; order Acidimicrobiales; family CAYSAC01; genus CAYSAC01. Next base: position 14,711 of record CAYSAC010000006.1, on the reverse strand, counting down.
CACAGTTCAACGCGTGCCGCGAGCTGCTCGACGCCGTCGCCGAGGGGCGCGCCGGCAACGGTGAGACCGCGACCGACCGCTTCGTCGCCGCCTCGAGCGAGCTCCGCGAGTCGGCGCTCGCGAGGGGGACTGTGGAGTACTACCACCTCCTCGCATCCGAAGCCGCTCTACGCGACGGGTGGGGCGATCCCGCGACCTGGGCCCGAGGGGCCGAAGCGTTCTTTGCTGGCGCTGGCTATGACACCGTCGCACGCGCCTGCCGTTCGCTGATGGCCCGAGCAGGTGCACCGGTTCCGCGTCGCGGCCGGGGCGACTCGGTCGTGCCGCCGGGCCTGCGGTCGCTCGGCATCACCAGCCGCGAGCTCGACGTGCTCCGGCTCGTGGCCGACGGACTCTCGAACCGCGAGATCGGCGAACGGCTCTTCTTGTCGCCCAGGACCGCTGAGCGCCACGTCGCGAGCCTTTTCGACCGCGTTGGCGTCCGGAACCGCTCGGAGCTCGCGGACTTCTCCCGCTCGCAAACTGAGTAGGCCCAACCGCAAGATTGGGTAGGCGCCGACCGATGCGCGACAACGGCCGGAGGCGCACGATTCGGCCCATGGAGACCACTGTTCACGAAGTCGCCGATGGCGTGTACCGCCTCTCGACCCTCGTTGTCGACGCCGCGCCAGGCGGGTTCACGTTCAACCAATTCCTGATCACCGCCGACGAGCCGCTGCTGTTCCACTGTGGGCCGCGTGGCTTGTTCGACACCGTGTCGGCCGCCGCCGCGAGGGTCCTGCCGCTCGAGCGGCTCCGCTGGATCACCTTCGGCCACGTCGAGTCCGACGAGTGCGGGTCGATGAACCACTGGCTCGCGGCGGCGCCGCGAGCTCAGGTGACCTTCAACGGGCTCGGTTGCCTGGTGTCGCTCAATGACATGGCCGACCGCTCGCCCCGGCCGCTCGAGAACAACGAGCTGCTCGACATCGGCGGCCACCGCCTCCGCGTCATCGCGACTCCCCACGTGCCCCACGGTTGGGAAGCGCAGGTGATGTTCGACGAGACGACGTCCACACTGTTCTGCGGTGACTTGTTCAGCCAGACCGGCGAGCCTCCGGCGTTGGTCCACGACATCGATCTCGTCACGCCCGCGCTCGCGACCGAGGACATGTTCCAGTACACGTGTGTCACCGCGGCGACCGCGCCGACCATCCGTGGCCTAGCTGACCTCGCGCCCCGCAGCCTGGCGCTCATGCACGGCCCAACCTTCGCGGGAGACGGCGCCGCTGCGCTGCACTCGCTCGCCGACGCTTACGCAGGTCGCTTCGACGCATCCGTCGACGCGGCCATGATCCGATGAACTCGAAGGAGAGAGCCATGAGCCAAGTCCCCCGCCCAGCCGTGAGTCACATCGCGCTGACCGTGACCGACCTCGACGCAAGCATCGCGTGGTACGAGAGCGTCTTCGACATCCAGCAGCGCATGGAGGAGGCCCACGAGGGTGGCACCGGCAAGCTGCTGGCCGACGAGCAAATGGGACTCGTCATCGTGCTGCACCACCACGACGGCAACGAGCATGAACGCTTCGCCGAGACGAGGACGGGGCTCGACCACATTGGCCTCAACGTGCCCTCCCGCACGGATCTCGAGGCCTGGCAGTCGCACCTCGAGGCCAACGGCGTCACGCGCGCGACCGCCGCGGACAAGCCGTTGACGCAGTCGCCGATCGCCGACCGGCCGTACGGCTCCGTGCTCGTGTTCCGCGACCCCGACAACATCCAACTCGAGCTGTTCGCGCCACCAGGCACCTGACAGCCCGGTCCCGCCCCTCCGGATGGGAGGGCCTCTGACCTGGGCCTTCACTCACTCGTTGGTGGCGGGGGCAGGATTTGAACCTGCGACCTTCGGGTTATGAGCGTCGTGGTCGCCCGGCCGCCCATGCCTTCCTGTGCCGCAGAGTCCCGGTCAGGTGCCCTTTCCGGACGAGGTTCGTCCCATCCGGTAGGCATCTATGGGCCCGCGTGGGAGCGAGTCGTGGTGACAAATTGGTGACAAGACCTCTGCTGTCTCGTACGTCTATGATACGTACATGGCTGACACGCTGACAGGACGCCTCAACTTCCGGCTCACCGACGACCAGGAGCGCGCACTCCGTCAAGCGGCCGCGCTCACTGGCCAGAGCGTCTCGGGATTCGTGCTCTCCACGGCCGTCGAGCACGCCCACCAGCTCCTTGAGCGCGCCAACCACATCGAGCTGTCCTCCGCGGACTTCAAGCGGTTCATCGCCGAGCTCGATAAGCCCGCCGAACTCGTACCGGAGCTCGTTGAGCTGTTCAAGCGCAACAGCCGCATCCCCACCGATTGACGACCCCACGGCTGCGGGCGGTCGAGCTGCTCGACCCGTCTCGCCACGATTGCGACGCGTTCGACAGCGGTGTGGCAGAGCTCGACGACTGGCTGCAGCGCACGGCACCCGTCGCCGCGAGCGCCGGCACCGCCGCGACCTGGGTGCTGTGCCGTGGAGCCCGAGTGGTCGGCTACTACGCGCTGGCGATGGGCAGCGTCGAGCACCGCGGCGCCCCGTCACGACTCCGGCGCGGTCAGCCCGATCCCGTGCCAGTGCTGCTCCTCGCACGGCTGGCCCTGCACCGAGCCGAGCAGGGCAGCGGGCTCGGTGCGGACCTATTGCGCGACGCGATGTTCCGTGCCGTCGCCGGCGCTCGCCAGTACGGCGCACGAGCCCTCATCGTCGACGCCATCGATGACCGAGCGGCCGCCTTCTACAAGCGCCACGGTTTCCTTCCGCTCCATGGGCCACGTCTCTACCGGCGCATCACCGACCTGGAGCGAGCCCTACTGGGGTGACTCGGCGCGGCGCCCTCGCCTCCGCATCGAGGGAGCTACGAACTCGAGGCCGACGAGCAACCTGCTCTGAGCCGCAGACGACAATGGACTCGATGCCCTGGGCAGCGTGGCTGTTAGCGTCGCTCGTTTGACTGTGAGGGGTGGACAGTGACAGTCATCGAAACGGACTATCTCGTTGTCGGCGCCGGTGCCATCGGCATGGCATTCACAGATTCGCTGATCGCAGAGTCAGGTGCCGACGTGGTGATGGTGGACCGGCGCCACAGGCCGGGCGGGCACTGGAACGACGACTACCCATTCGTCCGACTGCACCAGCCGTCCGCGCTCTACGGGGTCGTCTATCGTCAGCTGGGCAACGACCGGATCGACGAGGCCGGCCCGAACGCCGGCTTCTACGAACGCGCCACCGCCGCCGAGCTGTGCGACTACTACGGCCGCGTGCTCGACGAGCATCTGATCCCATCGGGCCAGGTCCGCTTCCTCGGCATGCACGACTATCTCGGCAAGGTCTCCGGTGAGTGCCAGCTCAGGTCATTGGTGACCGGCAAGACCACGACCGTGCGCGTGCGGCGCAGGCTCGTCGACGCGACGTACATGGAGTCGTCGTTGCCGTCGACCCACACGCCGTCGTTTGGCGTCGACCCAGATGCGCGGCTAGTCACGCCGAACGAATTGGTCTCGCTGACTGCGCCAGCGTCGGCGTTCACGGTCATCGGGGCGGGCAAGACCGCGATGGACGCGTGCTGCTGGCTTGTCGACAACGGGGTCGGCTCCTGACGCGATCCGTTGGATCCGGCCGCGCGACACATGGACGAACGACCGAGCCGCCATTCAGCCGCTGAGGCTGGTCGGCGCCTTCGCGCAGTGGCTGGCCAGCCAGAACGAAGCCAGTGCCGAGGCGGAGGACCTACGCGATCTCCTCCATCGCCTCGAGGACAACGGAGTCCTCATTCGGCTCGATCCAAACGTCGAACCCAGCTTCTTCCGGGGAGCGATCCTAAGCGAGTCCGAGCGCACGACGCTGCGCAGCATCGAGAATGTCGTGCGCCTGGGACGCGTGGTGCACATCGGTGCCGAGCGCATCGAGCTTGAGGAGGGGTCGATCCCCGCAACAGCACCACGCACGTCCACGTCGACTGCACCGCGGCGGGACTGGCCGCATCGCCCAACCGACCGATCTTCGAAGACGGCCGGATCACGGTCCAATGGGTCCAGGCCGGCATCGCGCCTTTCAGCGCAGCTCTCATCGGCTACGTCGAGGCGACCCGGGACGACGACAACGACAAGAACCGGCTATGCCCACCGAACGGGTTCACCCCCGAGGCCGACGCCCGCAACTTCGTCCGAGGCTGGGCCACCACGCAGCGAGCGGTCGGGGCGTGGATGGCCGAGCCCGACCTCAACGAGTGGCTGAGCCACTGTCGCCTCAGCCCGCTCGGCAACGCCGGCGAATACCTCAGTGACCCTGCTGCAATGGAGCCGCTCATGCGCATGCTCCAGCTGCAGGACGCCGCCATCGACAACCTCGAACGCCTCCTCGCTGAAGACAAGGCCGTCACTCACGCCTGACTCTCCAAGTGCGGCTTGCGAGGTCGTGGACGATGCACATTCACGGGAGTGATGCACGGCGAAGGTGACCTTCGGGATTCGGTGTCACCACGCCACGTGGGCCCTCCTGGTGACAACGTGGTGACAAGCAAGAGGCCCTCTCCGCGATCGGAGTGGGCCTCTACCTGCGACTTCATGTCACTCGCTTGGTGGCGGGGGCCCGAGGTGCGCGATAGCTGCAACCTTCTCGCTCTGACCCTGCATGTCGAAGATGTGCAGGCTCCCCGGTTAGCCCGCCCTGGGCCTCAACTTCCCGCAACTGCGGCACTCCGCCTCAGGAACAGCCCTCAGAAACGAGACGTCACTCCTCGGCCTCTAGGCGTGCGACGAGCTCCTCGAACACCAGGTTGAAGTCGGTGAGGTGCGTGACCCCATCGAGCAGATCCGGGACCTGGAACGCGGCCCCGAGGATCCCGGCGGTCAGCACGGCCGGGTCAACGTCGCCGATGTCGGAGATCGAGACGACATGCGGCCAAAGAACATCGTGCAGGATCTCGACGACCTCCATCAGCTCCGCCGACGCAGCCTCCAAGTCAGCCGTGACGTGCCTCACGTCGGCCGACACGACACCGATCAGCACGCCGAGCAGGCCGTCGTGCACCACCGAGTTCCTACGCCTGCGGGTGTCATGAAGTCGCGCGATCAGGCCGGGACAGGATCGGAGCAGCCGATCGATCGCACGGTTCGTGTTTTGCCCCAGGCCCTTGTCGAGCTCCTTGCGGGCGGCCTCGTCATCAGCGCCATCGGCGTCAAGGACTGGGCCAGCGATCCGAACGTAGGTCTCAAACAACTGTCCGACGATCACTGCATGGCCCAGGGCCAGACACACGGCCTCGAAGGCCGCGACCGCCGCCGCGCTCGTCTCGTCGTCAGGCGCCAGCCCCATCGTGCGCATCAAGTCCGCGACCGACGGTGAGCGGGCCGATGCTTCGTCGTCCTCGCTACTCATAGGGACCGCCTTCTCACCTCGCTGGCTACCTATTCGTTGGCCGACACCCGGATCCGTTACAGCACCGCCTCATGTCGCAAGGAAATTCCGGACCCCTTGCTCGTCGACCGGCCATTCGAGCGCACAGATGTGAAGGAGCGAGCTCTGGGTCAGCTCATCGGACGGGTCACCGGACAGGCCCCGATAGATGCCGGCGGCGAACGTCTCGGCCTGGCTCGTGCCGTCGATCTCTGCGTTCACCCGCTCCGCGAGCTCCGCGAGATGGGCCGCCGCATGCAGAGCGAACTCATCCTCGCTCTCAGCAAGGGACTTGAAAGTCGCAGAGAACGTGGCCGCCGCTTCCTCACCCACCGCGACGACCTCCGGGTGCTCCCTGGCTTGCTCACTCAGATCAGCGATGCCCGACAGGACCTGCAGCGCCAGCATGCACGTCTGGATCAAGCGGGCGAGATCCCACTGGTGCGCGTCGGGAACCAGGTCCTCCCAGCCCTCCACATTGGCAAGAGGAAGGGGGTTGATGATCAGGTGCACGCCGATCTGTTCAAAGCGCTTGCCGTGGCGTGTCGGGAGGATCAGGAACGTGTCGAGCGGCCGGTTGAGCTCCTGGACCGCGGCAACGATCGCGTCTTGAACCTCGAAGTACTCATACAGCGGGAGTCCTTCGACCAACACGACGAACCGGTTCCCTCCCTCGTGTTCCCCGCCTCGCACCTCGATGGAACATCCCTGGGCGACGGCACTCACCGCATCAGCCACCACCTGTCGGCGCGTGTCAATCTCCGCGCCGAGCAGTCGCCTGGCCATGTCAGACGCTCGCCTCAGTGCTTGGGCAGTCGTCCCGCTGGTAGCCGCGCGACGGACAGCCGTCCGATGTGCTTCGTCCACAGCCTGCGAACTCAGAACATCAGCAAGGTCCCTGGCCGTCGAGACGATCTGGTTCAGGTTCGAGATCGCCCGGTCGCCGTTGTCGATGAGGTGCCAGGGTTCTTGCAGGCAGTTCTCAATGCCCTTGACGACGTGGTCGCGGACGTACATCGCCTCGCCGAGCGGATTCGTGACCTCACGAAGCCGGAGGTACATATCGGTCACGTTGGTGATCGCGCTCGACACGACGTCCAGAGTTGAGGTCTTCGTGGTCTCGGTGATGACGCCGGGGTCGATGTCGCCCCGACCAAGTCCAGGAGGCATGGAGTAGCCAGCGTCTTCAAGCTGGATTGCCCGCTGGACAAGACCAGGGTCGTGAGACCCAGGGAACTCTCCGCGGACCCATCGGTTCGTTAGGTCACGCAACCAGGCGGCGAGGTTTCGCAGCACCGGTTCCGCAGCAGTGAGACGGACGCTGTCGGGAACACCGAGGAGCGCCTGGGCGATGGTGCTTCGAGCTTGGTTCCAGGCGACCTCCGTCTCGTTGTGGTCGTACTCGCGCAGCAGGCCGCTCAGAGCGAACGCATGTCCTCCCACCTCGATCCGGCGACCCCCGGGCCACAAGCCTTCGACATCAGGCTTCACGATCGATGGGAGAAGACGCAGCAGAGTTCGGGCCAGTGCTACGCACCGGTCGCGAGTGTTGCCCTGAGCATCGTCGCTGACATGAAGCAGCCTGGCGACAGCAACCGGGCCCTCGGCCGTTTGGTCAACCTCGACGTTCAGGAGCCAAGGTTCCTGTGCCCGGATCAGTTCCAGCATCGCCTCCTCGCCGCCCATCAGATTGATGAGCTGGACCCCGAACTCGTCGTCGTGGTCGATCAGCGTCGAGACAATTTCTGCGAGCACAGACAACGGGGCCGTGCTGAGTGTCTGCATCAGCGGAGTGGACATCGCGTCGGGCGGCAGGTCGAGCGTGGTTCCCCAGCCGTGCAGGGTTGCGACAAGCGCCCGAGCGTCATGAGGATCAGCGTCAAAGACGATCCGGGTAAGGACCTCCGCTCCGATCCGGTCAGCTAGATCGTCTCGGCGGTGGCCCGACTCAACCAGCGCCATGCGATCAAGCGATGCCCGGATGGTCTCCGGCGTCATCTCGCCCATGTCCGACCCGGCGAGAGCGAGCGTCACGACGAACTGCTGGTTCGAACGCTTCACTCCTTCCTCATCCAGGATCGTGAGCCACTCGCGGATTGCCTGTTCGCTGTCGGACAGGCGGAGACCCTGAAGGAACCCGGCGAGGCGACGGGCCGCATGCTCCTCGGAAGCAGAAACGTTGATGACAGTGTCGGCGAGCTCCGGATGGTCACGGAGCGCGGAGGTGATGAATCGCGGGACCTGCCGCCCATCAAGGGCACGCAACACCGCCGCGAAGGTAGAAGCCAGCACAGGCGGAGGAGTCGCGTGGATCGCTTCGCTGATCGCGCTGGAGCGAACCGGGTGCAGGCCGCTGAGCAGACCATTGGTCTCAACCAGCAGGTGCTCGTTGACCAGCCGCTGGATTGGCTGCCTCAGCTGGGTCGGAGCCTGGGCACCGAGCGCCTCGGCGACGCGTTCCAGTTCAAGCGTCGCTCCCCACTGGTGCGCAACCGCGACCAATGCGAGCAGATCGAGTTCCTCGCTACGGTCGTCCCGAACCCGGTCAGCGATCTGGTCTGCGATGACCTCCTGGAGCCGCTTGCCTTGAGTGAGGAGGTACGTGAACTCCAAGGTCAGACCGTGGGACTGCTCGTACGCCTCCTTCCAGTGCAGTGCGGAGGTCACACCGCGCCTCTTCAAGCCGTCGTAGATCGCCATGGCGGAGGTCTCGTCAAGAACGACGTCGATCGTGGTTGTTCCCGCGAGCCCACCGAGCTGCACGAGGTCCTCGTTGCGGGCTGTGGCGAACAGCAGCACCCCGTCAACTGCGGCGGCACGGGTTCTCATCGCGGGCCACCCAGCCAGCTGACCGGCACCCGCGCCGTCGATCAGGAAACCGACAGGATGAGTCGAAGTCGCGCCAAACGCTCGGGCGAGACGCATCATCAGGTTCGCGTCGTCGTCACCTTGCAGACGGTCAACCCGGAACCAGGTAACACCGGGCAGGAACCGAGGGATGGTCCAGAGCACAGCGCTCTTTCCAATGCCGGATGGTCCCGTGAGGATCACCGGCCGGTCTTCCTGCGTGCCGGTGACGACCTGTTCGAGCAGGTCTGGTCGCTCAACGACGAGGCCGCTGGCCACGTGTCCGGGCTGGGTGGACTCGCCTTCGTAGAACCGGTCGCCCGTGTCAGCTCCGACGGTCCAGTCGAACAACGAGCAGACACCCGTGCTCAACGCTTTGTCGAGCCCTTCCACGTCGATCAGTTCCGCCGCCGAGACGATGAGGCTCACCATGCGGGTCTTGTCCAGCGCCTCACGCTGGTTCGGGTCAGGGGTCGCGTTGGCCGCAGCTGCTGAACCGATCTCGACTTGTAGAGAACGCACGATGAGCGCGTGGCCGGCGCGTTCGACACCGGTCGCGACATTGGAGACGTGACCTAGAGTCCGCTCGTCGACCTCAGCCCAAGGCACTGCCCAGACGGCCGTGCAGGCCAGGAGGTCATCGAGTTGCTCTGCGGTGAGCTCCCGAGCTCCTCGTCGAATGACCGCCGTGTGCAGGTCCGAGCCGGTGGCGAGGGCCTGCTGCAGCGGGCGGCTCAGGTCAGTGACCGTCTCGGAGGTGTCTATGGCCCCCTCGAACACAACCCATTGGGTGGCCGGCTTGGTGGCCTTCTCTTGGCTGGCGGTCCACGAGTCGATGATGTGCTTGGCGGCATCGCTCGCCGAGAACGGCCCACGATCCGCCCGCCGGGACTTGATCTGGACGTTTGTGGCCGAGGCCGACTCGATCGTCATGTCATCAAGGCCCTCAGGGACCAAGGTCCCGGCCAATGTGCCGTCAGCGATCCGGGACGCGAAAAGCGCGCCGACAGCATGCTGGAATTGAAAGCCCCGGACAGCGATCGCTCCGTGTCGGCTCTCTTGCCAGTCCTGTCGGTATGTCGAATCGCGTTCCCGAGGCGCTGCGGGATCGGACGCGTTGGAGGACCGTTGAGCCGCGGCCTCCCGACGCCGCTTGCTCTTGTTCCCCCTCTGGCGCTCCCGCTTCTTCGGCGTCATCTCGTATCCAGTGTGACCCGCAGGTACGACAACCTCACCGAATGGCGACCCCCCTACCCAGAGTTGATCGTTCGGACAACGGCGAGCGTCTCGAGCAGCGGTCTCGCCCGAACCGCAGCAGAGCCTCGCGTTGCGAAAGAAACGCCGCTGAGAGCTAGACGGCGACGGCCGCGTCGGGCGACCACACATGGCGAGTGACTCCCCCGTCCTCGTCTTCGGAGCGCGAACCGAGCTCGATCGTTATGAGCTCGTCTCCCTGAAATGCTGGACTCAACTCCAGCGCGAGGTACTGGAACAACTCCCGTTCATGCACGGCGATGATGACTTGGCGCCCGTGATGCTTCGAAAGAACGCGAATGAGGCCCGCGAACTGTGCGACATGAACCTCGTCCATCGACTGAACAGGGTCATCGAGCACGAGACACGGCACGATGGGCTCGACCGCGAGATGAAGCGCGATGAACAGCGACAGTGCTGCCGTGTTCAGGTTGCCGGCGCTGAGCATCATCTGCGGCGAGCCGCCTGACTCACCGGACGTGTGGACCGTCTCCAACGTCAACTCAAGAGCTGTCTTCGACGAACTCGGTAATCCGAATGCTGGGACGAACGGCTCCCTGGGAGCGAGACGCGTGAACACACTTCGCCAGACCTCGTTCAACGACTCGGTGAAGACACGCTGAACGATGGCGGCGCGGGCCTTGGACGATGCGTCGTGCACGGCCCTCGCCACACCTTGCCGCCGCCGAGCCTCCTGTACGCGCCTCTCCCACACGACCTTGCGCTCTGCCGCCTCCGCGACGGCGTCCCTGAGAGTGGCGACACGCTCGGAGAATCCGAGTGTTTGCTCTAGTAGCTCCCTCGCCCGTTGGTGCGCTGCTCGCCGCTCGAGTCGATCACCAGCGAAGTCAGCGACCCGGCGCCACGCTTCCTCCAAGGGTTGGGCCGCGTCCGATGGAGGCGCTCCGAGAGCTCGCGCCAACTCGTCGATTTCTGATCGGGCCAGGTCCGCGTCGCGGGCAGCGGCCTCGAGCTCTTCGAGTTCAGACTTGGCATCGTCCCGATGACGCTGCAGCTCGCGGCCCGTCACGAGTGCAGGTTGAAGCGCCTGGAGCCGCCCACGGAGATCCACCAAAGTGACCCGTCGGGAGTCAGCCGCTTCCCGTTGAGCCCCTGACCACAGCTGAGCACCCGCCTCGTTGAGGGCCTGCCCGATGCGCTGCGCCTGCAGCGCCATCGCGTCTCGCTGCTGACGGAGCTCGCGCAGCTGAGCGCCCTGTGTGGTCAGCTCCGCGATCTTGAGATCGATGTGAGTAACGAGGTGCGTCGTCGACATCTCGCCAAAGTCTCGATCGCAAACCGGGCAGACGTTGTCGGCTGCGTGCTCGCGGAGCGCGGCGAGCCCTTCGGCGAGCGAACCGGCGTGCTCCTGGGCGACTGACAACTGACCTTCAACGACCTGCAGCCCCGCTCGGCTCTCCCCCAACTCCCGTTCGAGTCGGGTCGTCGCTTCACCCAGTTCGCCCTGACGAGTCAGGGTGCGATCGATGTGCTGGATCTCCTCGTCGAGAGCGTCAGCGGCTCGGGCGGACACGTCCAACTCCAGCCTGGCGGCCTCGGAACGCCAGGCCTCAATAGTTGTTCCGTGCGACTCGCTCCAACGCTCGTACTCAGCGGATGCAGCGGCCAGCGCCGCTCGAGCTTCTTCCAGTCGCTGGATTGAAGGACGGCTTGCCAGAGCACCTACACGTCCCCCGAGCGTGGTGAGTGATCGGTTGAGATCAGGAGTTCCGCCGTCGTCCGTCGGCTGGCTTGAGCGCAAGAGATCTGCGGCTTGCCGAAGAGATCCTTCGTCCTCTGACTCGGGCGCCGCGAGACCGAGGGCCTCCATCGCTTCGATCAGTGTCGATCGCGAGCTCGCCAAAACTTCCCGCGCCGACTCGAGCTCCTTCGTCGCCCCGGACAGCTCGGCGGTTGCGCGCTGGGCCTCTGCTTCGGCATCCGCGAGCGGTTCACAGAGCTTCCTGAGCCGCCGGAGATCCGTGGCGTCGAATAGCCCTGTCCGAAGCGCATCAAGTTGCTCCAGACCGAGCAACTCATTCACGAACTGCGCGAGTGCCGACTCCTCCTTGCCTTCCCGGTACTGGTAGAGCTCCAGCAGTTGACCGAGGGAGACCTGGTCCAAGTAGCACCGCTCTGTGTAGAACTGAGCCGCTTCGCGCCTCAACGCCGGCGCACCCTCGATTCGGCTGCCGCCGACCGTCATGGTGACCGGCTCACCGTTGCCCGCCACTTCCTCAGCCACTTCTACACGGAGCGTGGCGAACTCCTGCCCGTGGAATGGGAGATGCGCCGTGTAGCGCGGATCATGGCGGCGCATGCTCCGGATGTCGCCGGTCAACGCAAGCTCGAGCGCGGACAACACACTCGTCTTTCCCGCGCCGTTTGGGCCGTGCATCAGCACGACCGGTGCGTCGAGCGGAAGAGTGCGGTGACCGTCGAGCCGGCGGAAGTCGGAAATGAAGATGCTCCGAACAGGTACGTCGGTCATGGGTCGGCCTCCTCGTCCGGTGCTCCGTTCACTGCCGCCTCTACGAAACGGCGCAACGTCTCGCGCACCTCATCCGGACCGACCCTTGCGGCCTCGAGAAACGCTTGGTGATCCTTCGACAGCGATGAACCGAGCTTCTCCGCGACCTCGGCTAGTGGATCTCTCCCCTGACTGGACGCAGATGGGAGCGCCAGCGGCAGCAGCACAGCAACCGCCCTGTGAACTTCCTCGGGTCCCGGATCGCTGCTCTCAATCGTCAGGACGCGAGCGTGCCGCTCAAGATCCGCGCTACTCGAGCTGTCCAGTAGCTCGCCCAACAGCACCAGACTTACAGGACGTCTCGACTCCGCTTGGTCGAGCGTGCGACTCAGGCCGGACAGGAGTCGCGCGAGCCGACGCGGTGTCTTGGGACTCACGGCAACGATGACGAGGTCGTGCGACACCCCCGTGCCCCTCGCAGCGGCATCAAAGTCGAAGGAAGACCCCGCGACGACCAACGGTTTGGGCAGGCGCTCGAACCCGGCTGTCTCGAGCACGTCGAGAACGGTTTCAACCCCCGCCGCCACTAGAGCGCTCCTTCGAGCATGAATGCCTCGAACAACTCATCCGCCGTGCTCACCGTCGCGCAGAGTCCTTCAAAGTCGATCCAGCGAGCCCCAGCCGCTCCTGTCCGCCCGTAGTGCGCCCGAGGCGAACGAGTGGCCGGGACCTGCGTCGCCTCCGCTTGGATGACGAGCACGTCTTCATCGTCAAGATCGACGACGCCGTCGACTTCGAGCTGCGATAGCGAGCGCGAGTCAGCTACGACGAAGACTCGTGCAGTCTGACGCCCAGTCGCGACACGCACGACGCCGTCGCCAAGACGGACCGGTGTTCCCAAGGCGAGACTCCACAGCCCTTCGGCCAGCCCACGACCGAGGAGGGACACGACCACGGCGAGCCGCCCGAGGGGGGCGGCCGGGAAGTCAGGACTCTCAATTGCCTTGGCGATCGGTGCGATCGAGATCGGCTGGTACAGCACGTCGCTCGTGTCCGGTGCCCGACCGGTCCTGAAGACCATGAGCGCGAGAGCCATTGACGGCACCAGCGCTTCAACGAACGCGCGAGGGTCCGCATCCGCAAAGGTGCCCACGACGTCTCGGAGGCCACGCACGTCCGCCCGGACACGCTCGAGGTCTGCGTCTGGAACAGACAGCTCAGGTACCTGGCTGATCAACGCGCACAGCTTGTCAGTGAGCGTGAAGAGCACCAGCCCGACGAGTGCCGGTTTGGCGAAGGCGCCCAAGAGCGCTGAGTCTCCGATGGGTTCGGCATTTGCCGAATAGCTATCGCCGTAGGTCACCTGGAGCACGTGCTTGTGGTGGTAGTGGAGCCACTGCTCTGCGAAGACCACGGCCGGTGGCGATGCCGGCCACGTGCGAACGAGGTTCTGGCTTGCTTGGTTGAGAACGGTGTGGATGTTGGCGTCCTGAGCGGAGAGACCGACGATGAACGCTGACCGCGTTGCAAACAAGTGCTCGAGGCGCGTCTTCATCAGTTGGTTCTCAGGCTTTGTCGTCCAGCCCGATATCTGGGCCTTCCGCGCGATCAACCGGCCGCGACACTCCCCCTCGTCGACGGCGGCGCGCACAGCGCATCCGTGGAACTTCAGCAGCTCGGCTTGCAGTTCGGGCTCCCTGAAGTCGGCGGGCGCGACGACGACCCGCAAGAAGCGATCAGCGTCACCAGCGAGCTTCTGCATTGCGGCCTCGACCAGCCCGTCCCAGTTGGTCGTGGGAGCGGACCGAACGACACCCTCCAGCATCAAGATGGCGACGCAGAGGTGCTCTACATCGGGTTGAAGTCCTGCATCACCGTATGTGGCCGCAACGTCAAGCCCGACCCAGACGAGGAAGTCCTCTGCCTCGTCCCGAACCTGAACGTTCAAGACGTCGGAGTAGCGATCCACGAGACGGCCGACGATGTCATCGATGTCGGACCAGGTGTCGACTGAAGTTCCGAAGTCCAAGCTGGCACGAAGCGCTGCTGGCACGCCGCCGACATCGAGCACCTCCCCAAGCGCAACCCGGAACGCGCAGTTGGGATCACCGGGATCGATCTTGGCTCGGAGGAATTCGAGCATCCGCTGAAGCAGCATCGGGACGCCTGGCACCACGTCACGAGAAATCCCGGATCCGAGCCATAGGAGGTAGTCACCGCGAGAGAACCCTTCGGCAAACGCGGCGAATTCGTCCTCCAAACACAAGAGGACGTCCACGACGGTGGTGCGCGGCATCACTGTCACGAAAGCGCTCCCTCGGCGCCGCCGACGAGATCGACTGGCAGCGACGCTGCGAGCTCCGAGAACTGAGCGAGGGCGGCTTCGAGCTCTTCTACGATCTCGGCGGCGAGGACGCCGGGGGCCGGGAGCGAGGAGGCGTCGTCGAGGGACTCGTCGCGCAGCCAGGTGATGTCGAGGTTGGCCTTGTCACGATTGATCAACTCGTCGTAGGTGAAGCGCCGGAACCGCTCGGTCTCGACCCGCTTGGCCCGGTCGCCAGCTCGGTAGCACTCGACGAAGTCGGCGAGGTCGTCCGACCGAAGTGGGTTCGTCTTCAGCGTGAAGTGCTTGTTGGTGCGCAGGTCGTAGACCCACGTCTCCCTCGTCCACGCGTCGGCTGCGGCCGGCTTGCGGTCGAAGAACACGACGTTGGCCTT
>CAYSAC010000005.1:0-39478 GCA_964428815.1 uncultured Acidimicrobiaceae bacterium | reverse complement strand
TCTGGTAGTCGTAGCGCCCGAACGTCGGGTCGGTGCGGGTCACGATGTCGATCGTCGTGCCCCGCGGGTGGAACGTCATCGTGGCGCCGTTGCCCGACACGGTGGGGCGGCGGGCTTGGCCGTTGACGCCGCCGCCGAGGATGTCGGTCCACGCCCCGGTCGCTGTGGTGTCGCCGTTATCCGGGCCGCCGGGCCCACCGAAGAAACCGGTAGAGGTGTTGAACCAGTCCAACCACCCGCTGCCGCCGTCGCCGTGACGGGCCTGCAGCGCGGTGCGCGACCGGCCCACCCACCCGAGATCGTGGTCGCCGGTGAAGATCCCGCAGGAGACGCTGTCGCCCACCACCCCGAACCGCACCAGCCTCGTGCCGGCCTCCTGCAGTGCCGCTGCCCAGCGGTCACCCCACCCGCGGGGCCGGGTGACGAACGCGTCGCCGTGGGCGTCGTGGTCGACCAGATGGGTTCCGAGCGCCGCGGCCCCCGAGATGTCCACCGAGACCGTGGTGCCGGCGACCGTCACGGTGAACGACTGCGACACCTGGGCGGCGGGCCCGTCGTCGGCGACCCACCGGCCCGCCAACACGACGACGTCGTCGGCACCGGTCGTCTCGGTGAGCAGCCAGTTGACGGCCTGACCCGGAGCGAGCGCGGCAGTCTGTGCGGGGCTGGCGGTGACGGTCATGGTGTCGCCGGCGATGTCGACGGTGACCGGCAGGGCGTTGAGCGTCGACGTGAAGGTGCGGCCGGTGAGCTCGTCGGCGGGCCACACGAGGGTGACGGGCCCCGGGTTGGCCGGGTAGAGGAAGGCGTTCAGCCCGTCGGGGCGGAGATCGATCGTGGGCATCACGGTCCTTTCGTCACGCTCGTGACAGCTCCCACGTGACCTTCCACACCTTCCCGGCGTTGGTGGCCCGGTGGGTGATCGACTCGATGGTGAAGTCGCCGGCCACCCCGTGACCGGAGGGCCCGTCGGCGATCAGGTGGATCACGTGCCCGACCCGGCGGGCGACGGCCTGGGCCCGGTGGGCGGCCGACAGGGTGGCCTCGAAGGTGAGGGCGAAGATGGGCCGGTCATCCGCGGCCCGGGCGAGGATGGCCTCGGCGTAGGCGGCGGCGTCGCCCTCATCAGCGAACAGGTTGCAGACACCCTGGGGGTGGGAGCGCACGGCCCGCTGCTCGAGCTGCGACGCATGGTCGTCGAAGGTGGTGAACCGGCCGGCGGGCTGGCCGGGTTGGGCGCCGGTGGCTTTGGTGAGCTCGCCGTCGTAGCCGCGGACGGCGATCACTACGGACTCCGGGATGATGAGCCCGGTGAGCGCCCGGAACAGGCCGGGGTCCTCGGCCTCGGTGCTGTCGATCTTGGTGGCCGCAGCGAACGCTGCGTCGTACTGGTAGGCACCGGAGCTGATCAGGACACCGCTGCGCTGGCGGTAGCCGTGCGGGGCGACGAACGGGACGTCGAGGGCGCCGCCGGCGATCGACACCATGCCGGTGGCGACGAGCAGGAACCAGGTGGGTTCACGTGCCCAGCCATGCGCGATGCCGCCGGCGTCGTAGCCCGAGGTGGGTTGCCCGACGAACACGCCCGAGGTCGACCCGTACCAGTCCCGGATCCGCCACAGGTCGGCGACCCACAGCCCGGCGATGGTGCCGGCGTCGTCGAAGAACTTGACCGTCGTGCCGGCGTCGGGGCTGACGACACCACGGGCCCCGTCCGCGATCCGGGAGTAGATCCGCATCCCGATGGCGGTCTTGAGGTTGCGGTGCTCGGTCCAGAACCGGGGCACGAACCAGTCGACCCCGTCGCCGTCGACCCCCTTCGAGTTGGCCACGACCACGATCACGAGGTCCTGGCCCTCCAGGTCGGCGGGCAACACGATGTCGACGTCGGCGCCGGCAGAGTCGGCGTCCCGGACGATGCCGTCCGGGACGGAGGGGGCGACCCCGGCGGTCACCTGGTTGACGATCGCCCGTCGCTGATCGAATGGCTCGAGCAGCTCGAAACCCAACCCGGGCCCGGGGTCGTCGCAGAACGTGACGACCGGGGTGTTGCCCGTGAGGGTGCGGTCGAGGTAGCCGACGGGGCCTTCGGGGGTTTCGTGGAGCAGTCCGATCTCGGCTTGTTCGAACAGGCGGGCCAGGGTCAGGGCCTTGCCGTCGGGGATCCCGACGGGGCCGGTCGTGACGGTGCCCAGGGCGACCGGGCCCGGGGGGTGCAGCAGCGCGGCCTTGGCGAGGACGTCGCCGACGAGCAACCCGGTGGGTGCGCCTTCAGTGGGGAGGCGGGGGGCGGCGACGTCGGGCAGCGCGGCGCGGGCAAGCCAGCCTTCGCCGTCGAGGGTCGCGACCTTCGGTCCGCCGGGCGGGGCCGTGGTCTTGAGCGACGACACGTCACCGGTCCACAGCACCCCGGTGATCGGCCCCGACACGTTCTCGAACACCCAGGCGTCCGTGAACGAGGGGGCCAGCGCTTCGCCGGACTCCCAGATCGCCACGAGACCGGCGCTGTCGCCGCCTGACGAGGCCGCGAGGGTGTCGGTGAGGACCTCGGCCCCGGACACGTACACGGTGGCCTCTGCGCCGAGCACGCGCAGCCCGACCACGATGCGGTCCCACGGGTTGATCGTGTAGGTGGCGAGCACGGTCGGGGTGCCGGCCACGACCTCGACGAGCTCGACGCCGTCGGTCTCGGTGACCCTGGCCATGACGTAGTCGCCGGGGTCGGTGTAGCGGGCGACGACCCCGGCCATGGTGAGCTCGCCCAGCGGGCCGATGCTTGCCTGCACGTAGTGGTCATCCGCGCCGACGTCCGCGGTGGCGTACTGCTCGTTGGTGCTGTCCGCCGCGACCGGGGAGGCCCGGCCGGCGGCGACGATCCATGTGCCAGCGCCGGGCCCGGACGACACGGTGGCCCACGCCTGGCCGGTTTCGGTGCCGGCCAGCAGCCCGTCGGTCGTGAACCGGTCGCGTAGCAGCAGCGCGGGGTCGAGCTCCGCGACGTCGTCGGTTTCGAGGCGGAGCTTGCGGCCGGTGCGCAGCGAGTTGAGCCCGGTGTTGAGCGGGCTGGCGGTGTTGAAGAACGCGAACTCGTCGCCGTCGTTGCGGAGCCGCGACCGGAAGGTGCCGGCGCCGGCGAGGCCGATGACGTTGGAGGGGAAGTCCCGGCCCGTCTTGGCCTCGAACTCGTACAGCAGCTCGGTGATCTCCTCGACCGTCTCGGAGAAGTCGCCGTCGTTGTCGAAGTCCCACAGCAGCCGCAGCCCCGAGTCGACCTTGCCGCCCCCAGGCGTGAACGTGACCAGCCCGGTCCCGCCGAACACGGCGCCGCCGGTCGCTACGACGTCGGTCACGGCCATGGGATCAGGTCTTGATCTTCCAGTTCGCGGTACCGAACGGCGGGTTGGCGGCGGCCGAGCTGCCGCCCAGCGCGGTGCCGCTGCCCAACAGGTCAGTGTCCCCGCCCGCGCCAGCGAGGTTGCCCTCGATCGTGGCGTTCCAGTTGGTCACCGTCTTGCGCTGGATCCAGATGTTGTCGGTGGTCCCCGACACGATCGAACCCTTGGCGTGGGAGGTGGCGGTGTCGAGGTCGTGGACGTGGTCGATGTTCCCGCCGACCGACCCGAGGACCGCGCCGGTACCGGAGGCGGCCTTGCCCATCACGAACCGTTGCCGGTAGTCGGGCACGTTGAACGTGGTCGACCCGTCGCCGATCCCGTAGGTGGTGCTGATCGCGGCGAACAGGTCGGCGTAGGTGGTGCGCGACACGGCGGCCCCGTTGCACAGCAGCCAGCCGACGCCCACCGTGGACCGCCCGGTCGCGATGATGTCGCCGGTTTCCAACTGGTGTCCTCTCGTGTCGTCGAGGGTGATGGCGGCCACGACGTCGATGCGGTCCCCCAACGCGGCGATCGGCACCGGTCCGTCGCCCGGCTCGAACCAGATCGCCATGCCGTCGGAGTTGCGGGTGACGTAGTAGCCCCAGATGTCCTGGGATGCCTGGTTCGCCGACGACGTGAACTGCTTCTCAGGCTGGACCGCTTCGGTCGGGTCGCCTTGGGTGATCGTCCACCCCGCGGTAGCGAGCGTCGCGGCGGAGTAGCCGGTGAAGTTCGCTTCGGCGAAGTCGGCCTCGGTCAGCTGGTCGACCTCGTCGGGGGTGAGCCCGGCGGTCACGTCGAGCTTGTACAGGCGCAGCGTGTAGATGACCCCGGTCAACCCGTTCTGCAACAGGTGCTGCTCACCCTGGTTGAGGATGATGACCCCGGTCACAGCGTCCCGCCGGTCTGGGCGGCGACCTCGGCCATGAGCTCGGACGGCTGCACCCCGGCGTGCGCGGCGTGAGCCAGCAGCCCGTTGGCGGCCGCCTTGTTCCCGGCCCGCATCGCAACGAGAGCCGCGGTCACCGCGGCCGTGCAGGCCACGGCCCGCTCGAGGTCGGTCATGCGCCCGGCCATCAGGCGGCCCACCCGCCCCGGGTCAGCTGATCCCGGACGACCTGCTTGATGTCGTTCTCCGCGACGAGCGACCCCTGCACGATGATGTTGATCGTGAGCCCGCCCCCGGCGCCGGCCTTGGACACGTTCTCGCCGTGCTGTAGGAGGGCGAGGCCCTCCGAGCCGGGGCCGCCGGGCCCGATGAACATGCCGCCCTGGTGCATCTTGGGGATGCGGAAGCCGGGGATGCTGCCGGGGCCTGGCGGGTCGAAGCCCGAGAACCCGAAGCCACCGATGGTCGAGTTCCACAGGCGCTTGATGGCCCCGAACGCCGAGGTGAAGGGGCTCTTGATGATGTCCCCCAGCCCTGCGAAGAACCCACCGATCTTGCCCGGCAGACCCCGGAAGAACTCGGTGATCGTCCCCCAGTTCCGCACGATGGCCAGCGTCGCCAGCCCGAACGGGCCGGTCAGGATCGCGAGGACCAGCGGCCAGTTCTTGGCCAGCCAGTCCTTCGCCTTGCCCGCGGCGGACGTACTGAACCCCCAGGTTGCCGCGGCCACGGCTTTCACGTCGTCGAACCCGATGCCCATCATGGCCAGGATCCCGATCACGGCGCCGATGGCCAGCACCACCAGCGCCAGCGGTCCCAGGGAGATCAGCCAGGCGGCCGCCATCTTCGCCGCGTTGAGCGTGGCCTGAAACCCCATCGCTACCCACCCGGCCACCGTCGTGCCTGCCGCAACGACGTGCTGGCCCGCCGACGTGAGTGCGCTGGCCCCGTTGGCGAGCAGCGACGTGGACATCAACTTCAACGACGGGATCACGAAATTGAACACCGACGACCCGAGGTCTGACAGCGCCATCGCGTACTCGGCCGCCGACAGGTCCCCCTTCATGAGGTCCGACACGCCAGTGATGCCGTCGGCGAGGCCCATCATCTTCGTGTCGCCTGAGTCAGCGGCCTCGCCGATGCGGTCGAGTTTCCCTGCGCTTTGCTCGACCTTGTTGCCCATCTTCTCGGACCCGGCCCCGACCTTGGTGAACTTGCTCTGCAGGTCAGAGTCATCGCCGGCGAACGTCAGCAGTACCTGGTTCTTGCCGGCCATGTCAGGTGACCTCGATCCCCGCCGAGTCGGCCACGCCCACCAGGCCCTTCTGGAGGGCGTCCTGGAACCGGCCGGAGCGCTTCGCCTTGAAGTAGGCGTTGTAGATGTAGCGGCCCTCCTTCAGGAACGGCCTCGACGGGCCCCGCGGGATCTTCCCGCCGAAGTCCAGCCACGGGTAGTACGGGGCCTTGTTGCCGCCGCCGACGACCCGGGCTGCGGTCTGCGTCGAGCGGGCCTTCACCGTCCCCTTGGCCCTACCGGTACGGCTGGGCACCCGGGGCCGGGCATCGGCCACGACGATGTCGGCGGCGTCGTTGAACGCGATCCGCAGCGCCTTGGGCAGATCCTTGCCCATCGCCTTCAAGCCGGCACGGAACTCGCGCAGCCCGCTGATCCGGATGGCGCCCTCGCTAGCCACCGGGGCCCCCAGGCGCGGCCAACTGCTCGCGCTGAGCGAGCCGCCCGTAGTAGACGCCCCACCGCATGTACTCGTCCTGGGTGAGCTCAGCTCTCAGCTGGGCCACCGTCATCCCCAGCTTCGTCGCCAGGTAGAACTCGAAACTCGGCGTCGGCGTTCTCCTCGAACTGCCGGTACGCCTCCTTGGCCGCCTCGTCGTCCATGCCCGACAGCTGCGTGATCCTGAGGGTGAGGGGCTCGAAGCGGCCGGCGGCGCCACGGTCCTGCCAGATCTTGACCTCGGCCTCGGTCATCTCGGGGATCACCAGCCCGGCGGCCAGAAGGCGGCGCTCCATCGTGAGTAGGTCGGCGGTACCACGCACACGCATCGCCTCGGTCCGGGATAGGCCGCGGACCCGGAACTTGCCGAGCCCCTCGACCTTGACGTCGTCCTCGCCGACAACGTCGGCACTCACGTCCTCCTTGTCGACGTACCCGTCGGTGTCCATGACGTCCTCCCTCAGGGGCTATTGCGTGACCGTGGCGACGTCGTCGGACATCTCCAGTTCGATCTTCCATTTGACGTAGTCGGCCACCGGGCTCGTCTCGGTGTAGCCAGCGACGAGGACCTGCACGGTGTCCTGGGGCTTGCCGGCGCCGGCGCCCTCGGGGCGCCACACGAACGCCACGACGGTCCCGATCTTCGGGTTGATCACCGCGCGGGGGCCGACGGTCAGGCTGGAGTCGTACATGCCCTCGACCGACACGGAGCCGTCAAGCAGCCCGCCCTGCTTGACGTGCGAGTTCTTCCCGTAGGTGGTGACGTCGTGGCTGTCGGCCTTGCGGCCCCACTCGGTGCTGTTGCTGTAGGCGCTCAGGTCGCTGCCGCCCAGAGAGAGGGCCGACCCCTTGCCGTGGATGAAGGGCATGTCCGGACGCTCCTCGTGCTCAGACCGGGTACAGCTTGTAGGTCACGGTGGTGATGAACGAGTGCGTCACGGTCACGAGCCCGGTGGCGACAGCGGCGGCGGTCCGAGGGATGAAGAACACCTTCGATGTGGCGTTGGTGACCGACCCGGCGATGGTGCCGACCACGTTCCCGGCCGGCGACGACCCAGCGTCGGAGATCGTCATCGAGTCCGGGGAGGCGTTCCCGTTGATGATCTCCAGATGGCAGCCCGCTTGACCCATGACCGCGAGCGAGATCGTGTCCGAGGCGGCGACCGCAGACCCCGTCGAGAGGGTGCCGGTGTTCGCCGGGGTGATTGCCGCGAGTGCGGCCATGGTCAGGCTCCGTTCCCTGTGATGTCGAGCGTGAAGGTGGCGCCGACGTACTCGACACCGGCGATCTTGAGGATGTCGAACTCGGCGGACTGCACCCGGGCGCTGTCGAACGCCGTGTACGTCCCGGCCTCGACCACGGCCTTGACCGACTCCGGGCCCGAGCCTGCGCAGTACTTGGCCAGCTGGTCGCGTGACGCACGGTCCGACACCTTGCCGACCACCACGATCACGGGCAGCAGCATCGTGTCGGCGCCCCGCTGGTAGGTGGCGTCGAAGGTGAGGTCCTCGGGGTAGGTCACCACCGCGGCCGGCGGGATCACCTGGTCGGGCGGGAACCGGGACACCCGGAGCCCGTCGATCGTGTCGAGCTGGTCGCCGACCTGATCCATGACGTCGGCCAGGTCCATCAGCCGGACGCCCTCGGCCGACCCCAGCCGCGGAGCATCACCGCGACATCGGGGTCGACCTTCGACAGCAGCCGCAGCTCGGATCCCATCTCGGGGGATCCGGCGACCCCGAACGGGGCACCGCGGCGCTGAAAGAACCGGGCGCCCTGCAGCAGTGTGGCCTGCGCCACCGGCAGCGGGAACTCGGTCCAGCCCCACCGGGCCGTGGCCGAGACCTCATGCCGGCACCCCGTCGGCGTCACCTCGGATCCGGCCGTGAACCCGATCCGTGTCCACGGGCGCCCCTTGCCCGCCGCGTTGATGGGTTCGAGGTCGAACGTCGCCACCGGGTCGCCGTCGACCGTGACCACCAGCCCGGTGTCGGTCTGGAAGTCGTCGACATCCACGACCCAGGTCCGGCGATCGTAGTCGTAGCGGGCGGTGTACAACCGGGCCTCAGGCGCGTCGAGCAGACCGAACTGGCGGTTGGTGTGGTCGTCGATCGCCCGGCTGGCCGCGGCCACGGCAAGGGCCGCCTCTACGTCGTCGTCGAGGTCGTCGATGCGGAGGTACCCGCCGAGCTCGGTCGACGTCGCATAGTCCGGGGCCCACCCCACTGCTACTCCTGGGCGGCCTTGTAGCGCGCCACGACGGCGTCGGGGATGGGGCCGCGGGCGGGGACGTTGATGCCCTCGGTGCGGGCCCAGGCGCGGACGTCGGCCGGGGAGGGCTCGGTGTGGGCGACGGGGTCGGTGGTCAGCGAGGTGACGTCGCCCGTCGACACGGTGTGCCCCTCGCTGTCGCCGGCCTCGACGGTCTCGTCGGGGTCCGCGTCGTCCTCGTGGTGGGCCTCGAACAGGGTCCACAGGTCGGGGTTGTCGCGCACGATCCGGCTGTCGGCGAAAGCGGTGCTCTCACCCTTGCGGACGACCACCTCGGCGCCGTCGACGGTGACGGTCGCGTCGGACCGGGCGATCATGATCTCGGTATCAGGCATGTGGTGTCCTCAGTCCAGGAGGTGGGCGGAGACCGAGTAGGTCATCGAGTTGGCGTTGCCGTGGGTCATGGTCACCCGCACCTGGTCGGCCAGGTAGTCGGCGATCGTGAGGTTCGCGACCGCGGTGAGACCGATCCCGACCCGGTACACGGTCCGCACCGCGGTCGCCACAGCGGCGCCGGTGAGGATCGGGAAGTAGGCGTTCGACAGGGAGTCGAACCCTTCGATGGTGGGCACCGTCGACGGCGTCGACGTCACGGCGGTGACGTCGAAGACGATGAGCAGGCCCTTGGCCCGCCGCGTGTTGATCGTGACCGCTGTGGGCGTCGCTGTACGGGCGGCGCTCGCGTAGAGGGCTTGGATGGCCATGGATCAGGCTCCGTTCAGGGCGTAGGCGGCGGTGGCTCGCCGGCGGCGGGCACGGGTGCGCTCGCACGTCTTGCAGTACCGGCGAGATCCGCCACGGCTGCCGGCGTCGCTACGAACACCGTCCTTCTGATGGCCGTGCACGCAGACGTCGCCACGCTCGTAGGTGCGGACGAGGTTGGCCCGCCGCATGTTCTCGGCGTGCGTGACGGTCTCCAGGTGCGCCGGGTTGTAGCAAGCACGCACGCGGCACAGGTGGTCGATCTCCAGCCCATCGGGGATGGGACCCACGTGCGCCTTGTACGACTCGGTGTGAACGGAGACCGTTGCGCCGTTGGCGTGCTTCTGGCCGTAGCCATCGACCGACTTGGCACCAGCCCACAGCCAGCAGGCTTGGGTGAGATCAGGCATCGTCGAAAATCACTTGGCGCACGCCGCCGATGTCGGAGTTGGCGAACGCCTGGTAACCCCAGATGGCGAGGTCGACGTACGCGACGGGCTTGTAGTCGGGGCCGGCGGCGACGCCGCCCGAACCGGGGAACTCGAGGCGCTGCGGCTCGGTCGCCCAGCCATGCACGACCATCGGGTCGAACAGCCAGCTGTTGTTCGCGGCGCCCGGCGTGGCCGTCAGGCCCCAGGCGGGGACACCGACCACACCGGCCAGGTCGAGGCGGGAGAACCGGCGGGACGAGGTGCCCGTCGCGTTGGTCGGGTTGAGCTGCGGGTAGATCTTGCGGCCGTCGGTCGCGGTGGCGTCCACGAACGCCCGGTAGAGGCGCTGCTCCACGGCGAACATCTCGAAGTCGTAGCCCCGCACGAACTGGAGGTCGGCGATGGCGATGTCCCACGCCGCGGCCAGGACCTCGTCGAACACGGCGACACCGAGGTTGATGTCGGCGGCGGCGGTCAGGGTGTTGAGGAACGTGCCCGACCCGCTCTCCAGTGCCTCCCGGTAGCCCCGCACCATCTGGTTGAAGATGAGCGTGGACACAGCCGGGTTGCCGCCCTGGTCCCACACCTCGCGGGTGATCGACGCCTTGCCCGAGACGGCGGTCGGGGTGACCGTCTGGTTGGTGGCCACGAACGTCCCGCCAGTCGGCTCGACGCCCTCGGTGTGGGCGCCGACGAGGCCCGTGGCGCTGGAGAACTTCGGGAAGATGAACGGCTGCACCCCGTTGGGGGGCGGGCCCTTGGAGATCGACTCCCAGATCGGGTACCGGAAGTCCCGCTGGTCGACGTACATGTCGGGCCGCTGGATCGCCGGGTTCAGCGACGTGGTGTCGGCGACGTCCACGTCGGCGAACGTGGCCCGCAGCAGGGCCATGACCCGCTTGCCAGGGTCGGAGTCGCCGAGCACGTCAGAGAACCCCGCCATCGCGTGGAGGTCCGTCGAGAAGTCGTGTTCCTGGCCGGGCACGAAGTTGCCGCCCCGGTCGAACCGATAGGGGACGGCCTCGGTGACGGCCAGGTTCAGGGACCGGGTCGGATCGACCACCGTCGGCCCCTCGACCACGGGGGCCGTGACGGGGGTGCCGACGGCGTCCGAGTTGGCCCGAGCAAGGCTCATGAGCTGGCCGATCTGGTCCATCGACAGGTTCAGGGTCGCGGCGGCGGCAGGCTCCGTCGGAGCGGGCTGGTGGGTGATCGCCTGGAAGGCGCCCGGCACAGCCAGGACAGCAGCGAGTTGGTCCTGGCTGAGGTTCAGGCCCGTCGGCTCCGGCTCGGGGTCGGGCGCCGGGGTGGGGGCGGGTGCGGGAACCACAGGCGGCGGCTCGGTGGGCTGCTCGGGGGCTTCGGTCTCGGCCACGTGGCCTCCTTGGTTGCGGCTCGCGGCCACCTTGGTTACGCGGGCATCATCGAAAACGGGAGCGTCGGTCAGGGCGACGTGACGGAGGTCCGCTCGATGCACGAGCATCACGGAGCGGTCACGGGGGTCGAGGCCGGTGTCGGTCGCCATGTCGAAGTCCACGCCGACGCTCAACCCGTCGTAGACGCCGTCCTCGGCCAGGGACAGCGCCCGGTCCCCGGCGTCACCCCGGGCAACCTTGAACCGGGCCACGAACCCGGCGGCCGTGTCCTTGAGCAGGATGGCCTTGCCGATGCCGCTCGAGGTCGAGCCGGGGTCGCCCGGGTGGTTGGGGAACACAAGCTTCACGCGGCCGGTGTCGGCGAACTGGAGGGCGCCCTTCTGGAACCGGAAGCGCATGCCGCCCTTGGTGCCGACCTTGCCGTAGGGCAGGGCCACGCCCTCGATGATGCGGTTCGCGCTGTCGACCGAGAACGAGGTGAGAGGCAGGTCGGCGAACGTCAGGCTCGGCCCGTCGAACGTATGGGCGGCCAGACGGCCAGCCGCGAGCGGGGTCACAGGCTCCTCCTCGACGGCGGGCGCCGGGGCGACTGGGGCGTCGACCTCGGCTGCCGGTGCCATGCCCTCGGCCTGGCGGATCTCGGCGTCGGTGATCACGGTCTGGCCACGGGGGCTGCTGTAGATCTGCCACCGCTCGCCGGGGTTGGGCATCAGGTACTCGGTCGTGTTGAACCGGACCGTGAAACCCGGGCGGGTCACGTCACCCATCGACAAGCGGTCGGTGATGCCGCGCATGTACGGACCCAGCACCTCGTTCAGCTTGTTGCGGCGCCGGTCGACGTCATTGCTGTACGTGCGGCTCGTGGTCGAGATCCCGAGGTCTTCGGGGTCGATCCCCAACGAGTTGGCGATGTCGAGCGACGCCTGCCTCGACAGCTCGGCCAACTGCAACTGCTGCGGCGACGGCGTGTCGACCGTGTTGTACTTCAACGCCAGCGGCACGTACGCGGTCGACCCACGCTTCCGTTGCGCCTTCCACTTCGCCAAGATCTGCTCGACGTCGTCGTCGTCGGCCTCGTCGGCGCCGTCGGCGGGCGAGAAGTAGTCCAACGGCCTCGGGTCGTCGGCGTACATGCCGGCGACCTTGTCGAGCAGGATCGCCCGGCGGATCTCCCGGCCCGCGTGCCGCAGCACCGCCGGGTTCGGCGAATCGAACCGGATGATCCGCGACGCCCCCACCGGCTGGCCGTCCACCCACACCACCGCACCCCGCGGGTCCTCCCCTGACGGCAACGGCGACGGGTTCTGGCCCTTCGGTGGGGTGAGGCTCACATTCGACACGTCCAAGTGGCGGGCAGCGGCCGGGAACCCGGCCAGGTCCGTCGACGTGACCAGCCACCACGAGATCGCCTCGAACAGCAGGTCCTCGATCGTCTGGGACAACATCACGACGTTGGGTACGTCGGGGTCGATCTGGCGGAGCAGCGCTGACGGGGTGACCGTGTTGTCGGGCGCCAACTGCTCTAGCGGCATCGTCGCCACCGAGCAGATCTCGTTCCGTCCCCGCCGGACCGCGGGGACGGACAGCGCCTCGCCACGGCTGACGCTCGTGCCCGACGAGCGCAACATCTCGGCGAACATCAGGTCGAGCGGCCGCGGCGCACTGTCGAAGTTCACCCGCTGCTTACGGGACCACGGCCAACGCACAAACCGGATGGTACCGGTTCCGAAGGTCGGATGTCCGCTCGTCAGGGCGCTACGACGAGCCTCGGTTTCCCCACCGACGGACGCCGACACTCCGTCGCCGACCACACCGCCGCCTTGATCGCGTCGGCCGCACCCGTCGACACCATCCGCGGCCCATCCGCACCCGGCGTCGTACGCGCCGCGAGCACCTGCTCGGTCAGCAGCTCGCTCCCGTCATGCCGGAACACGCCCTCGTCGAGCAGCCGGCGCAGCTCGGCCACGGCCGCACCCGTACGCCCCTGCCCCTTCGTCGCACGCACACCGACCATCGACGGGTCCTCCAACAGGCTCGCACCGACCTTCGCCCGCCCACGGAACCCGGCCTCCTTCAACGCGCCACGGACCTGCGACAGGTCCGCCAGATCCTGCACCGTCACCACCACGTGACCGCCTGACCGCCACGCCAGCGCCAGCGCCACACCATCGGCGAACCACGACTCGACCGCAGCCGCCGCCGGCGGACCCTCGGGACGGTCGACCACCAGCGCCGCCCACGCCACCGGCGACACGGCCGGGTCCCCTCGGTTGACCACCACCGGGCGCAGCTGCCAGCGGTTGAGGTACTGAGCAGTGAACCCGGCCATCGGGTCCGGGTCATCGGCCTGCGGGTCAGCCTCGCCGGCCAGCGCCTTCGCGTACTTGTCCGCGATCATCCGGCACCGGTCTTCCGACCAGTGCGGCGACGCGGCCCGCCACACCTCCGGATCGCCCGGGTCGGCCCCGGCTGGCGCCGCCCACAGCAACAGCAACGTGTCCGGGTCCTCCGCCCCCATCGCCGTCTGCAACCGGGCCCGCATGAGGCTGGTGGCCCGCCGGTGCGCCGTGGAGGTCAGGTGCAGCTGCGGAGACGAGCGCTCCAGGGTCGCCGGCTCCAGGCCCTCGCTGACCGTGTCCGGGGAGACGTCCCACGCCTCGTCCACGATCCCCAACGTCACGTCGTAGCCGTACACCGCTGACGTAGCCCGGACCAGCCACCGGTCCCCCGTCGGCGTCTCCACCGCCTCCTTCCCGTTGCTGCGCGACACGGTCCACCCGGCGACATCCTCGGCCCACCGCCACGCACCCCGCTGGATCTCACGGCAGATCGCCACGTTGGAGCCAGTGTGGACGGCGAGCTGGACCTCACCGAACAGGTCGGCGTGAGCCATCCGCCACAGCGTCAACCCACGCACCCGCACCGACTTCCCGGCCCGGCGCGGCGCCGACTCCACCACCACCCGGGCACACAGCGACCCACCCGCCCGGTACTCGAGCTGACGGGTGACCGCCAACGCCTGCCACCACCGCAGCCGGATCCGCTGCGTCTCCTCGATCCAGGCGACCGCCTCCGCCCCGTACGACCCCACAGCGTCCTCCGGCGGCAGCGACATCGCCAACGGCGGCGCAGCGTCCTCCGGGACCTCCAGGAACGGCACCAGCCACTCCCAGGCCGCCAACCGCTCCGGATCCCAGGCCAGTTCGGCCCGGACCACCAGATCACCGGTCGATGACGGGGAGAGATTTTGGACAGATACAGCGGGTGTCCGTGGGGTCCCCCGGTGGGGAAAACGCGTGGGGTCGCCGACGTGCATGTTGCACGGTGCGCAAGCGGTGGCGAGGGCGCCGTCGCCGTTGGCTTTGCCGTTGACGTGGTGGCAGTGGCCGGCTGGTGTGTCGCCGGTGGCGTGGAGTGGTGCGGCGCCGATGCATACGCCTGGGATGCGGAGCTTGCACTTGTAGCCGTCGCGGGCGAGGACAGCGGCACGTGTGCGGCGCCAACTACGGGTGCTGCCCCCGGCCCACGACTTGGACATCGGGGTTACGGGCAGCCCGCCTGGGCGCCGTCGGCTGACGTGCTCGGGGGCCTGGGCACTTCGGGTCCCTGCCAGACGTCGCCGTCTCGACCCCACCCGTAGTCGCCGGCCTCGTGGACGGCAGTGCCGTCGCCGCAGTCCCAGAACATGTGGGCGATGGAGAGTCGGTCGCCGTTCTCGTCGATGCACGGCTTGTTGTCGTACTGGGCGACCACTTCGGTGGTGGGTCGCCCAGTGGTGAACACGTCGGTACAGGCGGGAGCGTCGTTGTCGGGGTCGCTGCTGTCGCTGCCACCGCAGGCTGAGACGGCGAGGGCGACAGCCAGGATGCCGATGATGCGGGTGTGGGTCATGGTGCTCCTTCGGCTCAGCTGGGCGGGCAGGGCGGATTAGGTGGGCTGCCACACACGAACACAGTGGTCGTCGGGGCCGACGAGGTCGTGGTCGTTGGGGCTGGGGGCCTGGTTGTGGGTGGGGCTGTGGTCGCTGGTGCGGTCACGGCGGGAGCCGGCTGAGGAACCGAGGTGGAGGCTGGCGTTCTATCGGCCGGCGACGGCGTAGACGGATGCTCGGATGGTTGCGGGTCCACCGTCGTCGTGGAGGAGGTGGTCGAGGTTGAGGGCGGCGTGGTGGTGACCGCCTCGGGTTCGCCGCTGTTGATGCCCGTCGGTGCAGCGTCAGAAGGCAGCATGAGGGCCGCCACGCCTACCAGTGTCGAGAGGGTGATGACGACTCCTGCGCCGATGCTCAGGCGCGTGGGCGTGATCATGGGTTACTCCTTCACTTCGGAGCGCTGGGGCTCCGTGGTCCGCCGGTTTCGTAGGTTTCATGATTGCCCCGGAAACCCCGCCTCGTCGCCCATTGGGCGACGAATGATCCCGCCCCGGAACTTGGGGACGGCTGCGGCCACCACCCGCACAGCGGCCTGGTGGGGGTCGTCGAGGGCCGGCTTCTCCGGTAGGGCGTCACGCAACACGGTGAGGGCATCGGTGAGGGTCATGTGGTCTCCTTCAGCGGGTGGGTGAGCTTGGCGAGCGCTCGGCGGTGGGTCTGGGGCAGCTCGATGACCGCTTCGCCGTCGAGGTCGCTGGCGAGGGCCCAGAGCCACCAGGCGTCCACCTGGTTGTCATCCGCGACGTCGCGGCCGGTGCGCTTGAACATCTCCATGCGCATGTCCGGCTTCGTGGCGTTGCCCCGACCCGTGGCGTAGGTCTTGATGCTCGCCGGCGCCAGCACGACGTAGGGCACCTCCTCGGCCAGCAGGAGGCATCTCACGGCGCCGTGGAGCATCCCCAGCACGCTGGAGGCGCTGGAGCGCACCACGACGTCCTCGATGGCGACGAAGTGGGGGTCGAGGCTCAGCACGCAGTCCGTGAGCCACACGGCGATCTCATGCAGGCGTGCATCGCCCCTGGCCTTCGGGCTGAAGGTGTGGAGGTTGCCTTGGCGGTCGCACATACCGGTTGCGGTGACCGACAGGTCCAGAGCGCAGACGCGGGTCGTCACAAGGTTGGAGGAATCGGTCATGGCTCATCCTTCCGGAAGGTCATGACGTACTCGGCCGGTGTTCGGCTTCCGGCGTTCGCTCCGGCCATGAGGCCTTTTGTCAATACGACGTTCTGGGCAACCAGGTGCATGCCAAGGCCGTAGAGCGTGTCGAGGTGCCACTCCGCCACTCGAACTTCCAGGTCTTCCCGGATGTGGTTCTTGATGTTGAGCGTCAGCGTTCCGCCGGGCTTCAACGTCTCAACAGCTTCAGCCCAAGCTGTTTGATGGAAGCGCTTGTACTCGTCGCC
The DNA here is from genome assembly GCA_964428815.1 of uncultured Acidimicrobiaceae bacterium. Lineage (GTDB taxonomy): Bacteria > Actinomycetota > Acidimicrobiia > Acidimicrobiales > CAYSAC01 > CAYSAC01. The sequence goes on along the minus strand of CAYSAC010000005.1, from coordinate 23,364 downwards.
CCACTGCAACTGCCCGCTGTTGTCCTCATTGAGGTCACGACCGAGCGTGTGCTTGTAGGTCAGGCGGACGCTGTCGTCCTTGGCGTCGTGGTGGTCGGCCATGCGATTGCCGTAAGTGGGCGAGGTAGCGATGGCATCGATGGTCCCGGGTTCGATGGTGTTGGTGAGCTCGAGGGCGTTGCCTTCGATGGTGTCGGGATGCTTGGCCGCCCACTCGGGCTCGATCTCGATGCCGAGGGTCTTGACGCCGGCCTTCTCGCGCAGCTCGTGAACCCGGCCTGTACCCGCGAAGGGGTCGAGCACCGTGCCGGTCTGACCGGTCTCCTTCAGATGCTCGGCGACCTGATCAAGGATCGGGTCCGAGAACGGCGCCGGGTGATCCTTCTTCGGCGGCTGACGCTTGGCGACGGCCTTCTCGACCTGCTTCGCCGTGGGCTGATCCCCGCCGGCTTCCTCGACGGCCTCGCTCCATGCCTCGGCACGCTGCTCGGGGTCGGGAAGAGCCTTGAGGGGGCGAACCTGGCTCTCGTGTGAGGGCACGATGGAAACAACTGTTTCCAGTTCCCTGGTTATTTGGCATGCCGAGATGACCTGGTTCACGTGTTGCCGGCTCAGCCCCCAGCGCTCTTGGCAATAAGCCTCGAACGTGGTGTAGCCCTTCGCCCGGTACTTGCGGCCATCACGGATCTTCTCGAAGGCGTAGCCCATGTCGAGCATGGACGTGATGCCTTGCTCGATGGACTTCTCGTGCTCCATCAGATCGAGCAACTCGAGGCTGAGGCCTTCGCCGCCGACCTCCGGTAGAGCTTCGCTCACGTCGTCTCCTTCGTTCGGGGGATGAGCCCCTCGCGCCGATGGCGCCCGGGGCAGCGATAGGTCATGCGACACGCACGGCCACTGGTCGAGATGGTCATCGCTGTCGGGGGGTGGTCGACCTTCTGGCCACCGACCGTCCGGCCGACACAGACCGGCGTCTCGGGCGATGGGTTGCGCTTCGAGGACCGCTTGCACGTCGAACAGGTCCAGGTGACCTTCAGCTCCGACTCGGCCACCCAAGTCGCTTCCCAGCAGACATCGCAAGGGGCGAAGACGTGGCTGTGGGTCTTCGTGCAGTTGTCGCCGGCCTTGGTGAGCGCCGGGAGGCGCTCGAGGTAGGTCGTCTCGGCGGGGGCGTGCCAGGAGGTGGCGCTCACAGATCCTCCGGGCTGACCGTCTGGCGAGCGGCCGCTGCCTTCTCGGCGCCGCGGCGGAAGGCGTCCGAGGCTTCGATCTGGTCGACCGGGATGAGGGTTTCTGGCTCCGACCCCTCCTCCAAAGGCGCCTCGCGCGCATGGGGAGACACACCTATGTCTTCTTTGATTGATTTGGCTTCTTTAGGCTCTGGTGAAACCAAAGGCGCCAAGGCGCCAGCCTCAGGGACGTGGGGGCCTTGGGGCGGCTTTGGCGAATCGGCCCGAGTCCACACCCACGCACCTTGATATCCGGTCTTGGAGGTCTCGACCCCGAGCTTCTTCCGGGCCCGTTCAATCGTCTTCTCGGAGTGCCCTGCAGCCTTGCCGGCAGCGATCGCGTCCCCGGCTCGCGGCGGCATCTGACGGTCGTTCAGGTAGTCCTCGAGCCACAGGACCGCCTCCTGGAGACGGCCCTTCTCTTCGGGGTCGCGAGCCGAACGCAGCAGGATGTCGGCGATCGTGTCCTTAAACTCCGCGCCCCAGACGAGCTTCCCGGTCGTCCCCGGTCCGTCGTCGGTGTCGTAATCCCAGCCTTCGATGGCGAACGACATCGTGGGTAGGTCGGAGCGGCCGAGGTTGTTCTTGGGGGTGCCGAAGAACCGCCGCAGGCCGGTCTCGTCGTCGGGGTCCTTGATGACCGTGTGCACCGATCGGGCGACGGCCGTGAAGGCCTTGGAGGCCATCACGAGGTTGAGCGGGTCGACGCCACCGGACTTGTTGTGGTGGATGAGCCCGAGGATCGACATGTTGGTGTTGTCGGCCACCGACACGAGGGGCTCGAGGGCGCGGCGGACGTCGCCGTCGCGATGGGTGTCAAGGACGCCATCGAGCCTTGACATGAGGGGGTCGAGAATGAGCAGAGCGGCCTCGACCCCGAGCGCCGCCGCCTCGAGCTCAGTCAGGTCGAGCGGCAGACTGAGGCCGACCACGATGTCGTCGGCGAGCGCCACCTCCGCCCGGTACACCCGCTCCAGATCGGCGCCGGCAGCCATGAGTCGAGGCACGATCGTGTGGGCCCAGGAATCCTCCGTGGCGCACACCAGGACGGCCTTGGGCTGCTCGTAGAACTCGCCCGGGAGCTTCCCTCGGGTGAGATCGGCGGCGACCGTGTAGCCGAGGGTGGACTTGCCCAGCCCCTCGGGTCCGGCCAGCAGGCCCAAGGTTCCGACGGCCAACCGGCCCTCCCAGCACCACCTGACCCGGCGAGGCTTGATCCCTGCTGCCGGCGTGAGCACGAGCCGCCTGGCGCCCTTTGAGTGGCCGTTCGTTGAGGGCTTAGGGTCCAAGCGGTCCACGACCGTGACCGCCGGCATCAACCTCCGAGCCGCACTGGCGGCCGCCGACATGTCGCCGCGGTGCTCGAACGTGGCCCAGGCCTTGAACAGCGTGTAGCCGTGCGGCTCGCCGTCGGAGGTGACCTCGAAGGGCGTGTTGGGGCTGTAGACGAACAGGCAGCCGTGCCGGATCGTCGCCGAGTGCGCCCGATTCTCCGAGGTCGGGTGGCGCCACCGGGAACCGTCCGAGTCACCGTCACCGCCAACGAGCAGCCAGCCGTGGGCTGGCAACAGGTGGCGCCAGCGGTGGGTCTCGCTGTACCAATCCGCCGGCGAGTTCGGGTCCACCGGCCCAGGTGGCCGGGGCGGGATGACCTCGCCGTCGCGCACCAACAGGTCCACCAGCAGCTGAGGCATGGGCGCCGGCGGCAGTGCCAGCCCGCGGCCGGGCGCCCAGCGGTAGGGCTGGCCGGTGTCAGGGTGCAACGAGGGCGGCATCAGGGTGTAGCGGTGCCTGCGGTGCAGGAGGTCGATGCCGCATGACCAGCGCTCCTTGGCGCCCTCGACGGCGATCGGATGGCCGGCGCCGCGCTCCTTGGCCCAGGCGTCGAGCTTGGTGATCGTCAGATGCTCATCGGGGCGGATCCACCAGGAGTGTCCACCGCCATCCTCTCGACCGCTGTAGTGGGCGCGGGTGACGGGGAACGAGCTCCCCACCTCCTCGCGCAACGCCTTCCAGGTGTCTAGGCCGCCGTGGCGGGGGTCGATATCGAGTATGACTTCGCCCTCGGCAACGCGGTGCCCGAGCAGGGCCGAAGGCCACTGCGACCACCAGGCCTCGAGGGTGTCGAGATCCGTGGTCGCATTGAGCTGGCTAACTAGTGGCCTCTTGTCCCGCGGGTTCGCGGGGAACATCTCCAGACCGAACTGCGCATAGCCGTAGGCGTGTTCGACGAGGCTCCCGATGGGGCCCAGTAGGGGGGCGATGTCGTCGCTCACCCAGACTCCCCATGCTCGAAGCGGGCGGAGCGAGCCCTGTCGTAAGCGATCCTGAGCTCGGTCGTATCCAGCAATGGGTCGTCCGCTTCGTGACCGCACATTCTTGGCACCGGCCCGGCGACATGAGCTGCATCCACCTCGCCACAGACGATGCACATGCTCCATGCCCAGCCGGAATGAGGGTCGCCAGGGCCGATCATGCATCCGAAGGTGAGGCGATCGATGCGTCCATCCAGACGCGGAAGGGGACCGGCCAGGAAGGCGCGCTCGGGTAGATCGCGACGAGCGATCTCCCTCTGCAGGGTCTCCGCTCGCCTCTCCGCTACCTCATCGTCAGCCGTCTCCGATATCGCCATCCGACACGCCTCGAGGATGCGGCTGTACGCCCGTTGAGCCGTGGCGCGTTGGTTGTGCCAGGTGAAGTCAGGAACTGCCAACTCGTCATGAAGGCGGCGCCACTTCGGGTCGATCGGCCAAGGATCACCCTTCACCTCGAACCAGATCCGGAGATCTGGCAAGCGGAAGTCAGGTAAGTAGCGGGTGCCGTCATCGAACAACAGCCCCTCCGGCTCGTACTCCCAGCGCACGCCGAGCGTGTCGAAGAAGACAGCCCAACGGGCCTCGAGGCGCGACCGAAACCTGCAGCCGGCGTAGCGAGTTTCGATCGCCTTGATCGTCATCGTTCTCTCCTGTCGCTCACGCTGCCGCCTCCCGATCGTTGACCCAGCTGACCTCTGCCGACCTGGAGGACGCCCGGGTCGTCTTCACGTCGGCGAGTTGCCGGAACGGCAACCAGCCGGCGCCGGCGTTCTCGCAGACGATCACCTGACCTCGTCGCGACCGGCACCACTCCCCCAGCTCGAGGTAGTCGATGCCCGACGACCCGAATCGGTAGTGCCGCCCGGCGCCTTGGTAGGGCGGGTCGATGAACCAGGTCGCCGGAGCGTCAACAGGGCACAGCTCGTAGCTGCAGTTGAAGACCTGCCAATGGCGAATGCGATCAACCTGCGAGGCAATCGTCTCCCGCACTCGTTCACCCCAGAACGACCCCGGTCGGATGCCGTCACGCATCCACCGTGACGGGCTGGTGCGCGGCCTCGACGTCCCTCGATTGAGCCAGAAGCCCACCAGCCATCGGGCCTCTTGGCAGACGTCGAGATCGTCGACGATCTGATCGAGGCCAAGGTCAGGGATCGCTCGGATCTCCTCCGAGCTCACCCTGATTAGGTAGCGCCAGACCGACGCCACGATCGGATCGAGCTCGCTCAGCACAACGTCGCGGTCGGCGTACCGCAACGCGTAGCCCGCTGACCCGGCGAAGGGCTCGACGATCGCGTCGAACGCGGGTGACGGGTAGTGCTTGAGCGCGTCGCGCCACTTGCCTCCGTAGAAGCCGAAGAACGGTCGCAGATCCGACCCCATCACCCTCCTCATCAACTGCGGTGGGCCCGGGAGCGGTCGATGACACCCCCGGGCCCCATGGCTCAGATGTCGTCGACCGTGACGGACTGCGAGGCGCGGGCGATGGACACCTCGATGACCTTGCCGGTGCCCTTGGCCGTCTTGTAGGTGTCGTTGAAGTCCATGCGCACGGTGTCGCCCGGCTTGGGGTCCGCGGCGGCCAGGCCGGCCTTGAGGTTGGCGATACCGGCGGTGACGGTCACCAGCTCGCCGTCGGGCAGGTGCGTCTTGGTCGCGCCCTGATCGCGGTAGCTGTCGGCCTCACCGATGAGGGTGCCGACCATCTGCGGGCAGGGCTTGTCGTTGGCGTCACTGCCGCCGGTCGGGTCGAACGAGGTCACCTTGACGGTGACGACCTGGCCAGGCTTCGGCCCCCAGCCAATGAACTGGCCTCGGGGAACCTCGACTTTGGTGAATTCGGTCATGTGCTTTTGTCCTTGTTGTGGGTTGGGTTCGGGGTTATGGGTGGATGACACGAGGCGCACGGACACTGAATCTCAGCCACGCCTATCTCTCCATCTAGGCCCCAGCCAGGCTCATAGATGACTCCTTCGGGGGTGCACTCAAGGCGATGGCAGCGATGGCAAGTCACGTCATCCCCGCCTTCCGCAGCGCCCGGGTGACGAGCTCCACGCCCGGCTCCTCGGGCGGGAACGCGATGCCGTGCTCCTTCTCCACGAGGGCACAGGAGCGGGCGACGACATCGATCTCCTCAGCGTCGCTGGGCCCGCCGGCCTTCATCGTCGGGATGTGGTCGTGGGTGGACCATTCGCGGGCCAGCATCGCCAGCGCCTCGGGGCTGTGGTCCTTGATGACCTGGATCCGGTCGCTCAGCCAGTCGAGACGGGCGGTATGGAGCTCCGCTAATGCTTCATCAGCACCGGCGGCGAGCGCGTTGAACCTCTCGACGTTGCCCTTGATGACGGCTGGTCCAGGGGCGGGAGCGGGGCCGGCCGAGGGTGTGCCCTCCAGCGGTGTATGTGCCGTGGATCCCTCGGCCGGTTGTTCCCCGTCATCCCTACGTAGGGCCTGCTCGGTCGAGCCAGAGGGCATCTGTCGGTCCGAGGGGTTCCCAGTCGTGATCACGCTGGCGACGACCAGCGAAACGTTGTCGCCCGACGACGTCGGGATCGCGATGGCGTCGTTGGGCGCTGACTCGTCGACGATGCCGCCAGCGGCCAGGCTCGCTTCCAACAGCTCGCCGATCTCAGCGTTTGACGGCGGCACGAGAAGCGGGTGCTGACGGGCCTTACGCGCAGCCTTCTGGCCACCGCGGTGAGCCAGCCACGATTGGTGCATGCCGACGAAAGCGATCTGCGCCTCACCGAGGTCCACCGGGTACAGCTGGTAGCTGTCGGCGGTGATCGAGACGATGAGACCGCCGTCGAGCGCCGGCATCTCCATGCGCATCGGCCGGCCGTCGATCGGCGAGCGCACCACGATGTACTCGGCCAGGCTGTAGCCGCCGAGCTGCGCGACCTCGTCCTCGTAGCAGCCGTGCGCGTTGCCGCGGCTCTTCCAGTCCACGATGGCGGTGAAGGGCTTGCCGTCGAGCTGGATCGTGATGATCGAGTCAGCGGTACCGGCGAAGCCGACGTCACGGTTGAAGCACAGGATCTCCGCCGCTACCCACACCGGCGCCCAGTCAGCGATGAACTCGTGGCACGCCGGGGCGAAAGGTTCGACCGCCGGGTCCAGGAGCATGCTGTCGAGCCCCACTCCGGCGGCGATGTTCTCGAGGAGCGTGTGCACGCCGGTGCCGCGGTCGGCCGCCGCGTTGAGGCGACGGGCCGGCGCGGTGGCGCACAAGGTGACGATGGCACCGCGGTCCTCGCCCAGAGCGGTGACCGCGGTCAGGTTGTCGGCGATGAACTCGGCGGCCCATAGGGCGTCGAGCGGCACCGTCTCACCGGTCGGGAGCTTCTTTCTGAATGGCTTGCTCCACGCCTTCTTTATGGTGGTGACCGACGGCCATTTGTCCTTGGTGGCCGGGGCGATTTGGCAGTCCGGGAGGGGGTCCAGGTACCATCTCGCCCCATAAGACTGGGTGCGGAACGGCTCGGGCTCGGGGCCTCGGAGCATCAAGCCCTCTCCGTCTCGACCATCGCCGGGTGCATGCGGAGCACGTGGCCGGCCAGGTCGGCGAAGTTGAAGTGGCAGTGGAGACACCGCTGCATAACGTTGCCGCGACGGGTCGTCCGGGATCGCTCCGACGCCAGTTCTGCAGTGACGATGCCACCCTGACTACGCAGCCAGCTCAGGAGGTAATCGGGATCGGCCCGCCGCCCCTCGACCTCCAGCTCGACGGTGATCGTGCGTCGCTTCAACTCGCTACCTCCGTAGTCGTGATGATCCGCACCCGCTGTGCGCGGGCCTTGCGGATGCGTTGTCGTTCTCGTTCGCTCAGGCCGCCCCAGACGCCGAACTTCTCGCCGTGAGTGAGGGCGTGCTTCAGGCAGTCCTCACGGACTGCACAGCCGCGGCAGACGGCCTTGGCGTCCTTGGTCGGATCACCGCGCTGCGGGAAGAACAGATCGGGGTCGACGCCGAGGCAGTTGGCGTAGGCCTTCCAGTCGTCGTCCGCCTCGGCGAGACGCTGGGATCGGACAGAGGTCACCGCGGCACCGCCTTCAGCTGCCGGCGAATGACCACCCGCTGGGCCGGCGTGGTGCCGCCCACGTAGCAGTTCGTCTGGGCGTCCACGCTGAAGGCCGTATGGGCCAGCCACGTCGCCAGGCAGCTGACGCGTGCCGGACAGGTGATGCAGACCAGGGCGGCGTCGTAGAAGTCGGGCGTGATGCCGGGCTGGATGGGCGGCATGAAGATGGCCGACGGCTGATCGGCGCACGCCGCCTCCCGCAGCCACGCCCGGTCGTCGATGTTGACGGCGGCCAGCTCGTGGATGTCGAGCCAATCGGGGGCCTCGATGGTCCTACGCATGGGCCTTGCGCTCCTTGGCGAGCAGTTCGTCGAACTCGGCCCTGTGGGCGGCGGCCAGCAGCGTCTCGGCCCCGTCGTGGGTCCCGGGGCCCGTGAGCCCGCGTCGGATCTCCTCGAACTCGTCGCGGTACTGCTCGCGCAAGGCGGCCCGAGCTCGCTCACGGGCTCGCTCGTAGCCGTAACCGTTGGCTTGGCGCCGGGCCTGCTGCGCCTCGGCGGCGTCGGTCCTGTAGGTCTCGTCGCCCACGGCGGCTCGCTGGGCGGCCCGGTAGGCGAGGACCCGTTCGCGCTCGCACGCCCGGCAGGCGGCCTCGAGGCGGCCGGTGGACGCCCGGCGGTGGAACTCTGCGACGTCCTTGGTCTGGCCGCAGCGGCTGCACTGCTTGGTGCCGGTCACGCCAGCAGGTGGGCGACGTCGCGGCTCACCGGGTCACCGCCTCGGGGAACAGGGAGGGCTGCGGGTAGGGCTGGCCGGGGTCCGGTCGGTAGGTCGCCGGTAGCCGGGTGATGCCGTACGCCCAGTAGATGGCGTCCTGCACGCACTCGGGGCGGGCGCAGACGTTCGTCGCGGCGTGCGGGCCGTCTGGGCTACCGGAGGTGACGATCCCCTGCCGGTCGTGGTCGCACTCGGGCTCACGCACGGTCGTTCTCCTCGTTGAGGGTGTAGACGGGCCGTTCGCCGCGGCGCTTTGCGTCGTTGGCGGTGCGCGGGAGCCGGTGGATGGTCTCGTCGTGCTCCCGCGAGCGCTGCCACCACCCGACCTGCTCCATGCCGCCCCGCTCGACCGCGAGCTCGGCGTGCAGGCGTCCGGAGAGGCCGTCCATCACGACGGCGGCCTGGGTCTCGTAGGGGCTGCGAGTCGTCGATCCCAGCGAGGACATCGGCCACGATCCCGATCGCGTCCTGGAGGGCGTCACCCATCGGAGGACTCCTTCACCATCAGCGCCTCGGATCGAATGATGTGGGCCACGACCGGCTTGCCGTTGATGTGCCCTTCGGTCGTGACGGGGTCGTGCGCCGGGCGCCACGAGCCCGGCCACCGGCACGCGGCCTCAGCGACCATCGCCGCCTCCTGCCCGTACGCGGTGTCGACCTCGACCTCGACGTAGAAGCCGACCCGCCAAGTGCGACGCTCAGCCACCGGTCACCTCCGGGGTCTCCGTGTCCCCGTCGGGTGCCCAGATGGCGGCGTTGCAACGAGCGCAGGCGCCACCAGGAGCCGGCACGACACCGCACACCGCGCACGACGCCGGGGTCTCCGTGTCCCCGTGGACCGGCGGAGCGGAGAGGACGTCCTGGACGTGTGTCTCAATGACGGCCGAGAGCTTGCCCATCAGGGCGAGCTGGTCAGCGGTCGCCGGATAGACCGACACGAGGTCGACCTTCACGGTCGCCATCGAGCCGACGGTCTGCTCAATGTGGACGAAGTTCAGGCCCCTCACCCGTCTACCTCCGTGTCCGCCATGACGACCACCTGCATGTCGGGGTCCCAACCGCGGGCGCTGGGCTTCTTGCCCAGCAACGACGCTGCGATCTGGCCCACGCGGCCGCGCCACAGCACCCTGGGCTGCGGGGCCGAGTCGCGCAGAGCGTCGATGGTGTCGAGCGCCACCAGCAGGTCGTGGATCAGCTCCCCCGACTCGTCGTCGAGGTCGTGCCGCTCAGCGATCGCCTTGGCCACGTACCGGACCTTGCGGACCTCGTTCGCGGTGAGCAGCTCAGGCATCTGCGAGTGCCTCCATTTCTCGGGTGTCGAGTGCTTCGACCTCGGTGATGAGCCGGGCGACCATGAGTCCTTCGGTGTCGAGCGGCGGCCACGACTGCACCTGGTCCTCGGCAAGCCAGGCGTGCAGGGCCCGTTCGGTCATGGACGGCGTAAGGCACGGGTCGACCTGCAGCCGGACCGGGTCGAGCGGGTCGCCGTAGCTGTACGGGACCTGGAGGGGGGTGAGGCCGGGCCACATCAGCCGGATGTGCCAATGCCGGCGCCGCGGCGGCACCTCGGCGGGGTCGACCCACACGGGGAGCGGCACCGGCTGCTGACGGGCAGACCGCTGGAAGCGGGCATCAGCCAGGGCAGCGGTCAGCTCGGCGATCTCGGCAGTCTTCGCCTTGTACCGGTGCTTCCATGTGTTGGTGCGCTCCCCGGACAGCAACGCCACGATCAACGCCCCCGCGGCGACAGCCCACGGGATCAACGACCGGGCAATGTCGCCGTTCCACAACTCGTAGGTGGTGGGGGTCACGGCTGGGCCCCATCGGTGAGGCGGTAGACGGGCTGGCAGTCGCACTCGGGCTCGGTGTCGAACAGGTCCTCGTGCTCGGTCCAGATGCGCCACGAGCAGATCGAGTCGTGGTGCGACTCGGCCCCTGTCATCCCGCCACGCTCGATGGCGAGGCGGGCCAGCACCGAGGGAGGGATGGCGTCCAGGAGGGATTCGACGCTCACCGGCTGCGGCTCAATGTGACGGATGACGGCCTTCACCGCCGCGATCGCTTCCTGTCGGCCGCTCATGCCGACCGCTCCAGCAGCTCAAGCTGGCGGTGCGCATCCCGGACTTCGACCCGCGACCAGGCGATCTCGTCGACCTGTTCCAGGGCCTTGGCTTTCCACCACGCCAGGTCCTTGTCCTTCTGGGTCAACTGCCGTTGCAGCCGGCGGATGCTGTCGGTGCCGAGGTCGGCCCGGGTGAGGGCGTTGGCCACACAGCCGACACCGGCGGCCAGGAGGCTCAATGAGATCCAGATGGCACCGAACTCGGGGTCGCCGTCAGCAGCGAAGCAGTAGCTCTGCCAGCCGCAACCGAACGTGATAGCGATCGCTGCCCAGGTGACGAGACGGGAGATCATGAGGTGACCTCGACCGACTTCACGGCCTCGATCAGCTGCCGCCGATTGCGCTCCTGGTCGGCCATCTCGGCGAACCGAGCGAAGTCAGCGTCAGTCGCCGGCCGAGCCTTCGCCCACTCGAGCTTCCGCCCCAGCTGTCCGCGATAGAAACCGGATCCACTCGCGTGACCGAGACGCCGCAGAACTTCGAGCTTCGCCCCGCGCTCGTCGTCATGGGCAGCCTTCGTGATCGTGAACGATGTGCCGGCAGTGACGAGGTATCGCTGGGCCCCGAGCACGGTGAGGATCGCGCTGATGGCGGCGAGTTCGGGGTCGTCGTGGTCGGGGGCGACGACGGTCTGGTAGCCGGGCCGGTGGACGGTGATGAACACGTCGTCGGGGAAGACGCGGACGTTCTCGTTGGGGTTGGTGTGGATGAGGTGCCAGCCGAGGGAGGCGAGGTGGCTGTCCAGGAGGGCGCCGGACTCGTCGCTGGTGATCTCGGGGTGGCCTGGGTCGATCTGGGCGCAGGTGATGACGTGGGTGAGAGCGTCGCCTGGGGACTGGATCTCGGGGTCGGTCATGCGGGGGTCTCCTGGTCGTTGTGGGCGGGCCAGCCGTCGCCGCAGGGGCAGCGGTGGTCAGGGTCGGTGTGGCCGGGCGGCCGGCAGCAGTGGTGGCCGACGGCGCCGTCACCAAGCGTGTAGGTGGCCATGCATGCGCCGTAGACGGGGCCGTGTTCGTTCTCTGGCCAAGCGAGGTTGCCGCTGGGTGCGGGCCCGTGGAAGGTCCAGCCGTTGAGGCGGAGGTAGTCGCCTGCGATCTGGGCGGGGTCGACTGCGGCGGCCCGGTAGATGTCGATGTGGGCGTCGCCGGTGAGGACGACGACGGGGTTGTCGTGGAACGTCTCCTGGATGCGTTCGGCGATCCTGAACGCGTCGGCGGGGGTGGTGTTGGCGCCGGTGCGGGGGTGGATGGCGATGAGGTCGCCGGGCCGGATCTCGATGGCCTCCAACCGCTCGATGGGCGGCCCGGCTTCGAGGTCGGCTCCGGGGTCTGTGGCGGGGGCGTGCTTGGGGTTAGGCATGGGGGTCCTCGGTGGTGGAGCGGTAGACGTTGCAGGTGCTGGTGCAGGTGCAGGTGGGGAAGCCGCAGTCGTGGAATGGGTCGGTGGCTGCGGTGGCGTGGTTGATGCGGATGAGCTGGGCGGCTTGGACGGCGGCGAGGTTGTTCAGGGCGGCGTTGCGGCGCCGACGGGCTCGGCGGGTCATGGCCGAGCCGACGGGTCAGGGAGGGTGGGTGGGCCGGTGCAGTCGCAGGTGTGGGCGCCGCCCGCCGGGCCGACCCGGACGGTGCAGGGGCCGCGGCCGTGGTCAGCGTGGGACGTGGAGCGATGGCCGCAGTGTGGGCAGGCGTCGGGGGCGAGTGTCTTGCCGGCGAACGGGTCGTTGACGGTGGTGGTCTGGGGTTCGGGGCCGGCGAGGAGGGCGTGGACTGGCCGCGGCGGGCACATCTGGTGGCAGCGCCCACGGTGATGGGCTGCCAGGTGCGGCCGTGGTTGGTGGAGCGGTACCAGTGGGTGGTCATGGGGTCTCCGGTGTGGGGGTCGGTGGCCCGGTGCTCATCACACCGTGGCCAGAATCCGTTGGCCGACCTCCCAGTCGCCGGCTTACCGCATGCGTCGCTGTAGTCAGGCCGCCGAGTGGTGGCCGAGCCTTCGACCGACACGAAGCGGACGCCGTGGTTGCAGACGCCGTTCATCGGTAGGTCGCCTTGAGCACTTTGACGTTCGCCGAGTGCCCGAGGCAGTCGCGGGTAACGGCCTCATGATGCGGGCGGATGCACCGCTTAACCGCTGCCATGAAGGTGGGGAGCCGATCGCCGAGTCGGCGGCCAGTGATCAGCCACCCCCTCCTTGTGCTCGCGCACGACGACTTCGGCCTTGCGGTGCTTGGTCAGCGTGAAGGGCTTGGTCGGCAAAGCGTCGCCGAGCCAGGTGGTTGCAACGCTCACGATCCCGCCCCCTCGTAGACCCACGGCCGCAGCTCGTGGTCGCAGCTGAAGCACAGGACGAAGGCGTCGGCGAGTCGCACGTTGGCCGGTGCAGGACACCAGGCGCAGGGCTCGGTGATGGCCCGCTCGCCGCTGTTCAGCCAGGACTCAGGCTCCGGGCCATCGTGGTAGACGGTTGGCTCGGACCGCTCGGGCGGCAGCGCACCGGCACCGGCCTCAACGACGATGGCGGCCTCGCGCTGATCGTCCAGCTGTACCGCCATGGCTGCGGTCTCCGCACGCCGCGGGCGGTCAGCCAGCCAGCAGCTGGCACCGCCGAGGGCGTAGGCGGTGACGTAGCCCGCGGCCACCGGCACCTTGATCCACAGCCAGACGTAGCCGGCGGCCGTGGCCCAGGTGACGACCGCGAGGGCGAGCCAGACGAGGGCCTTGGTGAGGGGCTTCATGTGGTGGCCTCCAACCCCGGGAGGGCATAGAGGTGCCAGACCAGGTCGGACTCGTCGACCCAGGTGCCGACATAGGCCCCGGAATCCGGAACCTCATGACCGGTACCGACCACCAGGAAGCGGCTCGTCACCGTGGCCGGCCGCTCCGAGTCGACCTCGACCCACATGGCGCCGTACTCACCCTGACGATGCACGCTCAACGGCTTGAAACCGTCGGGTATGTGGAACCTGAACTCAGGTGCTTTCCAGGACAGCAGGTCGAACGTGTACTTCCAGTTCCGGCAGGGCGTAGGTGTTCGCAGCGGTAGCAGGAGACGCCGATGCAGCGCTCGGGGCTGTCGACGAGGCAGGCGTCGCAGGGGTTTGGGGTCATGACGTGACCTCCTCGGGCGGCTGGGCCATGTGGAGCCGGAACACCTCGCCCGCCGCGCCGCGGTCGTAGGAGAAGATCCACCGGCCCGCGTCAGGCTCGCTGCGGCGCAGGAGCCTGGTCTCAACGAGCGAGTGGCCGCTCACGACGCACCGCCCACGAACCGTGCGCCGGTGGCGGCACGCAGGGCGTCGACCACGGGCACCTCATGGCGGATCCCCTCGTCGAGCCGGTCCATCATCACAGCCACCACGATCGAGTCCTTCAGCCTGACGGCCTGGGCCCAGGTGGCGGTGCCGGCGGTGTAGCCCCGGCCATTGACCAGGGCGTCGAACGCCTGGTGGCGCTGCTCCGCAGTGGGGTCAGAGGCGAGCCAGACGGCAAGCGACTGGGGTGTGTCGATGCTGGCGAGGTCGGTCACGGCGCCTGCACCTCGGCCGCGCCCCGGGCCTCTGCGAGGAGGTCCAGGTAGGCCGTTTCTCCGGACCCGAAAGCCGCAGCGAGACCGTGGGCGAAGAACAACGCTCGGGTCCAGTAGGTGTCGGCCTGGTCGGCACTCACGAATGCCGCCTTGAGCTGGTCGAGGTCGATGGCCTCTTCGCTGCGCGCCTTCGCTGCTTCCAGACACGCGTCACGCATCCAGAGCAGCCGCCTCAGTTCCTCAAGGGCCGCCGGCGGGGTCTCGATGCTCACCTCGATGGTGTGCTGCATTGGGTTACGCTCCTGTTTGTTCGGGACGACCGGCCTGCGCTCACACCGCGATGGGGCCCGGTCGTTTCTGTTCAGGGCTTCAGGCGTGAGTCGCCCTGCGCAGCGAACGAGACGGCGGGCGGGCGTGGACCCACCAGCCCATTCGCTGCGCACGACGGCCAACGAGGTGCCGGCCTGTGTGCACGCTGATCCCCGATGCGTGCACGACAGGCCCGACACCGACCGGCCCTTCTCCGTGGGGGAGACGAAGGGGGCCGGGACACCGACGACCGCAGTCGTCGGCGATCGGTGGGTGCCCCGTACCCGACGACCGGCGTCAGCGGCAGCCGCGGGCAGGGGGCACCCGGGAGAAGATGGCCAGCACCCGCACGGCGGATTGTGCGGGTGCTGGCCGACCCCGACCCGCGGGGGGAGGAAGGTCGGGGGATCATGAGGCCGCCTTGGAGCGACGGCGTTCCAGCCATCGAGACACGGCCTGGCCGACTGGCGACTGCTGAACCTCGAAGGCGTAGATGATGTGCCCGTCGATGTCGTCACCGGTCATGTCGTCGATCTCGATGAGGGCGAAGCGGCGGCCAACGAAACGGCTCACGACGCCGCCTTCGAGCGGGCCTTGGCCTCGGGCTGGGAGTGGTCGCAGTCCGGGCCGCAGCGGGCGAGTGCCCGGCGGAACAGTTGGGCGACCTCGGCCATGGCCTGCGGATCACTGAACACGTCGGGGACACTCATCGCCTCGGCTCCGGAGGAGGCGGGGGAGGCGGAGGGTCAGCCGGCTTCGTGGGTGGCGGCGGGTTGTACGGCTTGACCGGGTGCTCGACGGGGGTGTCGTTCACCATCGAGGTGCGGGCGGACCGGATGCGGGCGGCCAGGCCGACCACCTCGTAGCTGACGGTGTTGAGGCCCCGCAGGACGGCGTCGCAGTCAGCAGGCGACCAGTCGGACGGGTCGGCCCCACGGCAGGCCGTGGCGGCGTTGTCGAGCAGGTGGGCGAGGGCACTCACGGCGCCGCCACCTCGTTGGAGACGAATAGCTCGTCGACCGTCGACTCGAGTTCGCGAGCGATTGCGGCGGCCAGGTCGAGCGACGGGCGGGCACGGCCCAGCTCGACATCGCTGATGGTCGACTGGTCACGGTGCACCCGGTCGGCCAGCTGCTCCTGGGTCAGCTTGAGCTTCTTGCGCTTGATGCGCATCGGAGAGGCGTCGACCTCTGCGATCTCTTCGGGGGCACTGGTCACGTCCATGACCATACCGACTCACTCCATACCGGTCAACCCCCTGAGTAGATGGAGATTTTCCATACGTCAGCACTTACACCGGCCACGCCGGTACGGGTAGAGTCCATGGCCCTATGGCGAAACGTCGGTCTGGCGAGGCCGAAGAGTTAGCTCGCCGCGTGGGGGCCCGCATCAGGGCAGAGCGCGGCAGCCGTACTCAGGCATGGCTGGCAGGTGCTATCGGGGTCGGGGACCAGTCGACCATCAGCGACTACGAAGTCGCTCGGACTCGGCTCACCCTCGACCAAGTCGTGGCCATCGAGGACGCCCTGGGCCTTGCCCGGGGGCGCCTGCTTGAGGACATCTATGTGCCGCGGGAGCGGACGACCACTGAGACCATCGAGCTGGACCCGGACCTGGTCGACGAGTTCGACCGCCAGGCCCTGCTGATGGCCTACAACATCTACCTTGAGCGCAAGCGTTCAGCCGACTGAGCGATCCGCTTGGCGGCGCCGGTCGTGACACCGAGGAAGGCGTCTACCTCGCGGTCATGCCGGCGCCGCTGCTCGAGGTCGGCCCTCAGCCGGGCGATGTAGCGCCGGGAGGGCCAGTAGCGCACGAGGATTAGCACGCCGAGGATGTGCTTCGCTGTCCACCAATGGGCCATTTGGTCTCCGCCTAACGTTGTCCCATCCGCATGTTGGTTCCGCCAGTTGCCGGGTGACCGCCACACCCGACAGATTCAGTACAGCCGCTGTTCGTAGAGATAACCACAGTGATTCTGTGCACCCGGGGTGGTGGCCCCTCGCCCCGGGGGCAATCCGAGTGAGGGGCCACGATCATCAGTTAGCGCCGACGGTTCCCGCGACGTACATCGACAACGACCGGCCACACCAGCAGCAACAACGTCACGAGCGCACCAACCAACAGCAGCCAGGCAAGCGGCAGCATCACGTCTCCTCCTCGACCGGCTCGTGTGTCGCCTCGAACGCCGCGGCGGCGCAGGGGTAGACGCTGTCGCCGTCGAGCTCGGCGATGATCCAGTCCCCGACCGGCATGGCTTGGCGCCAGGTCCTCGACTTCTCGATCCACACGTCGATGTCGCCGCCGTGAAACACGACGTGCTTGCCAGCGAAGTCGGTGACGGCGTCCCAGTTGTCGCCGGTCCAGCGGAGAGCGAGGACCTCGACGGGAAGCTTGCGGTAGCGGCGGGGCTCGTTCATGGAGCGACAGCTTCAGCGGGCAGTTCCTCGACAACGAGACTGCTGAGGAACTGGGCGAGCCGTGCGACGTCATCTTGCGTGACGTCGCACGGAAGGTGGATGTAGGCCATGCCGCCGGACGCGAGGGGGAACGGGTACTGCGTGTAGACCTGCGGCTCGCTCATGCCATGAGAGCTTCGCTGTGGTCGCCGAGTTGCGCAACGATGTCGCGCAACCGGTCGACGCTGATGGTGCCGCGGGCCTCGGCGACGAGGTCGGCCACCCGATCGGCCGTGAGCGGCGCCCGGTAGTCGGCGGTCACCTCGACGTAGGCGACGGCCTCGACCATCGGCTGCACCGAGTACGGCTCGCCGATGACGCCGAGTACTGCGAGCCAGCCTTCGGGCACGTAGCGGGGGCCCTGTGGGGTGTGGGCCACGAGGTCGTCGCCGTCGATGGTGAAGGGCAGGTTGCCGGTGCGGTCCCTACCCCACGCAACGATGGCGCCGGCGCACAGGGCCGAGCCGTCGTAGCGGATGGCCTCCACGACTGTGGGCAGGTGCCGGTACCGCTTCGGCTCGTAGCTCACAGCAACGTCTCCGGGTCGATGCGCCCCAGCACATCGCGTTTGCGGGCCATGTTGCGGGCCATGTAGGCGTCGACCTCGGCCGACGGGACGTCCTCGAACCGGGCGTACCGGCCCGACAGGTCACGCAGCTGGGCGCACAGCTCACCGACCTCACCGGCTGTCGGCGCTTCCGTAGAATCTTGCATGTCCACGTACCTCCGAGTTCGTGGGCCACGCCCCGGGGTCGTTCACGCGGCGCTCGGGGCACTTCACGTCACGGCGACCGTACTGCCTGGTCCCCATGGTGTCCATGGTTCACCTGGTGATCCTCGCTCGCGAGGCGATCGCTAGGTAAACCACGGCCGTGCCGCAGGTCACCTACGACTACCCCGACGACGAACATAGGCGGTGGAAGGTCGCCGCCTCCCACAAAGGGCAGACGTTGAAGGAGTGGATCCGCCGGGCGCTGAACGACGCGGCCGACACCCAGGAGGCGGAGCGGGCCGAGGCGGAACGCAAGCGGCGTAGCCGCTAGGCCCGCCACACGATGCGGACCCTGGCCGGGTCGAAGAACTTGACCCCAGGTGTGGCCGGACGGACCTCGACCCGCTCGATGCACCGGTCCACAACCTGGCGTCGTTCGGCCAGGTCCATGTGGACCCAGCCATCCACGACCGCGGCCGGGTCGATGCCTGCTGCATAGGGCTCCAGGCCGGCCAGCTCCGTGTTGAGCCGGGACAGTTCAGCGTCGAACTCTTCACGTGCCCCGTCCCAGTCTTCGTCGGCCACGTCGCCGCGGGCCCAGCGGCCGGCGAGCTTCCGTCGGCGCAAGCCGATCCCCTCGATCTGTTCGGTGAGGGCGCTGCGGCGCTGGTTGCTGTCGTCCACAGCTAGCTGGGCGAGGAACTCGGGGGACTGCAACCGGGCCAGCAGCTCGGCGGCGACGGTGGCCTCGACACCTGCCGCCCCGTCGGGGAGCGGTTCACCGGCGGTAGCGCCGAGCCGGCCGCAGCCGCCACGCTCTTTCGTGCAGACGTAGATCGGTTTCCGGCCGGCGATGTGGCGGCCCACCAACGGCACCCCGCACCGGGCGCAGCACACGAACCCTCCGCCCAGCAGGTAGCGCCGTGCGGGCCGCCGGCGGCCGCCCAGCACCTTCACGGTGCCGTCGGGGCGGAGCACCTCTCGCGGCTTGTCGAGCGTGGCGCACAGGCGCCGCCAGGTGACCTCGTCGAAGATCGGATCCCACGTACCCCGCCGATACTCGGGGTCCCCCCGGTAGGAACGGAACCCGGCGTTCGTCGGACTTCGCAGCATCGCCACGACGCTGGAGTGCCCCCAATGCCCGAACCCGCGGGCCTCCATCCCCCCCGCCACCGAGGCGATCGTGTGCCCGGACAGGATCTCGTCGGCCGCCCACCGCATCACTACGGCCCGCTCCGGGATCACCTCGAGCGTCTTGGCGCCATCGGCGTCGACGGTGCGCTTGTAGCCGAAGGTGCGGCCGCCATGGGGTCGGCCGTCATCGGCGAGCTTGTCGAACTTCTCGTGCAACTTCACCTTCAAGCCCTCGACGTACTCGGCGGCCATCGCCGACTTGAACCGCCCCGGCGCCCGTTTGCCCGGCTCGACTGAGGTGATGCCGTCGCGGTAGCCGTGGGTCTCGGTGACCCCGGCGGTGAGCAGCACTGGCATGAGCGCTTCCCACTCGGCGGGCTGGCGGGTCAGGCGGTCCTGGTCGGCTGAGACGACCTGGGCGACCCGGCCGGCCCGGACGTCGGTGAGGAGACGCTCGTAGTCGGGGCGGTGGGTACCGGGGTCGGCGGCCGTGAGGTCGTTGTCGCGGTACACCTCGTAGGCGACGCCGGGCCACTGACGCTCGACGTACGTGACGGCGTGGCCCAGCTGGGTGTCGACGTTCTCGGCCCGACCGGAGCGGTCGCGGGAGATCCGGAGGTAGATCGCGACCCAGCGGGCGGTGATCGGTGCAGCCATGGCCATCCGTCCAACTGTATACATAGATTCCACACGACCAAGGTGGAGTAGCGCACGGGTGTACCCCGGACGCGCAACAGCCCCCCGACCCGAAGGCCGAGGGGCTGCATGGGGCAGGTCGAGGGCGTCGACCGAGGGGCCAAGGCTACCGCACGTCGATGACCCGCTCCGGACCATTCGGGACGGCGAACACACCGGCTGCCACGGCGGTGGCGATGGCGACGTTGAGCCACAGGCCCCCATCCATGATGTTGCCGTTGGCGTAGTAGGCGCCGAGGAGGCCGAGGCCGGCTAAGGCTCCGGCCGTGATCGACTTCGAGTACTCCCACAAGGGCAGTCCGACGTTGCTCGTCACGAACACCGAGAACGCGGTGAAGCCAGCGACGGCTATCTGCACCTTCTCAGCGTTGGTGATGACGTCGTCGGACCACGCTGCAGCGATGGCCACGACAACGGCGCCAACCACTGCAGTCACTGACTTGCTATAGCTGCTCAGCATGTCGGCTCCTTCTCATGTAGCGCCTGTGAGCGGCACGCCGGCAAGTCCGGCAATCGCGCCGACCAGTAGGCGTGATGTAGGTATTGACTTCGTCGTAGGGGTGACCCTGGGGGCAATGGGTCTTGAGGGCGCCCTTGAGACCGCGCCGCACGTTCTCAGCCTGCGTGACCGGCTCGAGATGCTGGGGGGGTTGACGCACGACGTGTTGCGGCACAGGTGATCCATGACAAGCCCATCCGGGATGGGGCCGACGAGCATCTCGTAGGCGACCCTATGAGCCCTAAGCGGAGTCCCCCGCTCGCCGCCGGCGGCGATGACGCCATAGCCGGCACGGTCCCGCTGAGCGGTCCACGGCCAGCAGCCGGCGTCGCCTGCCGATCGGTCCACCTTCGGCCAGAAGCGCTCTTCCAGGGCGCCGTGCGGGTTGGTGACGATCAGTGGGTCGCCATGCTGGTGCCAGCGCAGGTAGTGGACGTTGCACCACCCGAGAGCCTTGTGAGGCTTCTTGCAGCCGGGGATCGAGCAGGTACGTTCAGGCATATTCGGACCTCCAACGCAGGTTCGGATCACGGGCCGGGGCTGGTTGCACAGCGCCCGGCCCACTGATTGTCTCAGCGGGGTGTGACAGTTAAGGCGGGTTGGGCGCGACGATCTGGGACCGCGCGCACCTATGAGTGGATAGAACGTCACCCGCCCGTGTCGAGTGGGACTTCGACGCAGCGGCCGGCCTCGGGGTCCCAGCGGTAGCCGGGCAAGGTGTTGACGATCCCGGCGAGGGGTCGAGGAGCTTCGTCAGCCCAGCCCGGTAGGCGGCGATCGTCTCGGCGTTGTCGCTGTCCTCGCCGGCGGCCTGGATCAGGGCCTCGCCCCCAGTGACCCCCGAGGTGATGCCTACGTCCTTGCCGATCTGGCGGACGATGGCGTTGGTCCTGTCGTCCTTCTCGCACGCGGCGACGCGGGCCGTGTGCCGGTCTGCCTCCAGCTCGTCGAGCGCTTGCTGCGCGTTGTCGGCTGTCGTCTCGACCCGCCACATGCCGAGCGTCCCGACAACGACCACGGCGACGTAGGCGGTGAAGCGGGCAGCAGCCGGACGGTTCACCGGATCTGCTCCACGGCCCAGGCCAGCCACGCCAACGCGGCGAGGTAGCTGAGCGTCCACTGGTAGCGGCGGATGAGGGTCATCGCCCGGCCTCCTGGGGCTCCTTCGGCGAGTTCGGCTGCCCGTTCGACCGCCGCGAGTCCGCTCTCAGGAACACCGGGGCGCCGAGCATGCCGGTGTACAGCAGCAGCAGCGTCGGGCGCTCCGGCGCCTCGCGGAACACCGCCTCGAAGACGATCAGCACGAGGGCGGTCGCCACGATCGCGATGTCGCGCAGGAGCGGCCACCGCGCGCTCAGCCTGTCCCAGTCCACCGGTCACCAGCGCTCCTCACGTCACTCCATGCCGTCGTCGATGAAGTAGCGCATCAGTCGACGTCGACGTCGGGGAACGAACTTGACGGAGCCGAGCCCGGCCACGACCGCAGCCTCGACCTCCGCAGCGGTCACCTGGTCGGTGACCTCGTCGGGCAACGCCTCGATCACCGCAGCAGCCACAGCGGAAGCGATGGCGCCCTCGTCGATGTCGGCAGCTCCCGCCGCCACGGCGGCGAGGACCTCGGGCAGGGTGATGGTGCCGGCGTCGCGCACGAACGCCCACGCCGGATCGCTGCCGCTCACGACCGTGTTCTCCTTGCCGGTCGTGACCCAACCGACGAGGCGGGCCATGTAGCCCTTGAGGTCAGTCATCTGTTCGGGGGTCATGTCGTCCTCCTGGACGTGGCCGTTGCGTAGCGGCTGGTTGTCCCAGGCGCGGGCGTAGGCGGTGAACTGCGGGCCGGGGCACGGCTTGCGCTTGAACGCGTTGTGGGGCAGCACACGGGCTGCGCAGCGCTTCGAGGTGCGGCCCTCGTCGATCAGGGAGATCACGCCGTCGACCATGGCGTCGGTCGGTGCCTCGTCGCCGCCGAGGAACACGAGGACCGTGTACCACTCCGAGTCCTTGCCGTCGTTCACGCCGACGTCGTCGGAGCCGTTGGCGAACTGGTTGCGGTCCCAACCCCGGCCGGTGAACTGCACGCCATGCGGGCACACACCGAAGCTGTACGCGATGTCGTTGGACTTAGGCCACTTCTGCTGGTGGTACGCCTTGACCGCGTTCCAGAAGGCGATGCACCGCGTGTGCGACTTACCGACGCAGCTCGCCGGCGGGCCGTTGTGGTGTAGCACGAAACCCTTGCGCATGAGGGCACACCTCGTTCGAGTAGTATTCGGACCATGCCTCGTAAGGACAGGACCGGCCGGCTGTACTGCCCTAGATGCAACGCCTGGCGAACAGTCACCCTCGCCCGCGGGTCAGACGACGGAACGACGCGGGCCTGCGTTGAGCACCGGGTTCAGGCCGGAGGCAGGGAACCCACCATCGGGCACACATGGCCCGATGCGAACGGCTACATCAGGATGCGGGTCGGGCCCGGGCGGAGCGGCGTCGCCTACCAACATCGCCACGTGTGGGAACAGGCCCACGGCCCGATCCCGCCCGGACACCACATCCATCACCGGAACCACAATCGGTCCGACAACAGGCTCTCCAACCTGGAGCTGCGAGCCGGGGCCGATCATCTATCGGAGCACTCCCTGGAGCGCCACGCCGCTGGCACCCTGAACAACCGAGGCATCAACAGCCCTCGCTATCGAACCGACCTCGACGACGCCGAGATTGTCCTGCGGGTCCGAGCGGGAGAGAGCTTCAGGCAGATCGGTCGGAGCTAGCTGTACGCCACGTCTGCGCCCCAGAACGCCACACAGCAGAACGAAACCGCGCTTCACGAGAATCCTCCTCAGTTCTCCGGGTCGATGAGGGACCGCACCAGGTCGGAGTAGGCGACGCTGCCGGCCGTGCCGAGGTGGACGTCGGTGACACCGAACCCGAACCAGTTGAGCCCGGCGGCGTACTCGCCGGAGTGGCGGCCCGCTGCCCACATGTCGACCACAGCGGCACCCATCGAGGCGGCCCACTCGTGCAGGATGCTGGCGATGCGGCCGTACTTGTACGGCACGCTCGTGTCAGCGAACCCGGCGATGTGCTCGATGACGACCACGACCTCGGGCGGTGTGATCGAGTCGACACCGGCGGCCCTGATCTCGCGCTGCAGGTTGTTGAGGACCGACCACATCGTGTCGTAGTTGGGGCTGGCGGCCTGGACGGCGTCGTTGACGCCGAGGGCCACGACCAGCAGGTCGAGCGGGGGCATGACGTCGAAGGTGGTCGACAGGGTGGTTTGCCCGGCGAGGCCCTCGGCGGCGACGTCGAGGCCGAGGCTCTGCGACACGATCGAGCGGCCTCCGATCGAGAAGTTGTCGACGGCCAGCCCGGTGGCGTTGCGGCCCCGTACCCCGTGGATCCGGCACTGGCCGGCCGCCGCTGTGAGCACCACGGCGTGGGTGCCCGGCGCGAGCCCGGAGACCGTGACGGTGTGGATGGCGGCGGTCAGGTTCTGCGGGACCTGGACGACGCTGCCGCCGTCGATCTGGTAGTCGTAGCGCCCGAACGTCGGGTCGGTGCGGGTC
>CAYSAC010000004.1:34903-43725 GCA_964428815.1 uncultured Acidimicrobiaceae bacterium | reverse complement strand
CGCCGCGCTCTCGGCGTCGGGTGAGTTCGGCGCGGCGGCACCCCCCGGCGCCAGCGAGCCGACCGGCCCCCGGATCCGGGACTACGGTCCGGGCCGGCTGGTCCTGATCACGCCGAAGCTGATCGAGCGCGTGCCGAACAGCAAGTCCGAGACGCCCGGCGCGATGCAGGACCGGATCAGGGCTGACATCGTCGCCCTGGACGGCCCGCCGATCGCCTGGGGTGGCACGCCGGAGACCATGCCGGCCAAGCCGCACGACAAGGTGATGAACCCCGGCACGCTGCACGAGGACATCTTCATTTCTCAGCAGGTGCTGGTGAAGACGCTCCGCGCGTTCCTCCCGCCGGCTAAGCCCTCGCGCTGCCTGGCGCGCCTCACCCTCGGCACCCAGGGCACCAAGGGCAATCAGCCCTGGCTCCTGGACTCCTCGACGCTCACCGCGCAGGAGATCGCGCTGGCCGAGCAGTGGCTGGCCCAGCACCGTAACGCCTCCATCGGCGTCGCGCCGGCCTGACCCCAGACGCTCGGTGTAGGTGTGTGCGCGGGGGCTGGAAATCTCCGCGCCGCATCGGGAAGGCACCGAGCACGATGGGGGAGCGGGTCAACGCGACCCAGCGAGTGCCAGCCGGTTAGCCCGGTCGCCGCTCCCCCCTCTCACCAGACTTCGATCTCACCGCCAGGAAGTAGGACCAGATGCCACCCAAGAAGAATCCCGAGGAGACCCCCGAGCAGGTCGCCGACCGTCAGGTCACCCTCGCTCAGGACGCGTACGACAAGACGGTCGAACGGCTCCAGGCCAACTACGCCAAGCTCCAGCGCGCCCTCGCGCGCCGCCGTTCGTTCGGCCCGTTCGAGCCCCTCTCCGGCGCCGAGGTGACAGCCCTCGCCGCCGGCACGAACGCCGAGGCGCCATGCCACTGGCTGGACGAGCAGAGCCAGCCCAACACCGGCCCGGGCTGCACACACTTCTACGATGACGCCACCTTCGAATGGTCAGAGGCGACGCCAACCGCCCCGTTCGCCGAGCTCGCCGAGCGGGAGGCCGCCGACCAGCGCACGACGACGCTGGGAGTTCTCGCCGCCGCGGGGACGGATGTCGGCAAGCCCGCGGACTACGCTCCGACCAGCTCCGGCCCCGCCGTGGTCGAAACCCCCTACTGCTCGGACTGCGACCACGACACGCATCGGTGCGGAGGGTGCGGAGAGCCCGTTGGCCACGGCGAAACCGACTGCGGCAAGCGGTGCACCGAGACCGTGGTCCAGGATGCCGCCGCGCCGCCGGCCAACCCGTTCACCGCGCCGGCCAGCGCCGTCAATCCGTTCGGCTTCCCGCCCGCGCCGGCCAACATCCCGACGCCGGCCGAGGTGGACGCCGCCGCCGAGAACGCCTCCCGCCTCGCCCTCGCGCGCAACGCCTTGCAGGAGCGAGAGCACGCCCTGAACAACCTGACCCAGGACAAGCGAGAGCGCGTCCAGAAGGCGATGGCCGACGCCGCCGCACAGGCACCCGTCACCCCGCCGGCCAACCCGTTCGCGGCGTTCCAGCAGTGAGCAAGATCGCGGGCCACCACCCCGCGCTGTACGACGCGCTGGAGCGCGCCCTCGGCATCGACCGAAACTACGTCCGACGGGTGGTCATCGATATCCAGGCCGGCGAGCCCGTCACGGTTCACGTGCAGATGCTCGGCGATGAGTCGATCATCGAGGTTATCGAGACCCTGTCCGGCCTGGACATCACGCGCGTGATCGACGGCGGGCCGGAGCAGTGCCTGGACCAGGCGCCGGCCAGCGTGCGCTTGGTCAATGGGGGCTGGGAGATCCTCTGCGTCCTGGATGACGGCCACGACGGCTACCACCAGGGCATGGGCCCCAACCAGGCGACGCCACGCTGGGAGGACACCATCAAGGGACTGGAGCGCATCGAGCGAGAGCAACAGGAAGGGATGATTCAATGACCCACGACGAGATGACGATCTAATGGCACGAGCAACCTGGCTACTCGCCACGCTTCGCCGAGCTGGCCTCACCGTGCACGAGGTGGCCGGCTGGCAATCGCGCGGCGCCGACACGCTGAACCCCGCTGGGGTCGTCTGCCATGCGACTGCCGGCGCGACCAACAGCAGCACTAGCGGCGAGATCGGCGTCATCATCAACGGGTCCGCGACCGCGCCTGGCCCGATCGCTCAGCTCTATCTGGACCGGCGGGGCGAGTACTGGCTGATCGCTGCCGGTACCTGCAACCACGCTGGTACCGGCGGGGCCTGGGGTGTCCAGGGCAACAACCGGTCGATCGGCATCGAGGCGGGCAACAACAACCGGGGCGAGCCGTGGACTCCAGCTCAGCTTCGGTCCTACGTCGTCGGCGTGGCCGCGATCCTGCGTCGTCTCGGATTCGGCGCCAGCCGCGCCGTCTCGCACCGAGAATGGAACGCCGGCCCCGGTGGACGGCGCGTCAAGACTGATCCGGTCGGTATCGATATGGCCTGGTTCCGCGCCAACGTGGCGTTGGTTCTGGCCGGCAACGAACAGGAGAACGAGATGGAACTCAAGGAAGGCCTGCCCGGCACGGGCGCCACGGTCGGCGCTGCCCTCGGCGAGATCTACCACACCCGGGGGCCGCGCGGTGGAATCCAGGCGCTCACGGCCAAGGTGGACACCCTGCTCAAGGCGGCCGGGGAAGACGTCGTGCGCGATGCCGCCGACGCGGTGCGGGACGCCGAGCTCCTGGCGGAGCTGCGCCGGCTGACCGACGGCGGGCCGGAGGACGTCGCCGCCGCGATCAAGACGCTGCTGGGCGACCGCGCGACGCCGGAGTACCTCACCGAGCTGGCGCGGTCGATCACGCACGACATCTGAGCACGTCACGTACGCTGCGAGTATGGATCCGATCGCGGCAATACTAGTGAAGATGGGCCCGGCCGTCCTCGGCTGGGCCCTCTTCGCTGTCTGCGCGTTCGGCGTCCTGCGGGGTCATCTGATTATCTCCACTCAAGTCGCCTCAATGCGGGAAGACGCGGATAAACGCGTCGCTCAAAGCGACCGAGAGGCCGAGCGGTGGCACACTGCGTTCATGGAGCGCGCGGCAACGGTCGATCAGCTCGTCAGGCAGAACGGCCAGCTCATGGAGGGTGCCGAGATCGCCAAGACGGTCACGGCCACCGTGGCGGACATCGTGGGCGAGGCGGGGTCGTGAAGTGGCTGGCGCGGCTCGTGCGCACCCACCCGGCCGTCGGCCCACGGGCCGACCCCCCGCGCGACCCCGTCGCCGCCGACCGCGCCGTCATCGAGGCCAGGCTCGCTCATCGTGAGGTCGCGGCGCGGGAGCCGACCATTCGCGAGATCGTCGCCGAGCTACGCACGGCGCGCGAGAAAAATCACATCCCCGAGCGCGTCCGCGCGAGCATGAAAGGTCGGCCGGCATGACGCACGTGCTCGACATGATCTCGCTCGGCCTGACCGTCATCACCGCGGTGGAGTTCGTCGCGTTCCTCGTGGTCTATACCAAGCTCAACCGCTGGTGGCACGAACCGTTCGGCAAGGCGTTCGGCAGCCTGATGGCCATCGTCACCGCCTTCCTTGTACTGGCCGTCGTCAGCCGCTCCACACAGGGCTGGGCGGGCTGGCCGTACTTCCGCGTGGGCATGTGGGCACTGCTGGCCGGCGGCGCCGGCTACCTGCTCTACGCGTTCCTCAAGACTCGCGCCGTCGATCGACGGCGCGTCCGCCAGGAAGGGTAGGACCGGAATGTCCAAGTACAAGAGAGCGCTTGTCGCGCTCATGACACTGCTCGTGGCCGTCGCGCTCGCCGCGGTGGACCCCGGCAACGGCGTCACGATCGATGACGGAATCTCCGGCACCGAGGGGTACATCCTGGCCTCGCTCGGCGTCGCGGCGTTCGGCGTCGCCTGGGCGCCGGACGTGCCGGGCTACCGACAGATCAAGCCCGTCATCATGGCCGTCAGCGCGGCGATGGGCGTGCTGACCGTGGCCGCGATCTCCGACGGCTTGCAGGGTACCGAGATCGTGCTGGCCGTCGTCGCGGTGCTCGGCACGCTCGGCGTCCGCGTCGTGACCAACGTGGGCGACGTCGCCGACCGACTCGCCTCGGCGAACGCCGCCAGCTACGGGCCGCCCCCGCGCCTGCGGAACTGATTCACCGCTCAACTACGCGTTAGGCCCCTCACCCACGGGTGAGGGGCCTAACGTCGTTACTGGGATCGTCCAAACGGACTACTTGACGTGATCGCCGTTATAGACGATCATTGACGGAGTCAGGCCCCGCCCCACCTCGTGCAGGAGGTACCGAAATGATGACGTACGCGGAGCATCTTCGCCAGTCTCGACTCTGGCTGGCCGACCACGCCGCCGACCGCGGGCGACTCGCGAACCACGGCCCGTGCACCCGATGCGGACAGAACATGCAGCTACTGAACGGGCGGCCGATCGCCCACCGCGCTCGCCACCTCACCAACGGCGCCACGCCCTGGTGCATCACGCCGGCCACCGCCCGATGACGCGCCGCCTGCTCGCCGCCGGCCGGCGCGCTCTGCGCTACCGCTTCCGGCTGATCCAGATCACCGTCCACCCGAGCTACGCCGGGCCCGCTCAGCGCGTCGTGCCGGCCAAGGAGCAGCGCCAGGTCATCAGCCACCACTGGACGCGCTTCGGCGCTCGCACGGCCCACACGACTGCCAACGAGCACTACAACACGCGCGTTCTGCCGCACCACGCCGCCAAGGGGACTCCCGCCCCCGACCTGGTCTACCTCATCGAGCCCATCGGCTGATCCCGCCGAGCCCCGAACGCCCCGTGCTGGCCACCCGTGCGGGGCGTTCGGTCGCCCACCTTCTACACGATGCGCGGCACCCAGAAATCCATCACTAGGAAGTCGCCCGTCGCCCACGCAATCGGGATATTGCCACCGCCGGCCGCGGTGAACGCCTGCGTCGTCGGGGTGCCGCCGCCGACCTGGCACGACGCGGTGTTGCCCGCCGAGCCGAGGATCTGCGGGCCGGACGCTCGGCTCGTGCCGCTGGCGTCCACCAGCCACCACCAGCCGGCGTTGCGCGACTGGGCGGTGAACGAGGTCAGGTCGGCCTGGCCGAAGTTGCCGAAGTCCCACTTCGAGGAGCCCTGCGTTGTCGTGCTGCCGTAGACGGCGCAGAGCACGACATGCCACTGATTGCCGATCGCCCACCGAGTGCCCTCGATCGTGCCATTGCCGATCGCGAACCCTGTGCCCGTCCAGGTTGGGGAGAGTGACTCCTGCGTGTTCAGGGTCTCGTCCGAGAGCACCTGGAGCTGAGCCGCGGTGAGCCGCTGGCCGGCGAGGAACGTGGGCATGGTGCTTCCTTCCTAGAGACCGAGCACGGCAGGCTGCCACAAGCTGACAGCCGCCCCGGCTGAATGCGCCTTGACCATGCCATTGATCGAGCGTGTGACGGTGAACGCCTGCTTGTCGGCGCGGATAGCGAGCACCGCGCCGCGCGAGGCCGCCGCCGCGCCGCCCGTCACGACGAAGCTCCCGCCCACGATCGCGGCTTGGGTGGTCTGGATCACGTAATCCCAGACGATGCCCTGATCATCGCCTGTGACGGTGTCCGGCTCGCCGATCTCGGTGGCTCCCGCGATCGCGGCTACCGACGTCCAGTCGTCCTGTTTCCAGCCGAGGTAGAGCACGAAGCAGTTGTCGGCCACCGCCTGGAGCGCGGGGTACCGGATGTCCTGCGCGGCGGTGTTGAGCAAGGCGTTGCTCTTGACGACGACGTTGTTCACGTCGTGGAACTTGCCGGCCAACCGAATCATCTGAGCGGACGTGTCGGCGTTGGCGACCCCGCCCGTGAAGCTGACCAACGGCGCGACC
Organism: uncultured Acidimicrobiaceae bacterium; assembly: GCA_964428815.1. GTDB lineage: Bacteria > Actinomycetota > Acidimicrobiia > Acidimicrobiales > CAYSAC01 > CAYSAC01. The sequence continues at coordinate 37,862 of CAYSAC010000004.1, read as the reverse complement.
TCGGCGCCACTCAGCGCGATCTTGCCGAAGAGCTGGCAGTTGTCGCTGGCATCGAACACCGGGAGCCGCGTGTAGCCGGTCGGGGTGTTCGGCACCCCCGTTCCGGAATTGCGGATCGCGGCGAAGATCAGGAGCAGGTTGCCCGTCGCCACCGATGCGGGGATGCCGGGCGTGACGCTGGCGTTGTTGGCGTGCGTCACGGTGCCGGCGGCGCCGAAGGTGATCAGCGAGGCCGCCACGTCGGTCACGGTGACGCGCTCACCGCTGATCCCGACGTCGAACGGGCACTCCGCGTTGTCAGTGGCCCAGAGCGGCCAGGCCGGATCAGTGGTGGCCACGTCAAACGCCGTCGCCGAGCTGGAGATCGCGATATCCAGCTCCGAACCGTCGGTGTCGAGCCGGCCACGCTCATCATCGTCCAGCACGAGCACCTCGTACGGGCCCGCCGGCGAGCCGTTCCAGGTGATCCACCACTGCTTGTTGGACAGCCGCATCTGACGCCCGCGCACGATCTGGCGAATGGGGTCCGGCGGCATCCACGCGGGCGGGCTGGTGATCGTGAAGACGTCGCCCGGGCGCGCCTGCGCGGCCTCGCGGGTGCGGGAGGCGCTGGCCACCCATACGTCGCGCTCCAGCTTGACCGCGACCGCGGGGAAACGCGCCTCATCCCACGTGCCGACGTGAACGCGCCAAGCGGCCAGGTGCTCGGCCTGAGCGTCCTCGTAGAGGTTGACGGTCAGGGTGTCGTCGTACCGGCCGACCCCGAGCGGGGGCGGGAGCACCGACAGGGGGCCAGTCTCCTTGGTCGCCCGGCCGAACGAGCCGTCCAGCCGACGCACCGTGACGTCGTTGCGCACGAGCTGGTCATCGTCGGTCGGCTCGAACGGCTGGGAGAGGTGTTTCAGCGCGTAGTCCATGTCCAGCGACGACGCCTGGTTATAGAGCGAGACGCGCGTTCGGTAGCTCATGCCGAAGAACTCATACGGCTCGAACAGGATGCCCTGGTCGGCCGCCGCGCAGTCATTCAGCAGCTCCAGCAACGCGCCGACGCGCTGAATCCCCATCCGCTCAGAATCCTCAGGGCCGCCGATGACCTCGACGTCGATGCCCTCCTCGGCGCACAGGCGCTGAATCCGCACGGCGGCCTGCTCGCCCGCGAAGCCGGGGAGGTAGGAGAGGACGTTGAAGAATGTGTCATCGAACAACCCACTATCGGCAACGAAAACGTGCCCGACGGACGCCGCTTCAACGCCACCGCCGTTACTCATTGACACGTTCGTGACCTGGCCGATGGTGTCGGTAGTGACAAAGCCGGAGGCCGAGAGAGTGTCCCCAGGCTGCGCGATCATCGAGAACGACCACTGATCCTGGCCGACTTCGGGGAACATCGAGACCTGGACAAACAGCCACTCGTTGACCAGCGGTCGGCCGATGTTCAGACCGATCTGATTGACGATGGTGTTGTTGTCGGAGTCCAGCGCCAGCAGCACGAACTCGTCGTTGGAGGAGTCGCCGCGCAGGAACCACTTAGCCAGCCGACCCGACGTCTGCCAGCTCAGCACGGGACTCTGGTCGCCGTTCGGCTCGCTGCCGAAGTACATCAGCGCCCCCACGGTCCATTTCGTGCCCGTGTACACCCCGACGGGCCCCCGGATCACCGCGCCCAGCTCCACCGTCGCCACCGCCTCGGTGGCCGCGCCGGGCTGGATCCCGCCGCCGGGCACGACGCCGGTTGGCGGGATGTTCATCGGGTACTGCGGGTTGACGACGTTGGCGAAGATCGTGGCGTTAGAGCCCTCCTCCAGCGGCCAGTACGCCTTGAGGTGGCCAGCGAGGTCGGTCGTGATGCCGCGGTAGAGCGCCGAGTGGATCGGGGCCGCGCCTTGGCCGAGCCGTCGCAGGATGCCGGAGGCCTGGAGCGGTACCCAGATGTCGGTGCCGGTGACGTCCCAGCGCGACGGCCACGCCGGCACCTCACCGTGGAACTGGACGCTGTCGGCCATGATCGTCACGGTCACGCCGTGCCCGGTGTCCAGCCCGCCGTTGGAGCAGGTGAAGGTCTGCGTGCCGGTCGCCGCGTTCGAGGTGAGCGCCTTGCTCGCCAGCGACGCGCAGGTGAAGGTCCGGCTCTGCAAGTCGGCCAGCTCGGCGTACGTGGCCGGCGAGGTGAAGGTGGCCGCCGCGCCCACGGCGTCCGTGCCAGCCACGTAGCGCAGATCGAAGTCATTGCTCCCGCCCGGCGTCGAGCTCGGCGTGACGAACGACGGGCCCGGCGCTGGCTCCACCAGCGAGGCGTAGGAGATCTGGGAGACCTTCGCGTCTTTGATCGCGGCCATGATCGTCACGCCGTCGGCCGCGGCATCCTGCCAGAAGATGAACCGCGTGGGTTCACCCTCTTGCACGACCCTGGTCCAGACCTTGGTGGCGAGGTCGTTGGTGGCGTCGGTGACGAAGGCCAGCCGCTCAGTCCAGAGCGCGGCCGTATCGGTGGCTAGCTCGTCCTGGCTCGGCGGGAACATGTCGTCCAGGGCGGTGGAGTCCGCCGACTGGAACGCGATGAGGACGTCACCCGGCACCACGCCGGTCGGAACGTTGCAGTAGTAGGCCGGCACGCTGTCAACCTCGGCCGTGGTCACCGCCGAGCGCAAAGACGGGGTCTCGGCGAAGTCCTCGATCCGCACGCGCAGCTCGGTGTTGCGACCGATCTTCCCGTAGTACGGCGAGAGCGGGTTGCGCGGCGAGTACCGACCGTCGCGGTTGTTGATCGACAAGTCCGCCCGGCACGCGCTGACCTGGCCCTGCTCGTTGGCCTGGCCGTGCGTCATCGTGATGGCGTCCTCGCCACGCACGTCCGAGGTGATGGCCACCCAAGCGTCGTCCACGCGGATCTCGGTGACGGTGGGCAGCACGTCGGCGGGGAAGGCCATCAGGCGGTGCCCAGCACGGCCTGGACGTTGCC
>CAYSAC010000004.1:32924-34803 GCA_964428815.1 uncultured Acidimicrobiaceae bacterium | reverse complement strand
TTCAGACCGAGCTTCTCGGCGTTCGCCCGGAGCGCGTTGGTGTTGGTGTCGTAGATCCCGGTGGCCTGAGCAACCGACATGCCGGCGGCGACGTTCGACTCGAACACCTTCATGTTGGCCTCGATCTGGCCCGTGAGCGCCTCGCGGTTCTCGTTGCCCTTCTGCGTGAGTCGATCGAGCGACGTCCCGTTGTCTTTCACGCTCTCGGCCATCGCGGCGTAGGAGCGGGTGAGGCGCTGCGTCGCCTTCTCCACCGAGAGGTTCTGACCGTTCAGCTCCTGCTGGGAGGCGAGCAGGTCGGCGGCATAGTCGCTCACCTCTTGCATGGCCTTGCCGAGCTCGGTGTGGGCGCGCGCGTTCCCCTTCGCGGCCTTGGCCGTCCCGTCGTTGCCGGTCATCAGCTCATTCATCTTGCGGGCGAGGAAGACGGGCGGCGTCCACTTCTGCCAGCCCGGATCCTCCATGAGCCAGTGATAGGACTTCGAGGCGCCCTCCAGAGTGTTGCCGAGCGTCTCCACCGTCGTATTGATGACGCCGAGTAGGTCCACCAGCGCGTCCCCGCCACCGTCGGCGGCCTCTGCCATGGAGTCACCGAACGAGCTGAGCGCGTCGCCGGTCTCCGGCAGCTTGGCGGCCAGTCGATCGAGCACCCCGCCGGACGCCAGGCCCATGCGCTCCAAGCCAGGCAGGGAGTTACGCACCAACCCGTCGATACCGCTGGCCATCTTCGCCGCGCTCGGCGTGACCTTCTCGAACAGCCGATCGAGCACGGGCTGAACGGAGTCGGCGGTACCCGAGAGGATGTTCAGCGCCTTGACGAAGTGCTGCTCGGTGCCGATGCCCGCCCGGCGCACCGCGCCCACCCACGACTCCGACATGCCCGTAGCGGCGCCCTGGACCTCCTTGCTGCCCTTCACGGCGACGGCGGCGAGACCGAGGATGCCGGCCCCCATGCCGGCGACGGCCACCCCCGAGATGGCCGCGCCGATGGGGATGGCCGCGATCGCGCCGAGCGCCGCGCCCGCGCCGAGCACGTACGGGTTGGAGATCGCCTTGGAGATCGAGCCGGCCTGGCCGGTCATCACCCCAACGGTGCCCTTGACCAACCCCTCGGCAGCGTCCGCGCCGGCCGCGGCGAACCGGCCCTTGGAATCGTGGAGCCGGCCGCGCGCGTCGCGGGTGAAGTTCTCGCCGAAGTCCTTGCCGCCCTTGCTGCCCTGCTTGGCGGCGTCGTCGGCTAGATCCTTTGTCTTCGCCTTGACGCTGGTGTAATCGACCTTGTCCTTTGAGGTGACGACGATCTCGACGTCATTGGCCATAGCTCTCGTCCCCTCCTCTCAGACTCTCAATCTCCAGTAGGCCGATGAACTGCGCCGGTTCAGCCAGCAATTGCGACGGGAGGCAATGGAACCTCGCGCACTGAGCGAGGATCCATTCCGCGTCTTCTACGAACTGGGGTTTGGTGACAACGGTTCCATCGGAATATCTCCCTCCACCGACCGCGTGCCAGCGCTCGGCGTCCGCTCTTTTGGGCCACTCAGGCTCCCCGCGATCGCCTTCTGCCACTGCGCGATGATTTGCAGGATCATCCACGAGTCCTGCGATTTCATCCCCTCGAAGGTGGTCGGGACCGACTCCCCCGTCTTGGAGTCGGTCAGGTTCCACTCAACGAGGAAGATCTCGAACTCGTGGTACAGCGCCTCCCAGCCATCCACCCGACTGACTTTGTCGTCGGCCGCCTGCCATGCCGCGATCAGATCCCGACTCCGCATGTAGTCATCGAGGGTGCCGAACTTCGCGCGCACGCTCAGCCCCTCCAACTCCTCGAAGTCCTCGAAGTCGATGCGGAACACTCGCTCGTAGCTGAACCCCGTCATTG
>CAYSAC010000004.1:6578-32824 GCA_964428815.1 uncultured Acidimicrobiaceae bacterium | reverse complement strand
TCGAAGTCCTCGAAGTCGATGCGGAACACTCGCTCGTAGCTGAACCCCGTCATTGATTACCTCTCCATGTGCGGACACACTCGCGTGAAGCGAGAGCCTGCATTGCAATTCCAGCAAAGAAGCGTGTAGCCCTCTTGCGGGAAGCCGCGCCTACGAAGGTCGGCGTAAGTGTGTCTCCCCATCTTTGACCTGTGCGCCTTCCCGTCGCCGTTGACATGCTCCAATGTGAGGAACGCTGAATTCGTCTCCGGACACTTCGGGCATGCGCACTTTCCACCGTAGGCCGCGATGAGTTCATCGCGATTGCGCTTACGGGTACGCGATTGAGACTCGCGAGACTGGCTCCGAACCAGCTCGGGCGCCCTGTCATATCTGCGTTTCGCATAGCAACGCGAGCACAGCCCATCCGCCAGGTGCGGTCGGTCGGGGTGGCACCCCGCCTTGACCGAGCTTGTGCGCTGCCGGCTGTAGCAGGCGGAGCACAGGCCCCTAGCCCAGTGAGCGCGGTCCGGATGACAGTCCGGAATCCGAGGCTTCTTGACCGGAGGTTTTCGATAGTTCGGCGCGTACTCACTGGGCTCCTTTCGTTTCCTTCGCCTGGCGTCGTATTGCTTGAGGTAGCACTGTGCGCACAGATCCTTCGCCTGGTGAGCGCGCTCCGGGTGGCATTTGGGTACTCGCATACCTGGAGCCTACCGGATATGCTTTACGACCAGGTTGGCACAACACCGTTGGACAGCACGCCCGGCGCCGTCCAGGTGAACTCGCCACCGTTCGCCCTGGTCAGGTTGTAGTCGGTGTAGAGCACCTCGGGAGCCAGCGTCTGGCCGCTGACGGTGAGCGTGGTGGTCCGGGCGACCGACGTGCTCGGCACCGTCTTGAACACGGTGTGAGCGCCCGCGGCGTCGTCGTTGAACACGCCGTTGAGCGTGACCGAGAAGTCCGCGAGCAGGAGCAGGCGCTCCATCGCGCTCTTGTCGATGCCGGTCACGTCCTGCACTGCGCGCGGGGTCGCGAACTGGAGGTTGGTGACGTCATTCTTGATGGCGACGACAGCGCCAGCGGAATCATCCACCGAGCATGTCGTCCAGCCCAATCCGTTTTCCTTGGAAATGTCACTCACATCCCTTCGTAGGGCATCCACCTGCGATGTTGTGAATGCCAAGCCAATCCATTATCCTCGCCGCATGGGACGAGAGCTGATTCCGCAGTTGTGTGCCTGCGGTTGTGGGGAGTACGCCGCCGTGGACGCGCGACGCAACCGTGTGAGCAAGTTCGTATCGGGACATAACTCCCGAGTCGCGCACCCGATGCGAGGGCGTAGCCACACGCCGGAAACGCGAGCCAGACTCGCGACGTTCACGGGCGAGCAGACCTCGATGTTCAAGCACGGATGGTCGCAGACCATCACCTACAAAACGTGGTCCTCGATGCTCGGGCGCTGCGACGACCCCCGAAACGCCTCGTACGTTCGGTACGGCGGCAAGGGTGTGACCGTCTGCGACCGCTGGCGCGAGTTCGAGAATTTCCTGGAGGACATGGGGGAGCGCCCGAGCAAGGGTCACCAGATTGACCGGATCAACCCCGACGGCGACTACTCCCCCGACAACTGCCGCTGGCTGACCAGAGCGGAGAACAACGCGCGCAGGAAAGATCCGGGTGGATGGATCGCGCGCCGGGCGGCGCAAGCTGAGTGAGCTGTTCACGTTCATCACCCTCGCTCGCGGGTGTCCGCGATGCGCTCCTGGTGGGTGCCGAAGTCGTCCACCCAATCGGCCGGGCGAGCGTGCCTCGTGGTGCCGAGCCCGAGCGGGTCGCCCCGCCAGTCCCCGCCGCGCACCAGGTAGAGCGGCTCGCGCTCCAGCGGCACCTGGTGAGTGTCGGACTTGAAGCACGCCTGGCCAGCCTCGAACTCGAACCGCACCTGGCCGGGGCCGGGGTAGGTCTCGGTGAAGCGCCGGCCGGAGTCGGCCCGGATGTAGTACGCCTGCGACGAGTCCGCCGGCACGGCGGTTGCCCAGCCGCGCAGGTAGGCCGCGCAGTCCGCCTCGGCGCACGTGGCCGGGCGCCAATGCGTGGCCACTGGTGCGGCCAGCTCGTACGTCTTGAACACCTCGGCGCCGAGCTCCGGCACGATGCGATTGATCGGCCCGGGCATCAGAACACCGTGCTTACGGCGTTCTTCGCCACCGAGACGGCGAACACGGCGTTGGAGAAGGTGCCCGTGGTGACCACGCGTAGGTAGCGCTCCACGGCCAGCGCGCGGGTGGTCTCGATGCGCTGACGAGTGATGCCGGTCGCCGCGGTGAAGCCACCGCCGGTCACGTCCACCCACGCGTCGCCCACCCCGTTGTCCGAGGACTCCTGGAGTTTCACCGTGACGGACGTACCGGTGAAGGCGAACACCTGGAGATAGGCCTGGAGACCAAAGGAGCTCGCCGCCGCGAAGTCCACGCCCGTGCCGTTGGTCGCGCTGCCGTCGGTGCGCTTGCCGGCGGTGAGACCGACGCACCACTCCAGGCCGTAGGCGTTGCCGAGCAGGCTGGTAGACCAGGTCAGCGAGCCGTCCGTGGCCCGGGTGCCGTTGTAATCGACCTGCTTGGCGTTGATCGTGGCCACGGGCCCGCCGAGCGCCGTCCCGCCCGCGCGAAACTCCGCGATGACGTCGGCGACGGGGAGGTTGCCGAACCGGTCGTGCTGCTGGCCCGCCGAGGGGTTGAACCACGAGGCGACGTTCATGCGCCCGTCTCGCACTCCACCGAGGGTCTCGAACGCCGCCTTGTCGATGCCCGTGGGGCCGCGCAGCGCGGCCGGCCCGCCACCGATCTCGCCGAGCGCCGTCACGTCGCCCGAGAGGTCGTAGCCGTCCAGGTAGAACGCGCTGCCCAATCCGCTCTGCTTGGCCATGGCTATCGCTCCTGAGTCCACGCATTGTTGATCGTCATCGGAATCGTCAGGGTCAGCACGCGCTGAAACACCTTGTCGAGCGTGATGTATCCAGCGCGAGCCGCCAGCGGCTGGCCGTGCGCGCCGAGGAGATCCAGCTCCACGTCATCGATATCGAGATCGAAGTCGCTGGAGTAGGCGCTCATCAGCGCGTCGCAGGCATCGAGCAGGTTTGGATCGATCTCGTCCGCCGGCTCCTGGAGCGCGTTGGAGAACAGTCGACAATTGAACACCAGCAGCGCCGACGTGACGGCCAGCCCGGACCGGCGCGGGACGGGCCGGATCTCCTGGACCCAGAATGCCGCCGAGAGCCCCTGGCCGGCGGCATTCTTCGGCTCGTGCCCCGTGACCCGATCGAAGACGCCGAGGCGCTGAGCGTGGGAGGTGAGCGCGGCCTGAATGGCTCGCGAGTCCAGGCTCATCCGCCCAGCGCCTTGATATAGCGCTGGAGCGACGGCTCAACGAGCGTCGGCACCTTCGCTTCAACCTCTTGCTTAGCGCGCCGGAACGAGGCGTAGCCCTTGAACCGGGTGGTTCGGTTCTTCGAGCCGACGCCCTCCAGCCAGGGCCCGTAGATCACGTCACGGTCGTGCACGATCCGGTCGTAGCCGGCGCGCTCGGTGAGGATCTGCGTCTCGTAGTACGGCGTCGGGTTCCGGATCGAGGCATCGAGGTTCTGGTGGACGTCGGCCATGGCCTGCATCGCCACGTCGTCCACCACGTCGTGGCGGAACCGCTCGGTCGCGGCCTCGGCGCGCGCGTCGAACAGCGGGCCGCTGTTGTCTACCTGGATCTCCACGGCTACACCGCCCGCTTCCTGGCCTGGCGCCCGCACGCGGTGATGGCATCCTTGCGCAGCGCGGCCAGCCCGCGGCCGGTCGCCTCACGCGCGCTCTCGCCCTCGCCCACGGTTCGGGAGTGGCCGGACGCCTCACCGAGGAGTTCCACGATCGACATCCCCACGGCCAGGGTCTCCACGGGCGCCGGGACGATGTGCGCGGCCAGCGGGGCGGCGATGAGGTGGGTGGCCGCCGTGGTGCCGAGCGCGCCCCGCTCCACCGTGAGCGCGCGGGGCGCGTAGATGTCGGCGCCGGCCGCGTGGGTGGCGAGCACCGACCCGTCCCACGCCCGGCGCACGATCAGGCTGTTGCCAGCGACGTCCTCGATGCGCATCCGTTCGGCGTCGATCGTGATGACCTCGCGCGGGAAGTAGAGCGCGCCAGTCGTCACCGGCACGGTCACCACGGCGTTGTTGGCCGCTAGGTCCGCGCCGAGATCCTGCGCGGTGTCGGTGAGGGTGCGGCCGGTCACGAGCAGGCGCTCGGTGTCGCAGCGCAGGATCGAGCCGACGCCAAGCGCCGAGCCGTTCGTCACGGTGATCGCGGTAGCCGAGGTGCTGACGATCGCGGCGGCGAGAGCGCCGGCTGGTTGCTCGTCCAGCGGGCAGCCGATGAACACGCCCGTGAGTGCGATGCTCTGCTGGGACGTGAGGTCGATCCCGAACGCCGCCGACGTGCCGAGGTTCAGCTCGATGTGGGTATACGGCGGGGCGTCCACGCCATCGGAGCGTCGCAAGAGCCGAGAGGCCGGCGGGATGACCACGCCGCCGCTGGTCATCGAAGTCAGGCTGGCGAGCTCGTTGGCGTCCAGCCAGAGTCGGCCGGCGCGGGCGCTGGAGCGGTTCGGCCAGTCGAGGTAGCGCGTGCCGGTCCAGGGGTAGAACTTGCGGTGGAGGAGTCCCTCGATCGCGCGAGAGGCAGTCTCGATCGCGCGGTCAACCTGCGCGTCGCTGCGCGAGGTCTCGCGATAGTCCAGCGCTGCCTTGACGGCCTCGCGGGTCGTGTACCAAACGGTGCTCACCCTCGACTCGCTTTCTGTCCTAGGCCGTCGCCACGAGGCTCTGGCCGGGTGGAGCATGTGAAGTTTTTGGGACCGGGCGGGCCGCCGCACCGCTCTAGGTTGGTAGCCCGACCGATCCTGCCCGGAGTGTAGCTGACCAGCGCCGACGGTCTACGGCGAACAGCACGAAGCCCGCGCCATGGGGGAGAGGCGCGGGCTTCGGCGGCGACCAGTGCGCGAGTCGCTTGGGGGTATCTCGGATACTAGCTGATCTTGTCGCGTGGCCACTGCCATCCGTCGAACGAGCAGAACAGCTCACCGTGCGGGCCGGGTTGCAGCGTCGTGCCATCGAGCGGGCAGTCGATCGGCGCGACGCCCTTCTCTTCGGTCGCGAGCGCGTGCGCCTCCCGCCCGATGGCCAGGTACTGCTCCCAGCTCACGACGTCAGTCCGGCTGGACGCCGAGCATCGCGCGCAGCTCGCTCACCAGACCCGTGCGGGGGCTCGGCTTGTTCAGCTCATGCTTGAGCGCGGCGTGGGCCCGGGCGTCGAACTCTTCCTGGGAGTCCACACCGCCGACCCAGTCCTTGACGTCCTTGGCGCTGGCGTTCTTCTTGTCGTCGGGGAACTCCACCTCCCGGGTGGCGGCGTCGCCGACCTGCCCCTCCTCAGGGGCGGCGTTCGGGTCGGTGGAGTCGCCGCGCAGGTTGGCCACGCCGGACGCCTGCTCGCCGTCCACGCCCTGGCGCTCCGGCGCCTGGCCGTCGTTCTCGTCCACGCCGCGGCGGGACTCCTCGCCGTCGCGTAGCGACGTGTCGCCGTTCGGCTGGCCATCTTCAAGCTGGACGTCGGTTACGCCCTCGATGGACGGGCCGCCGGCCCTGGTGATCTTCGGCATGTCTTCTCCCTCATCGACGTGATTGTCGGCGCCGCATGCCGGGCAGCGATCGGCGCCGACGGCGTACCTGGTCGTGCACGCCTTGCATATCCAGAGCATGAGCGGCCTAACCTCTCGCGACGGGACGTGCTGGCTTCTTGCCCTTGCGGGTGCCCGCCGGCCGGCGCACGAGCGCTGGCGTGAGCGGGTTGAGCTCACCCTGGCAGCGTGGGCAACCCGCGGTGAGCTTGGTAGCCCAGCGAGCGTCACAGCCCGCGCAGACCCACGCTGCCAGGGTGCTCATCAGGCGGCGACTACGGTCGCGCCGTCGTCGTACGGCACGTACGTCAGTGACCACTGAACGGCGCCCGTCACGGACTCGTCCATGTTGAATTCGATCGCGCCTTCCGAAAGGAGCAACGCCTGATCGAACACCGGGTTGGCCTGGCCGACAGCCCCCGCCACGAGGACCGCGCCGGGGGTCGCCACGCTGCCAGCGATGTAGTACTGCTGACCCACCGCGTCAGAAGCGATGGAGGTAGCCGTGGTGAGGTCGAAACTGGTTCCCGCCGCGGTCGGGTTGAAGATCAGCTTGCCCTCTGGCGTGGTGCCAGCGGCGATGACCGTCGTGACCTCTCCCACCAGCGATGTGATGAGCACTCGCCCACCAGCGATGGTGAAGATGGCGGCCGTGGCCGACTGCGGAAGAACACCAGTCGCTCGATCGACCTTCACGCCGATGATGCCCTGCGCGAACGCCTTGTTGGGGTTGAGAACGCTCATGAGTCAGCAGCCCCCCTACGCGCTCAGGGCCGGGAGGTTGCCCGGCTTCCGCTGGACGGTCAGGTCGTGCGTGATGGCCTGGACCAGGCCAGCCGCGCCGACGGCGCACTTCACGTACACCTTGCCGTCCGGGAGGGAGGTGGCCGGCACGTGGATGACCACGGTGCCGGAGGAGATGGTGACAGCGTTGGACGCCGCCTGCGTCGCCTCCACCCACGCCGCGGTGCCGTTCGTCGCGGTGTTGGTGAACTTCCGAGTGATGATCGCGCCCGGGGTGGCGTAGGAGCCCGCGAAGGTGCTCGCCACGGTCAGGGTGAACGTGTCGTTGCCAGTGCAGACGAAGGTCAGCCCGCTGGCGTCCTTCATCGTGACGCCGACGCCGGCCGCAATGGGGATGACGTTGAGTACCCGCCCTAGTGCTTCCATGGTCTATACCTCTCCGTCCGGGGTTTCGATGCCGGACAGGTTGGCCCTACCGAGGCCGACGGTTGCCGACCTCTCGGGCTAGAGCGTGAACCGGGCAGGGTTCGAACCTGCGCCCTCTCCTGGGTCTCGCGACCCACGAGCGCTCTACCACTGAGCTACCGGATCGAACCGCTGGGCCCGGACACCCTCGGGCCCAGCGGAGTTCAGATTACGTGCGTGCGGCGAGCTTAACGAACGGGGAGAGGGTGTTCCCGCCGTTCTTCGGGGTAATGGCCGTCTGGATCCACGGCCGGCCGTCCACGCGCTCGATGATGCGGTAGGCGGTGAGGTCGTTGCCGAACTTGTAGTGCGGGCTGGACATGGCGCTCATCACCTGACGGTCGCCGATCAGGTAGAACCCGAAGTCCACGAAGTTGAGGTCTCCGGCACTGCCCAGAGTCGGCGCCTTCTCGGTGAAGATCACCGGGCGACCCAGGATGGTCATCGGCGGGCCCACGACGCCGTTGTTCAGCCAGATCGCCGAACCGCCCGTACCGACCTGGAGCGCCATCGTGGCCAGCTCCGGGAAGGTGTCGATCGAGACGACCCATACCGCGCGCCCGAGCGAGCTCGGGAGCATGCGGGCGTACATCTTGACGATGTTCTCCCACACGATGGTGCCGGCCGCCTGGCCGGCCTCAGCCGCCACGCTCACCGCCGAGGTGTTGCCGTCGGTCAGCGCGCCGAGCGGCTCGCCCACGCCGGTCCCGTTGAGGAACGCGTTGTCCTCGTAGAAGCCGAGCGCCTCGGGGAAGATCTGGTCCAGGAAGGCCTGGAACGACTGGCCGGAGTCCGAGATGAGCTCGTTCGGAACCTCGGTGTAGGCCGTGAGCTTCTTGGCGTCCAGCACCACCCGGCCGAAGCTGGCGGACGACTGAGTGAGCGCCGCGCCCTCCTCGGTCCAGTAGCCGACGATGCCGCCGTAGACCGAACTCACGTTCGAGCTGGAGTCGATCGCCGGGAACGGCACCCGCAGGGTCTCCATCGGGATCACGCGGGCGCGCGGCCGAACGATGGAGGTCTCCAGCGAGACCCGCAGGAGCTCCGAGCGCAGCGTCTCGGGGATGAGGAACCCACCCTCGGACGGGACTGTGGAGCTGAACGCGTTGCGCAGGCGCGTGATCTTGGCCTGCATGTCCGCGGTGCGGTTGCTGTTGTGCCAGATCGTCTGGAAATAGTCGTGCGACCCGACGTAATCCTTGTCCACCGCCGCGCCCATGGCGCGCGGGTTGTGCAGCCCGTTGCGCGGGTCGCCACCCTCGCCCCGGATGCCGGAGACGACCTTGGACATGTCCAGGTTGAGCCGGCTGACGGCCTCGGGCTGGTTCTCACGCAGCCACTCGGTCATCGTGTTCTCGACCTGCTCGCGCACCTGCGTCGCGATGGTCAGATCCTTGTCCATCGCGCTGCGAGCGTAGTTCGTGATGAACTCGCCGAACTTCGGCTTGTCCGCGAACAGCGCCTGCATCTTCTTGGAGTCGCCGAGCATCTCCTCCAGCCCGGCGGCGCTGGTCGGCACGGTGATGGTGTCAGTGCCGCCGCCGTCCCCGGTGTCCGGGTTGGCGCGGTTGAACACCCGGCCGATCTCGCGCGGGTCGATACCGACCCGCTCCAGCATGGCCATACGCGACTTGCTCTGCGAGATCTCCCGCTGGCCCCGAAGGGTGATGAGCTTACTCATAGTGCTGCCTCCCTTACGGAGCGCTTGAACGCCTCACGATCGAACGAGGCGAACGGGGTGGACTCGCCGGCCGGCGGCGCCGGCTCGGAGGATGGGGGCGGCGCGGGCGCGTCATTCACGGCCAGCGCCACAGCGGCACGGAAGAAGTCGGCGTCAACCGTCGGCGCCTCCAGGCCGGCGGTGACCGAGGTGCGGAACACCTCGGCGTCCAGGTCGAACGCCAGGATCGGCGCCTCATCCACAACCTCATCCACAGGCTGGGGATTGTTGCCACTGGCAATTGCCTCTGGCACGTCGAGTACCGGGGCGGGCGCGGCCTCCCGGCCGGCGTGGTTGAAGATCGTGAGGTCGCCGCGGGCGTGCATCCGCGCCGCCAGCTCTTCATCCTCTTCGGTCTCGGTGGCCGTGGGCCCGTCGAGCGCCTTGTCGGCCAGCCTGGCGGCCACGGCCTCATCGGCGTCGTACCACGTCTCTGCCCTCATGAGGGCGCGCCAGGCCGGGACGTCGCCGCCGGCCTTGGCCGCGTAGAACGCCGCGATCGTGTCCGACGTCTTGTCGAGCATCTTGATCACGTCGGCCAGGTCAGCGGCGTTGCCAAACGCCATCGTCAGCGCGTCGTGGATCATGAGCTGGCTGCCGAACGCCATCGTCACCGAGTCGCCCGCCATGGCGATGAAGCTGGCCGCGCTGGCGGCGATAGCCTCGACTACGACCTCGATGCGCGCCTTGTGATTGCGCAGCGCGTTGAAGATCGCGATGCCGTCGTAGACGTCGCCACCGAGGCAGTTGATGTGCACGGTGATCGTGCTGCCCTTGACCTCGCTCAACTCCTTGACGAAGTCCTGAGCGGTGACGCCGTACCAGCCGATGTCATCGAAAATGTAGATGTCAGCGCTGTTGTCCGCCTTGTTGACGAATCGGAACCATTCGCCCGGGCCATCCTTCACTACCGGCCGGCCCGGGCGGCGCGCACCGTTCACGACCGAGAGCTGAGTCCTCATCATGCGTCGTCGTCTCCCGTCGTCTTCGGCCGCCACACGCCCAGGTGTCGTGGTAGTCTTCCCACGTGATGAAGCTGAATGCTACGGCACGTGATCGCTTTTGGACCAAGGTCGATAAGTCCGGTGAATGCTGGACGTGGACGGCCTATCGAGATGCCGACGGTTACGGGAGCTTTCGCCCCAATGGGGGCGGTAGTAGCTCCGTTCCGGCGCATCGCGTGTCGTTCGTTCTCGCGGGTGGGGAAATACCGCCTGGACTGTTGGTTTGCCACACCTGCGACAACCCGCCCTGCGTTCGACCGGATCACCTTTTCGTGGGAGCGCCGGCCGACAATTCTCGGGACATGGTGGCCAAGGGCCGTGCCATTGGCGGCAACACCTCGGAGACCGCTTCGCGTGGTGATGACCACTGGAGTCGTGTTGAGCCTTTGCGGCTTGCGCGTGGCGAACGAAATGGGAGTGCTCGCCTTACCGTGGAGCAGGTGCGCGCTATCCGCCTTGCATCCGCCCTGGGGGAGTCGCAGGGGAGCATCGGCGCACGGCTGAGAATGTCTCAGGTCAACATTGGACGCATCGTGAACCGCGTTACGTGGCGCCACGTCTAGTCACCACCCTCGGTCGTTAGGGGGCGCCAGGCCCCAACGATGGTCCCTCGGCACTGAACGCCGCCCTCGCAGTCAATGTAACCCGAGAAGGGGTAGAGCTTTTCCACTTGCTCCAGGTCAGTGCCGTTCTTGCTGTTGCCGAGCCAGCGCCCATTGATCTTCCGACAGGGCCCGCACGTGTTGCGATCCAGAGTCTCATTCGCGTACAGCGCGGCCGACGGCGCCGCGCGCAGGGTCTCGATGCGGGCAGCGTTCTGCGCGCCGGTTAGCCGACCACCGAGCTCCTTGCGCGGGCGGGCGTCCGTCAGCGCGTCCAGATGGGTACGCACCTCGGCGGCCACGTCCTCGCCCGGGCGATTGCGGGAGTTCACGCGCAGCGCCTCCCGGCCGGCGGACAGCGCCAGCTCGGCGGCGAGCATGGCCGCGGTCGCCACCGCGATCGGTCCCAACGTGCCGAGGGTCGGCACCATCGGCGCCACGTCCTCCACGCCCTGCTCGGCCGCCTCGGCGGCGAGCTGGCGGGCCGCGATCGCGGCCATGGCCTGCATGGCGCGCAGCAGCGCCGCCGCCGCATCATCGCTCGGCACGGTCATCGCGGCCAGGCCGGCGACGTCTCCGGCGTTGACCAGGGTCGTCACCTGCGCGGCCAGCGCCTCGAACTGGGCGGGCTGGATATCCTCGCGCCACACCTCCAGCAGCACGTCCAGCGCCTGGCTCCAGGCGTCCTGCACGGGGGTGAGGTCCACGTCCTGCGCGGCGTTGCGCATCGCCCGGCGGAAGCGGTTGTCGGGCTCCTGCTCGATCGGCTCATCGGCCGCCGGCTTGTCGTCCCCCGGCGGCCGGAAGGTCGGCTTCGGGTCCGGCTTGGTGTACTTAAGCGCGGGGAGCTCGAACATGTCGAGCACCTCGGCGGGATCGAAGCCGAGGTCGATGTAGGTCTTCGTGGCGCTGGCCACCGAGACCCGCTTGGTGTCTTCCTGCGCCTCATCCTTCGGCACGGGATTGACGTAGTCGAACTCCAGGCCCTTCGCCGCATCCTTGCCGAACAACGGTAGGAAATCCTCGTTCAGCGCGCCCTTGACGCGCTCCAGGCGCGAGACCACGAGGTACTTGGCGAACACATACTCGCCAGCCTCGGCAGCCGCGCGGTTCACGTCCTGCGACGTGCCGAGCATCGAGAGCGGGAAGCCGAACGCCTCCCGGATCGTTTCACGTGAAACGCTGTTCAGCTCCACGAACTGCATGTCACGGTTGGTGAACTTACGGTCCACCCACTTGCCCTGCTCGATGATGGCCACTCGATGCGCGTTGTTCACGCCCTGGTGCTGCTCGCGCCACCGTGTCGTCATCTCATCGAACTCATCGTCAGAGAGTCGATTCTCGACCTCCACGATGCCGCCGGGCTCGGCGCCATTCTTGAAGAAATTGAGGTTCCACTCGGCCGAGTACTGAACGCTGTCCAGCGTGGTCAGCATCGATTGGACGGGACCCATGCCGCGGTAGATGTCCAGCGGGTTGGGCATCCGTAGGAACACGACCTCATCGGTCCCCAGCGGGACGCGCGCGCCGTTCGGGTCGGTGTACTCGTAGTTGCGGATGAACTTCTCGGCGTCGGGGATCGGGGCCATGCGGTCTGGGCGGACCGGCCAGAGCTCGATCGGCATCTTGCCGACCTTGCCGACCGTCCACCACGCCTCGCCCGTGAGGTCCAGGTGCTGCTGGAACGTCTCCACGAACTCCTGGCGCGTCATGAACGGATTTGGCTTGTCCCAGACCGTCTTGGCCGCGTGGACGGTGACCTCGGTCCGGTCCTCCGGCTTGCCGCTGGCCGCCTTGCGCCAGAGTTTCCACTCCACCTGCGCGGTGCTGTTCGAGGTGCGATTGACGATCGCGAACAGCGTGCCCACGCCGCCCATCGCTGACATCTGCGCCTGAGCGTCATTGCGCTGGAGCTGGGGGAAGTGCAGACCGCGGGGGGAGTAGGAGACAGGGCTCTTGGCGACAAGCGCGCCAATGAGACTCCTCACCCCTCACCACCCGTCATAAGCGCAGGGTAGCAGGGCATCACGCACCGACCAGTACAACCGACGACATGAGGCACTGAGCGGACGCTACCGACTTGATCGCGGCCATCGTGCCGGCCGGGCCCGCCACCGCCTGCTCGAATGCCGCGATGAGCACAGAGACACCGCCGGACGTGCCGTCGTAGGCCGCGGTCAGCTCCCCGGCCGCCGCCGCGCCGGTCCAGTCGGTGTTCGCCGAGGACTTCTCCGAGTAGCAGCGCAGCACCACACGGTCGGCCCCGAGCGTGGTCACATCGGGCGCGGTGTGTGTCGTGCTGCTGCCCGCCTGAACGGCGTGCGCCTCGACCTCAAGCGCGGCGTTGCGGTAGACCGCGACGCCGGCCGCGCCTTTGAGCACGGCTGTGGACGTCTCAAACCAGGGGTCAGGCTCGCCGGGCGCCAGCACCTTCGTCATGGTGACGTGCGCCGAGGTGGTCGTGACGACGGGCAGGGCGGGCGCGCTCGGCAGCACGGTCCAGCCGTCGGACACCAGGCGGGAGCCGGTCTCGGAGTTCACGCCACCCTGGAACACCGCGAAATCGCCCGACGCCCACCCGACGGGGAGCACCGCTTGGAACCGCGACGCCGTGCCGCCCGTGCCCGCGATGCGCGTGGCGTTCGAGGTCGCACCGATCAGCAGAGGGACGGGCGGCGAGCCGATCAGTACCCACGCCGCGCCGTCCCAGCGGTAGCGAGGCTTGCCGGACACATCGACCCACGCGCCGGAAGTCCATCGCATGACTGGCTTGGCACTGACGTCCACCCACGCTGCCCCGACGCGCGCGTTCGTGGTCACCCGTACACCTGCGTCCGGTCGTAGGCGTCGCCGTTCAGTAGCGCCACGACGTGCTCGGCAAACTCGGGGTCATCGAAGATGCCCAGGAACTCTTCCTCGTCAGATGGCTCTTCGCCCGCCTGGCGGTAGACCGTGCGCCCTAGCTTGCGCCCGACCCGGTAGCGCTCCATCACGTCGTGTCGATCCAGACGTCACCCTCGCGCGGGGAGCTCGGCGCCGAGGTGGCCGCCGTGAGCTTCGCGCCGATGTTCGGGGCGTCGATGTGCCGTGAGGCCACTACCCAACCGGCGTCAGCGTGCTCGGTACCGCGCACCGCGAACAGCGCCTCACGATTGGCCGCGATGGTCGGGTTGGTGCTGACCTGGAAGATGTCGCCGGTGTTGCCAACGTGCCCCTGGCCGAGACTCTCGGCCCACTCGAAGATCCGAGCGGCCACGCGGTTCCAGCGCGACGGCGCCGAGCGCAGCTCCCCGTTGCCGTTGAAATAGCCCGTCTTGACCAGGTTGCCAACCTCGTCCTCGTACAGCATGACGATCGTGTCGGCGTTCTCGTCGGCGGGGCTGTTCGGAAGCAGGACGCGCAGGAACGAGGGCGAGCCTTCCGGCATCGTCGCCTCGTTCGGGTCATCGCCTGGGTCCAGCAGCACCACGTTGAGTCCGAGCGCGGCAAAGGCGGATTGGAGCGCGTACGCCGTCACGCTCGGCGTGGGGATGGAGTCGGCGATGGTGGCCAGCTCCAGCGTCCCCACGGTCGCCGCCGGCACGGTGATGATCCGGTCTCGGGTCAGCTTCGGGAAGCGCTCCTTCACGGTCCAGTACCAGCCGACCGGTGTGATGTCGGCGTCGTCGTTGGCGATGAGCGTGGCGTCCATCTCGCCCGTGGCGCTGACGTCCACCGTGACGGACTGGAGCGCGAGGGAGGTGGCCGCGCCCGGCACCTGGAGGACCGGCGTGCTCGGCGAGAAGCTGACCTTGCCCGCCATTGGCACGCCGTCGTCGTCCACGTACAGGTCATGCACGGGGATCGCGGTCACGCCAGTGGGCAGGGGCATTAGGCGCTCTCGTAACTAGCTTCGAATACGTCCGCCTTGCAGGGGTAGAACTCCCCGCGAATGCCGCGAATCACCCAATCACCGTCGGCGAACGGAACCCACACGCTGTGGAGCTTGTCCCAGACCTGTGCGGTGTGATCCGGATCGTCGCCTCGGTCCGCGACATCGATGGTGCCCCAATTCGCGATCCCACACAGCGCATCGAGGTCGGCGACATTGGCGCCGGTCCATCGAATCGCCTCGACTGCAATTGGCTTCTTGCGATAGCGGCCCATCTCAGCTCTTCTCTACCAGCCAGGCGGCCAGCACGCAGGCGACGCCGCACGCGGCCAGACCGGCGCCGAGGCCGAACGTCACGCCGGCCGCCGCCACCAGCGAGGCGAAGCCAGAGACCTGGAGCAACCCCGCCGGCTGACGGGACACCTTGCCGATCAGCGTAGCCATCGTTACCCCCGTCCACTTCGTTGCCGCGATGGTAGCTGACCAGGCACGTCGCACCCTACGTTCCGTCAGGGTCGTCGGGGAGATCAATGTGCGGGACGCGTACGGCAGGGCCGGGGCGGTAGACCGCGAGCTGCTGCACGCCCTCGAAGATCACCGCCTGGACGCCGGGGAGGCACTCCTCGATCGCCGTGCGGATCTCGTCCATCGCCGCCATGGTCTGGTGGTCGTTGAACACGAGCAACAGCTTGTCGCCAGGCCTGATGACCAGCCCCTGAACGATCTGCGGTATCCCCGTCATCCCATACTCCTCATACGTGGAGCGCCCAAATCGCGCGCAGCCGCTAGATACCGAACGCAATCGCACCCATGGTCGTTTTCTTTCACGGGCTCCTCTTTGGGCGCTTTGCCCGGACTCTGGTCCCAGACGTAGCCCACGATCTCCTCGGCGGTGCACGTCGGGAGCTTGGCGTCCACCAGCTCCACGTCCCGCTCCACCAGCGAGTCTCGCATGATGAACATGCGCGGCCGGCCGTCCCCCGCTCGGCGCCAGCGCTTCTGGGCGACCTGAATGCCGGCCGTCTTCGTCTTGTTCGCCGGCTTGGTGCCGAGACCGACCTCCCGGGCCAGCACCGCGCGCCCCTCGGCGTCGTGGTCGCAGATGATCCCGCGCGGTTTCGGCTCCCGCCATGTGCGCCGACGCAGATCGAGCGGGGCCGCGGGGTCGGCGCTGGAGACCTGCTCCAGCGCGTGCGCGGCGTGGACGTCCACCGTGCGCTTGGTGTGGTAGATCTCGCGATACATGAACAGCCGACCATCGGGGTCCTCGGCCCACCACTGCAAGACGAATGGGTTGGTGTACCCGAAGTCCACGACCCACCAGCGCGTCCAGCTCCACGGAATGCCGTTCTGGTCCAGTTCCTCATTCTTCGGATCGGGCTCGAATCGATCAATGAGGTGTATGGCTGGGTCGTAGTCCTCGTACACGATGCCCTCGGCGGCCACCCATAGACCTCTGCGTAAACGCTGATAGCGCACGCCGGTAAGCGCGTCGAGCTTGCGCATGTAGTTCGTGCCGACCTCGGTCTTCGTCCCATCACGATTGAACAGCATGGGATTATCCTCATGCCGGGAATCGAACACCTTTGTCAAGCCCTTGTCCGTGCGCACCTTGAGCCAGTGCGTAGGCGTATCGGGGTTGCAGTCGGCCATCAATTGCTGGAACGAGATGCGCCCATTGCGCAAGCGAGTGGTGATAGCCTCCCAGTCGCTCTCGGTGAGCTCCGTCCCCTCTTGCACATAGGCAACGTCGTATTCCGAGGACATGATGCGAATGGACTTGTCCATTCCACCGATGACGATGACGCTGCCATTCGAATAGCGGTACTGGGGACTCTCTTGCGGCGAGCCACCGTAGAACGCCACCACGCCGGCCTTGATCGCCTCGGGGATCACGTGCTCGCGCCAGGTGACCAGCGCCGTGCTACCGAGGGAGGCGAGCGTCTTGCGCACGATCAGCCCGCGCATGCCGGGGTTGAGCAGGGCCATCAGGTTCAGCTTCTCCAGGCACGCCCTACTCTTGCCCGTGCCCGCGGGGCCGGCGACCAGCACCTCATCGGCTCGGCAATGCATCAAGTCTCGCAGCACGCCCCACGGCTCGAAGCGATGCAGCACCTGCGCGGTCAACAGCAAGATCCGTACGGGAAGTGCCAGTCACCCCGGCACCCGCAATCGCACCCGTGCAGCACGTCCCGACCGATGAGCCGGCGCGCCTTGGCGAGCAGCACTTTCTCCGGGACCGGGCCCACCATCGCCTCCAGCGTGGCGCGCACGTCCCATCGCATGCGCCAATCCGTCGGTCCCGATGGTCGGTCCCGCAAACGCTCCCCGACGCCTGGCGTGTTCTGGACCGCGGTGAGCAGGGTGGCATCGGGGATGTCCTTAGCCTGCATCAACGAGCCTCGGTCCAGACCTGGCGCAACGCTGGCCAGAGGCGGCACGGCGGGTTGAGACCGTCGATCAGGTCCACCAGGCGCACGAACGGGAACACGACCACGAGCCAGGCGCTCAGACCGATGTCGGAGAGGGTGCGGCGCCAGGTGCGGTACAGGACGACACGCACCGTAGGACCAAGGTAGGTCGGAGGCCGTCGCTTGATCGCCGCGAACCGCGCCTTGAACTCTTCGTATTCGGCGTCGGTCAGGCGAGGGGTCTCGATCAGCCCACCTGGCGCTTCGAACCGCCGTCGGGACTTCATCCGACGCCCGACGCGAATAGCACCACAGAGCCAGCCAGCACACCCCAGCACGCCAAGCGGCGCGGGATCGACCTCGTCACGCAGCTCAAGAAGTAGGCGACGATGCCCACGACAACGCAAGCGGTGGGGATCATTGGAGATCCTTCGTGTCGATGCCGACCACCTCGAACTTGACCGTCGCGTCCACCTCAGCCTTTACGGGTGCGTCGAGACCGAACATCTTGCGCTTGGATTCCAGCATGGCGCGCGTCTCGGTCATCGCCTTGATGCGCGAGGTGTGATCCTCGGCGATGGTGTCAGGCTCGTCGCCCTCGCCATCCTCGATGACAATGGGGCGACCATTGGAGTAAGCCGGGATCGGCTCGGAGAATGCCAGCACCGCCAGTTCCTCAACAAACCGATCCATAAGCGAGGCCATGCGCTCTCGCTGCTGCTCTTTCGTCTCCTCGGGGATGGACTCCCGAACGCGCTTAATGGCCTGCGAAACGACGGGCTGGGAGATGCCGAACTTCTTAGCGATAGTCGCCTGCGTCTGGTGCTTGATATAGCACTCGAAGATGTCGCGATCCCTCTGGGAGACGCGAAGATTCTTCTCTGGTGTACTCATTCACGCCTCCCCGTCGGGCTCAAAATGTCGATTTATTAACTGCTAGAACGGTTATCGATCACCAACCGTTCTTGCGTGCCCAGTCGTAGATCCGGTCCTGGACCCAAAGCAGTCCAGAGCACCATCCCAGCAGCGTAACCCCCATGGCGAGGGTCTGCGCGGGCTCAGCGAAGAGCAGGCCGACGACGTCCACGGCCGGCTCAGCGCCCCTGCTTATCGTTGGGGAGGTGGCAGGCGAGCGTGCAGCCAGGCGGACACGAGTTGTCGGCCTTGACCACCTTGACGATCGGCAGGTGCTTCTTGATCAGCGCCCGCACGGCGTGCGGCTCGCGCTTGCTCTTGCCCATCTCGTTCTCCCCGTCTCGAAGTTTGGTCCACCGCCCGGACCAGCGAGATCGCCCGCGGGTCACCCGCCGGATTCTGGACCGGTACCCCAGGGCCGGGCGGTGGAGCTCCACCGTACCACACGTCAATGATCGTCAGTGTCAGGCGCCCGGAACGCTGGCCATCAGCTTCGCCAGCCTGGCCACGGGATCGAGGATCTCCTCGCGCAGCGCTGTCACGCTGATCAGGGACGCCACACGCCCCACGTGCCAGGCGTACGCCACGTCGAACGAGAACGCCGCACGTAGACGCTCATCCTCGGTCAGCACGCGCCCGGGCGGGGCCGCCGCACCGCCCCCCGCGCACCGCGCGTTCGTCGGCCCGTGCACGCGGAACACCCCCGCCGCGGTCGGTCGCAGCGATGACCGACAGTCCGGGCACACCGCGCGCTCCACCGCGTCCCAGACGGCCACCGCGCGCCGGCCGTCCTCATGCCGCATCCGACACGCCAGCGACTCCACCAGCGGGCCCCGCGCTCCGTCCGCCAGCATCGTCCAGCCGTAGGCGTAGGTGATCCGCGCCGCGAAACCCGCCCCCAGCGCCGCTATGGCCATCTGGCGGGGCGCGCGAGGCATCCTGGCGTCGTCCAGTCCCACCTCCACGGCACCGACGACGGGGAGCGGGTGCGGGGGCAGCGCCACGGCCGCCCCGTGCGCCCAGTCCCGGCTCACGTCAGCAACCAGCCGACCAGGCAGGGCACCGCCAGCACACCGAGCATGAGCACCGCCGACAGCGGGCACCCCCACGCCTTGAAGAGCGCGCCATCGTCGCCCGGACCCTTGCCACCCATCTCAGACCTCCCAGTCCATGAGCTCCCGCACGAGCAGGAACACCCCCGGGGCCATCCCGGGCTTGATGTACCGCGCCTTGGCGTCCACGTCGCAGACCTGCGCGTCGTCGCCGTACACCGCCGCGTGCTTCGAGCAGAGCGCGTACCGCTTGCGCCGAGGGCACCGCTTGTCGCACGCCGACAACGCGTCAAGCACGTTCCGAACGAGTTTGTCGGCGTCCCCCGTGCCGATCGACCCCGGCCGCAGGCGCTCGCCGGCCGGCTCGAAGTAGAACCGGGCCGACACCGACACGTCCGCCGGCGTGGTGCTCCAGCCGGCCTCGCGCCGAGCGACCCTGCAGACCGACGCGACGTGCGCCCGCCAGTCGATCGATTCCGGCGTATCCGCGAACCGACCAGTCGAGTACGCCTCCAGCGAACCCTTCGGCCGCGGCCGGCCCGTCACCCACGCCTCGAAGATCCTCAAGCCGAGCGGGCGTGAGTCGCCGCGGCCAGTGCGAGCGTGGCGTGTGCCTGAGCCTTGGCGAAAGCCTCCAGCGGCACGGCCCACTCCCCCGACTCCTCCTGGGCCAGGACGCGCTCCGCCTCGGCAGTGTGACGGTCGTAGTCACTCATCGAATCCTTGGTCTGATCCATCCCCGCACCCTCTCATCTACCGTCAATGATTGTCAATCTTGGTCCCCGTCGATTTGTACGGGTTTGTACAGGGGGTCAAATGGGGGGTCGATTTCAGGATCGACCCCCCTCGCGCCGGCACTCCCTCACTTTCCGTAACCGAAGAGGCAGAAAGCCCTCACGTAGAGATACTATCTATCTATATTTATTTACTTACGTAGTGTGCGCTAGACCATGGGGGTCGATTCGACCCCATCGACCCCCATGATCGACCCCCATGGCGACCCCCATGGCATTTTGTCTCATTTGTCGACCCCCACTGCGGCCAACACCTCGTCCACACCCTCGCTGATCCAGCCCCGCTCGATGGCGTGCTCGATGGCATCCTCGAAGTACGGCTTGCGCGCACCCGAGCAGTCCTTGCGCAACATGTAGCGCTTCGCGGGCCCTCTGGCCATGAGGCGCTTGACAGCCCACGCGGCCAGAGTGCCAACCCGCGAATCCGCCACCGCCACCACCTTCGCCACCTCGGTCGCCGCCTCCGCCGCCCGCTTGTTCCCCGCCGCCTCCGCCGTCGCCGCCCGGCCACGGCGCACCAGGAAGTCCCGCACCCGACACGAGGTGGCCCAGACCACCGCCGACAGCTCCCAGTCCGCCACGGTCACGTCCCGGCGGTTCTCCAGCAGCGCCAGCAGTCCGGCCACCTTCACCCGGTACAGCCGCTCGTGCGCGTCCAGCTCTTCCGCCACCGCCTCGCCCTTGACGTAGCGCAGGTCGGCCACCCGGATCTCCTCCCGGATCTCGGCCGCCAGGATCAACGGCTCGCCGGCGAGCCCGCCACCGCCCCACGAGGTCTCATCCCCCGTGGCCACCGAGGCGCCCCAGACGCCACCAGCGCCGCCGATCTCCCCCGCCGCGCTCGCGGCCAGGGGGCGCCACCCCAGCGCGCCCACCGGCTCTCCCGCGGCCTCATCAGGGATCGAGGGGTCGGTCGCCCACACCCACGCGAATCGCTGGGGTGTCCCGCCGTGCGCGTCGTCCAGCAGGGGCAGCGCGGTGTCGGGCTGGAACCCGATGACCAGCCCGAGGGAGTACGTCCCCTCGCTCACGATGCGAGTGGTCTCCACCGTGCCGTTGGCCTGGCCGATCGTGGCGCCGACCCATGCCGAGCGCAACGCCTGGCCGATCGTCGCCCCCGAGCGCTCCAGCATCTTCGTCAGCGCCTGGCCCTCATCGACGTAGACGAACGCGTTGTGCCGGACCTGGCGCCGCACCTTCCGGACCTTCTTCCGGCCAGTCGTGGTCTCTCCCGCGTCTTCCTCGACGGTGCCCATGTAGACCTCGGCGAGACCCTCACCGGAGCCGAGCGGGAGCCCGTCGGCCAGGTCCAGTCCACTCGGCGCCGGCAACAGCCCGCGCGCCACCGAGGCGCCCGAGGATTTGCCCGAGCCCGACGGACCGACGATCGCGGCGAAGTAGTTAAGCGACGCCGGCCCGCCACCCACCCCCGTATCGAGCACCTCGGCGTGGGAGTGCACCGCGGCCAACCGCGCCAGCACCGAGTGCAGCGCCACGTCACCGGATCGGTTCCGGGCGTGCGCCGCCGCGCGAATGTGCGCCAACACCGGTCGCGCCGACCAGAATGCCTCCGGCAGCGTCAGCCCACCGCGCCGGCCATCGGCCCCGTGCCCGCTGGAGAGGGGCCCGCGACGGGCCCCGGCACCTCCGCGACCACGTTGAACGGTTTGCGCACGCCGTCGTCCAGCCCGACCCTGATCCAGCGCTCATCGTCAGCGTCGGCGGCGCCCCACACGCTCGCGACCGCGGCCATCAGCGCGCCCTCGGCCCACTCCCTCGGGTACCCCGCGCCGACGTACCCGCCCAGCACCAGCGCGGCGCGGTTGAGCACGTCTCGGAAGCCGCGACCCGCGACCGGCACACACCCGCGCACCGCGGCCAGTTGCGCCTCGATCGCGGCCATCGCCGCCCCGGGTGATTGCGGCGCGGCCGGCGCGGGTCCGAGCTCGCCGCTACCCGCCGTCCAGCCCGTCGGCGCCGACGACGCCACGGACGTCGCACCGCTCGAGGCAACGGACGCCGACGCGCCCCGGGAGACCAGGAGCCCCTCCAGTTCGGCACGCCTCCAAGTGCGCCCCTCGGCGAGCATCCGCACAGGGCCGGCCCCCGGCTTGGCGTTGCCGACGCCGGGCACGCGCAGCAGCGACTCAGGCCCGGCCTTGCCGCCATCCCCGTCCAGCCACATCGCCAACATCCGGTTCAGGTTCAGGGCGGCGAGCACCGCGATCGGCTCGGCCATCCGCGCCCAGACGTGCAGCCGGCCGGGCGTCCCGCTCTCTACGATCGTGAAGCCGTACGGGACCAGCGAGGCGCGCTCGGCCTCCTCGACAACCCGATCGATATCGACCCAGCACGCCCACGTCTCGGTCACCTGGGCGCGGGAGCGCTTCGCGCTCCGGAGCGTGGCGGCGTTGATCCAGACGTTGCGCCCGGCCGCCCCCCGCCCCTCCACGCACGCCGCGATGCCGATCAGGTCGCCGCGATCGAAGTACTCCTCCCGAAAGTCGTCGTCACCCTCGCCGCGCACCATGACGTGCACGGCGCTGGAAACGCAGATCCACCCGGGCGCGGCGGTTGGTCCCGTGAGCAGCATCAGTCTCAGAAAGCGCTCGGTCTCAGCGCGATCGGGCGTCACGCCTCGGACTCCATCTCCGGCGCGGCGTTGTGCGTGTGGTAAGGCGTAGTACGCTCCATGTCATTGCCTTCCTGGCGAGCGCGCTTGGCGCCGTAGCTGTCTGGCTTCCCCGTCGGCCATGATGCGGCGTCATTCGTGTCTCCGGACGCCGCCGGCCCCTCTCCCCGTCCCAGCACGCTACGCCTGCTCTACGGGCGGGTACGGCACCTCTCGGTGGTCGAGGTACTCGGCGACCGCGGCGCGCACGATCTCGCTCATGGTCTGGCCGGTTTTATCCCCGTGCGCCTCCATCCGAGCGCGGTCAGCGACGGGTATGCGCACAGCGGTGTAGAGCTTGGTTCGGCGGCCAGCGCCGCTCACGGTGTCCATTCCGGAACCGTACTACAAACACTTGTTTGACAACCAGCATCCACGCCCCCATCATTGACGGCATGACGACGACACCCGAACGGCCCGCACACTGCCCGTCACGCCTGGGGGGCGGACCAGGCCACGACGGGCCCTACGCCTGCGCCCTCGGTCTCGATCACGAGGGCTGGCACGCCGACAAGGTTCCGGGGTATCGCGGAAGTACCACCTGGGATTCCAGCGATTCGCGCGCCTACGAGGTTTCGACCGACGCCGAGCCGACTCAGCTCCTCCAGCCGCTAATGAGCTACATGGACTGCCCGTGGCGCTTCCGCGTCCCCCAGGACGGCGGAAGCGTGTTCGTCCAGTGCGAGCAGGACCGACCCCACGACCGCAACCACCGCGGCCACCTGGACGGCCAGCTCTACACCTGGCACGAGACCGACGCCGCGTCGTTCCACGCCGACACCATCACGGTCGGCCAGGTTCTCGACGACGCCGCCGAGCCGACGCAGGTGCTCCAGCACTTGACCGACGATGCCGCCGCCGAGACGGCCGACGACGCCGAGGCGCAGCGCACGGGCGGGACGTTCGCCGCGAAGTACCTGCCTGGCCGCACGCCCCCGCCCTGCTTCTCGCAGTACCAGCCCGCCCCGGATCGGCCGCTCCAGAACTGCATCCACGACCAGGACCACGATGGCCCGCACGAGGGCGCCACGTTCAACGAGATCGGCGACGCCTGGGCGTGGTACGAGACCACCAATCAGGGCTGGATCATCGGCGACGACTCCACCGGTCCGGACGACCCCAGCGCGCGAGCCCTGGCCGCCGCTCAGCGCGAGGCAGCGGAAACGCGCATGTTCCCGCCGTCCGACGTGCTCCCCGCCGCGCTGACCATCAACGCCGTGATCCCGCTCGGTTACGACCAGCACTTCATGGTCGACCTCGCGGGCGGCGCGCCGGACGTCCCGTTCCCCGTCGTCCCCCGCCCCGCCCGTGACCAGCTCATCGCCACTCTGCGCTACGCCATCGAGATGCTGGAGGGTCAGGAATGACGCGACGAATCACGCAAGAGATGCTCGACGCGTTCGATCGCGGCTGGCAGGCCGCTGACATCAAGGATACGAAGGTGCCTGGCGCCCGCCGCCGGGCCGGTCTGCGCGCGGTGTTCGAATTGGTCGACCTCCCACTCCAGGTCCCCGTCTCCTCGCCCCTGATCACCACGACCTTCGCGGACGCCCAAACGATCCACACCCACCTGTGTCCACGCGATGGCGAGCACCACTGGAGCCACCCGGCCGACGCCGCGTGCGGCAACGTCTACACCCGCCCCTGCCCCGTTCATGAGCCCGCCTGACCCGCGTCGCTGCGTCGGTCAGGATCCCGCCCTGTTCGATCTGGACGTGGCCACCGAGGCGCAGCGAGCGATAGGGCGCGGGCACTGCCTGTTCTGCCCGGCCGCCGTGGCGTGCCTCGCCAGCGCGCTGCTGGCCGGCGACGTCGGGGTGATCCGGGGCGGGGTGGAGTTCTGGGAACCCTGGGAGCCACCACTCATCTGCCAGCGCTGCAAATGGGAGTTCGTCCCGCTGTATGAGCATTCCTCCAGGACGTTCTGCTACCGCACCCACTGCAAGGCCGACTACGACCACACCCCGCGCCCCTGCGCAGCTTCACCTTGCACGACCACCATCGTCCCGCAGCGCGCGGATCACTACTACTGCTCCACTGAATGCCGACGCCGACAGTCCAGCCGCCGAGCCCGCGAGAGAAGAAAGGCAGCCGCATGAGCGCCACGGTCGATTCCGAACAGTCCAATGCCATTCTCGACGCGATCACGTATCGGGACTGGGAGTTCAATCTCTTCATGAGCGATCGAGATTTTGCCTACGATCGTGTTCGACTGGCCATCAAATCGCCGATCATCGAATCCTCCCGCTACCTTCCGCGCGAGATCGTGAACTCCCCGCAGGCTTTCCTGCACTTCATCTGGCTACACATCGAGCAGGTGGAGGCGCAAGAGCGCATGCGGGAATTTCAGATAAGTGGCAAGCGCATCTACGGCACCTCCGACCCCGTATCCGACTTCCCCGACTTCGCCCACCCGAATGGATTCTCATGACACCCACCCGTAAGGCACTTCTCGGCCTCGCCTCGGCGTGCTTCGCCCTGTCTCTGCTCACCGTCGCGTCGCCCACCATCCCGAGCGTCGCGGCGCCGCCGAAGCCGAAGAGCGCCGCCGTCACCTCCACCGAGCGCCTGCTCCCAATCCCCGCCGGCCCCCAGATCGACGTCACGCCCGAGAACGCCTACAACGCGTTCCCCACGGGGATCTACCACCCCGGCACGGCCCCCGAGGGCGGCGCGATCGTGGTGGCCTACCGCAAGGCCGGCGGGCACGCCACCGCCGACGCCGAGGTGCGCGTGCGCCGTTCGCTCGATCTCGGTCTGACCTGGTCGGATCACGTCGTCGTCGCCACACCCCAGCCGCTCGGCTACGCCTACGGACCAGCCGGTATGACGATCGACTCCGACGGGCCGTTCCACCGCATCTACCTCGGCCTCGTGAAGCTCAAGAGCACGGGCCCGGCCAGCGGCACTGACTACTCCATGCACCTCTCAGTCTCCGACGATGGCGGCCAGACCTGGACCGCACCGCTCGCCCTGCCATCGTTCGTGACGCTCGGCTCCACGGTCGCCTCTTCCCTGCTCTGGCATCCGGCCGGCGGTGCGAACGGGACACTGCTGGCCTCGGCCTATGGCGACAAGACGAACGGCAAGCACGTCGGCGCCATCGCGGCTAGCACCGACCACGGCGCGACCTGGACCCGTCGCACGCCGGCCGGCACCTCGATCGCCCTGCCGCAGGGCGGGTCCACCCGTGACCTGGTCGAACCGCAACTCACGACGCTGGCCAACGGTCAGATCCTCATGACGATCCGATCTGACGGCGGGGAGACCTCCCCCGGCTCGGGGCTGCACTGGGAATCCCAGCTCTGGGGAATGGTCTCGAACGATCTCGGCGTGACCTGGTCGGCGCCGTGGATGATCGCGAAGAACGCCAGCGCCATGCCGGCGGCGACCGTACTGACCACGGGCGAGGTCGTGATCGTGCACCGAGGGTTCTCCGAGCCCGTGAACGATCCACTCACCCAGCCGACCCGTGTGGCCGTGCTGGACCAGACCGGCCACCCCGTGGGCGACCTGCGTGCCCAGTCCCATGACGTGCTCGCTGATGACCTGGAGGGATACTCGCTCTACGGCAAGGCCATCGCGCTCCCCGACGGCCGGGCGCTGCTGGTGTGGTCGGCGGAGGGGCCCGCCGACCACACCACGGCCGTGGGCGGCGCGCAGGTCAACGCGATGCTGCTGGACTTCAAGCCGCGCGGGGCGACCTCATGAGCTCTGACTACCGCCTACTCTGCATGTCCCACGATCCGGCGACCCTGCTCGGCGACGTCTACCAGTCCGGCAGCGGCGGCCTGGAGAAAGTTCAGCGAGCGGCCAACATCATCCGCTTCGCCCTGCCCGACCCCGACGGGCTGGTGAGTGAGCTACGTATCCACGCCGGCTGCGACCTACTCATCGGCGTCTACTCCTATCCGCTCATCGAGGTCGGTTGCCCTGGTGGCTGCCCGAGCGACTACCACCCCAACAACAAGGGCGCCCGCGACAACACGATGTGGATCGACGCCGAATGGCTTCGCCTGCTCGCCGTATCCAGCTCGATCAACGCCGCTACCGAATACCCGACCCTGACCGAGGTCATCAAGTCGGTCTCGCGCTGCTGGACGGCCCAGCGACTTCATCGCCTGCGCTACGAGCTGGGCATCGTCACCATCGCCGAGCCGACGCCCGCCCCGGACACCTCCCACCAGATGCACTGCTCGCACTGCCACGCCGCCGGTCGTATCCGCGTCATGGTCCAGGAGCGGATCCCCGCGGGCACCTACGCGGAGCCGGACGTCACGGTGGGCGGGCAGTACCG
>CAYSAC010000004.1:0-6478 GCA_964428815.1 uncultured Acidimicrobiaceae bacterium | reverse complement strand
GGATCCCCGCGGGCACCTACGCGGAGCCGGACGTCACGGTGGGCGGGCAGTACCGGTGCCCGGATTGCGGCCATCGCCAGTAGTCCATCATCATTGACAATCATTGACGGAACGGGTAGCGTCCCACCTGTTCAGCACCGCCACCAGGAAGGCTTCACGACGTGATCGAGACGCCCACGTACACCCGCGACCAGGTCAAGCTGGCTGACAAGGTCTGGCGCGCCCACCGCTCTAAGCACCCCACCGCGGTCTCCCGGCCGCGCGCGCTCATCCTCCTCGGTGGGCACCTGGACGTCTCCCGCGAAGAGGCTGAGCGCGTCCTGGACATCGATCAGCCTCCATCCCACCATCTCCTGGTCGCCCGCCGGCTGGCCTGGCTGGAGCGCACGCTCACCCCGTGGCAGACCCTCGCGTGCGGCGGCCTGCTCGTCGTCGCGTTCTGCGCTCTGATCAGCGCCGTCACTCAGGACTGGTCCGCGCTCATCGGCGCCGTCTGCTCCTACTTCGGCTTCCTGGTCCTGTCCGCCTACATCTTCCTGACGGAGCACTGAGCCATGACACCCATTCAGATCGCGGACAAGATCTACGCCGAGTTTCACACCAACCCGCGCCCCAAGGATGAGGGAGAGTTCGCCGAGCGGATCCGGGCTGAGTCGGGACTGAACGTGACGCCGGCCGGCGCGTTGGAACCCCTGCTCAACACGACCATGCCGAGCGACCGATACCGATGACCAGCCTCCAGCAGATCGCGCTCGGGCTGGTCGGCGGATTCATTCTCGCGATCGTCGCCCTGACATTCCTCACGGGCCACAATCCCCGACCAGCCCCCGCCATCGACCCGACCACGACGATTGAGATGGAGTACTCGCGATGAAATTCCAAGACGGGGACAAGGTGCGCGTGAATTGCGTGGTGCGACGCGATGAATTGTCGCGCCGGCTGACAATCATCGCCAACGATGAGGAGACCGGCTCGGACGTGGTAGTCGCGGCCGGCGACCGATTCGTCCGCCTGGCGAGGTTGAATCTGATCGAGCTCGTTCAGCGCGCGGATCCCAAGCTGGAGCACGGCGACCAGGTGCAGGCGCAGGACGGCAACCGCTACGTCTTCGCGCCCCTCTCCGGCTTTCCGGCGCGACCCTTCCTCTCGATCGGCCCCTACGCGGTCGGCGAGCACCACTCCCGCGACGAGATCACGGGCCCGCTCACCAAGCTCCAGGTCATCGTGCCGGATGACGACACCGAGGACGGTCAGGACCGGTGACGCTCTACCTCGCCCTCATCGCCGCCGGACTGCTCGGCACCGTGTCGGGCTGGCTCGGCGCGTGGGCCGCCTACCGTCCTCGACGCCGGCCGGCGGGCGCCCCGGCCACCATCGCGGTCCCCGCGGTCGCCCTCGCCGAGCTGGTGGCCGCCGCGATCTCGGTGGCCTACCACCGCAACCCTGCCACCGTCACGGGCCGCCTGGCCGTCCGCGAAGCGCTCAGCGCCCTGCCGGATAGCGTGTACAAGGCCCTTGACCTGGAGAAAGTGAGCAAGGCATGACCGTGCAGACGCCGCCGCGCCCGATCGTTCTCCTGCACTACCTGCACTTCTGCTCTCCCGCCGTGCAGACCACCGCCAAGCCGCACGCCTGGCGCTGCGAGGACGCCCGCTGTACCGAGCCGACCGACCACCGGTGCCCGGGCCACCGCCCGCCTGTGCTCGGACCGCAGACGCCTCACCACCGCCACCGCGCGAGTGGTCCCGGGTTCTCCACGGGGGAGTTCTCGGTGCTGGTCGGTCCTCGGACCTCGCTCTACTTCAAGCGCGGGCTGCACGCACCCCGAAACACCCTTCTTGACCGCTTCCGTACCGTAATCGTCGTGGCCGCCCTCAACGTGGTCACGATGACGACGGGGAGCCGCGCATGGCGCGAGGCCAGCACCGAGCACGTCCACGCCCGTTCTGGCGGCGCTGGCGTCGGCGACGGTACCGGCCGCTACACCGCAGGGCGTGGCGTGATCTGGGCCCCGGCACCATCGTTCTGCCGCACCCGGCGGATAGCGCTATGACCGGTCCGCGCCCCGACGACTCGATGGATGACCGGACCTACCTCAAGGCCATCCTCCAGGACGCCGGCATCACCGCCGAGGGTCTCCTGCGCGACGCCGGGCCGATGGGCGCACGGTTCCTCACCGACCCCGCGCCGGGCGTCTCGTTCACCGAGCCGCTCCCGGACCGATCGCGGAGCACGAGCTGCGACGCCGTGGGCCCGCACTCCGGCGCGCTCTGCGTCCGGCCGGCCGGCCACTACCCCGACTCCCCGCACCGAGGCTACGTCGGCGTCGAGGGCACGCCAGCGGAGTGGGGCGGCGACCGACCCCAACCCCCGCCGCCCGATCGCGAACTCACCCCGTGGACGATCGTGGTCACGAACGTCGGAACGCAGGATCGGGACTATTACGGTCCGCTCTTCCCTGAGCGCGCCGCCCGCGCCCTGGCCGTCTCGGTCCGCGCCGAGCTGGAGCGCCTCGGTCGGAACCCGACCAGCTTTCACGTCGCCGCCGCCCGCCTCCAGCCCGCCGCCCTGCGCGCGATCGTGGACGACCAGTGGGGGCGCTCGTGAGGCGCCAGCTATGGGGCTGGCATCAGGCCGAAGAGCTGCGCTGCCCGTCTCGAAAGCGGGAGGGGCGTCGGTCATGGCACTGTCGGTTGGTCACTCCGCACGACGGTGAGTGCACGTCCGGTCCAGGTGGCGGCCGTCGATGGCCGACCTCGTGACCACGCCCGCCAACGACTCCACGCTCCTGGCTCCTAGGCCATACCAGGACGAATGCCTTGCGGAGTTCGGCAAGGCATTCGGTTCGGGCGTGAAGCGCGCCGCCGCCGTCCTGGCCACCGGCCTCGGCAAGACGGTCATCTTCGCCCACATGGCCGCGCGCTGGATCTCCGATGACCAGCTCTTCGGCCGGGTGGTCATCCTCGTGCACCGAGACGAGCTCGTGCAGCAAGCGCTGGCGAAGCTGCGCACGGTGGCGCCGCACATCATCGTGGGCGTGATCAAGGCCGGTCAGAACGACGTGCACGCCGACGTGATCGTGGCCAGCGTGCAGACCCTGCGGAACGTCAAGCGGATGGATCAGCTCCTGGACGCCGGCCCCGTGGGACTGGTCATCGTGGACGAGTGCTTCCCCGCCGGCACACTGGTCGGCGGCCGGCCGATCGAAACGCTCCAGCCCGGCGACCTAGTGCCGTCGTGGAACGAGGAGACCGGCCGCGAGGAAATGCGCCCCATCATCCGCGTCATGCGCAAGCGCCCCGCCGCGATGGTGCGCGTCACGTTCGAGGACGGCGCCACACTGGAGTGCACCCCGAACCACCCGCTCTTGACTGACCAGGGCTGGTGCCCGGCCGGCAGGCTATGGCGTGGTGCGTCGCTGGTATCGTTTACTCATGACGCGAACGCCGAAAGCGGTCCAGACCACGTGCACCGAGTGCGGGGCGCCAGTCATCCTGACCACGAAGAACAGGAAGGAAGTCTTCCGCCGCTCGGGTCGGGCGTACTGCTCAGACGTGCATCGCGACACGTGGGTGAGCCGGATCAGCTCGGAGCGCATGGCTCGGACGAACCGCGTGCACGCGTCGCAGCGAATGCTGGCGCGCAACCCCATGCGCAACCCCGAGACCCGCGCGAAGATGACCGCGACGCTAGCCAGGATCGGCCACAAGCCCCGCGAGCGGGGCGGGAACGGCAAGCCGACGCCCGAGCCGCAGCGCCGCCTCGCCGAGATACTGGGCTGGCCTCTGGAGACGATCTGGGCACCCGGGGATGGGGAGCGCCCGTACCACTACAAACTGGACATAGCGCACCCTACGATGATGGTGTGCGTGGAGGTGGACGGGGGATCCCACTACTCGCTGGCCCGCCAAGCCTCCGACCGGCGCCGGGACGAACGGATGCACGCCGCCGGGTGGCTCGTGTTCAGGTTCTCGAACCGGGAGGCGATGGAACGTACGGCGGAGTGTGCCCAGACGGTTACGTCTACAACCTCGAAGTGGAGGGCACGCACACCTACCTCGTAGGCGATGGGATCGTGGCGCACAATTGCCACCACGCCGTCGCCCCGACCTACCTCACGGTGCTCGAAGCGCTCGGCGCCTGGAACGGGCCGACGCTGGTGGCCGGCTTCACCGCGACGATGGACCGCGAGGACAACAAGAGGCTTGGTCACGTCTGGGAGGAGGTCGTGTTCGAGCGCGACATCCTCTGGGGGATCCAGAACGGCCACCTGGTGGACGTCAAGGGGATCGGCGTCACCGTGGAGGACTTCTCGATGCGCGAGGTGCGCTCCACAGCCGGCGACTACAACGAGCACGACCTCGGCGAGGCGCTGGCCGACTCCTCGGCACCAGAGATCATCGCGGATTCCTACCTGGAGCACGCCGCCACCGAACCGGGGCTGGTCTTCGCGCCCACCGTGGCGACCAGCCGGCTTCTGGCCGACACGCTCACCGCCCGCGGCATCTCCACCGAGCACGTGGACGGCACCACACCGACCGAGGAGCGCCAGCTCGCGATCAAGCGGTTCTTGGCCGGCGACGTCCAAGCGCTCTCGAACTGCGGCATCTTCACCGAGGGGACCGACCTCCCGCGCGCGAGCGTGTGTGTGGTGGCCAGGCCGACCCAGTCCAACGCGCTTTACGTGCAGATGGTCGGCCGGGTACTTCGGCCCGACGCCGCCAGCGGGAAGCGCCGGGCGCTCGTGCTGGACATCGTCGGCGCGGCCTCGAGGAACTCGTTGGTCGGCCTGACGCGCCTCACGGGCCGCGAGGTGTTCAGCGATGAGACCTTGCTCGAAGCGGATGAGCGCCTCACCGCCGAAGAGCTGGCCGCGCTCGATGAGCACGACACCCGCGGCAGGGGTGGCGAGGATCAGACCGTGCTGGAGGTCAGCGCCAGCGAGACGCGAGACCTGGACCTGTTCCACGGCTCGCGCCAGCAATGGCTCCAGACACCCGCCGGCTGGCACTTCCTGCCCTCGGGGGAGTGGCTAATCGTGATCATGCCGAGCGTGCACGGCGCCGACCAGTTCGACATCGGCGCCTTCCGGACCGGTCCCAGCCCGCGCGCCCAGTACGTCATGCAGGGCCTGGAGGACATCGGCTACGCCCACGCTCAAGCTGAGCGCGCCGCCGCGGCGGTGGCCGACCCCGCCCGGGACGCGCTTTGGCGCACGCGGCGCACGACGAAGGGCCAGCGCACCTACGCCCAGTCCCTCGGCGTGCCCGCCGGCCAGCTCAAGGCAGTCCTGTCGGCTGGCGAGCTCGCCGACCTCACGGCCATCTCGATCGCGTCCGCCCGCGTCGATCCCGCCGTCCAGAGCGTGCTCTCCCGTCATTGACAATCATTGACGGGTCGTGCCATCATTGACGAGTCAGCAGCTCACCAGCCCGGAGGAGTCCAGATGTCCACCAACGCCGAAATCCGTCAGGAATACGCCAACCGCTACGGGCTGGACGTCCGGGACGTCTTCATCGAAGAGGCCGTGAAGGCGGCGGCCGAGGGCGCGCCGGTGTGTGTGGACTGCTCCGAGCCGGCCACCAAGATCAGCGTCGCTGACCACGGCTCGGGCGGCAATGGCGAACTGCTACCGCGCTGCACCCGTCACGCCCACCCTGGTACCCGCCCGGTGCCTGCGGCCTGCACGCTCACGCACGACGGATGGGACGGCGCCTCGCAGTCCAAGTACGTGCTGACCGAGTCGTGCGGCTGCACGTGGACGCGCGACGGGTCAGCCCGACTCTCCACCTGCACCGACTGCTACCAGGCCGTCGTGCGTCTCACGGCCATGCCGCCGCACATCGCCACCAACTAGGACTATCCCGCCCCGGCCGATCATGTGCGGCCGGGGCTGTAGCCCTCCCCATCGTCCATCATGTATCGTCAGTGACGATCATCTACACCCCACGGAAGGGGGAAACCATGTCGCAGACGACGCAGGACGACGGCCAGGCTCCAGGGGCCGGCCGGGGGACGGGCACCTACCCACGCACGTTCCAGGTCTCGGTGACCGAGACCACCGCCCGGGCACTCCGGGCCGCGGCCGATCGAGTCAAGGTCATTCGCAAGCTCCCCCGACGGTCGGACTCCCTGATCATCCGGGAGCTCCTGGAGGAGAAGTTCGGCGGCAAGGCCGTCGAATAGTCACACCCTCGCTCCATCATCACCGCACGTCCAACCACCAGGAAGGCACCACCGTGAATCAGCCCGTCCAGAAGCCGATGAATCAGGCCGTCCAGGGGGACCTCATCTCCCCCGACGGCAACGAGTGGTACCGCGTCACCCTGCGCACCGGTACCCAGATCTCCCTCCAGGGCCCCGTCACGCCGGAGAACATGGCGGCCGGCGCGGCGTCCACCGCCGAGGCCAGCGAGGCGCCCGTGTGGGTGATCTCCGACGTCGCCCCCACCGCGCCGGCCACCCCGCCCCCGCTGCC
>CAYSAC010000003.1:0-44552 GCA_964428815.1 uncultured Acidimicrobiaceae bacterium | reverse complement strand
GCGACGGCGCCGGCGGACCCCGCGGCCGCGGTCCGACAGGCCTTCACGCGTGGCTGGATGCCAGCCGCGCGCGCCGGCATCGCCCCCGCGCTCTCGCGACCAAGGCCATCGAGGAGTACCTCGCACACGACGGTGAGCCCGACGGCGCGAACGCGGCCGACAACGACCCGCCGGCTGGCTCGGCCGCTACGGCACGAGGACGCGCAATCCGAGCGCATCGACGCCGTCCCGCCGAAGAGTTCCCCACCTCGCCTCCCTCCATCTGGCGTGACTGACGGCTTACGCCTCGACGGCGGCGCGCGCCCGCGCGAGGAGTCGCTTGGCCCAACCGATCATGCGGTCGGCGTCGCTCGTCGAGACGAACGTAACCCCATAGTGCGAGTCGTCTTTGCGGCTCAGGAGCCGGCTTAGGTCCTTCGCCATCTCCGGGCCGAGCGGGGCGACCGTCGCGAGGACGGCAACAGCTTCGTCGTGAGACTGGCCGCGAGAGCGAACACCCAACTTCGCGCAACATGCGGCGTCGGAAGCGGTGATGCCTGCCAGTACGGCGAGCGCCGCCGCGACCCCGGGGTTGGCGACGTCGCTCTCGTCGGCGGTGACGAGCTCAGCGGCAACCACGAATGATTCTGCTTGGGCGAGCCGGTTCAGCGCGTCGCGCCGATCACAGGGCTGGGTCCTGGACTTGGGGCGGGCCATCAGGCGGTGTTCCGCAGCGCTCGCCGGTCACCGCAGATGACCAGGAGCTCCGCATCCCAGTTCGCCACGATCGATTCGCCGGCCCGACGTAGGCGGCGCAGCTCCGCAGCGGGCATCCCGATCACCTGCGCGCGGTTCCCGGTCCAGGATCGAATCTGGATGGTCAACCGATCAACGAGGGCGTCCAGGTCCTCGGCGTCGGACACGACGAGTACGTCGATGTCACTGGAGCTGTCCCCATCCCGTCGTGCCGCTGATCCAAACAGCCCAACGAGCGCCACATCGCCGGCCCAGTCATCCACGGCCGAACGGATCCTTCGGACCAGCTCGCCATGAAGATCCGCGAGCATCTCCACCGCCGGCCCTGCGACGTGCTCACGGTTCAGCACGAACCCGCCGGGGATCTCGTGGACAAGGCCGTGTTCGACCATCCGCAGCAACACCTCGCGAACCCCCGACTTCGACCCTCGCCCAGCCCGTCGATAGACCTCGGCGAGGCTCGCCGGGCCCGTCGTCGCCGCCAACGCGACGAGCACCGGGCCGTCCAGGCTCGGGACAGCACTGCTGATCGGCATCGACACGTCCATGCTAACCACCTCGCCGTTCACAATACCGTACGTCGAGCAGAATAGTGCACCGTGTGCAGAATCATGCACGCACGAAACTCGTGACGTTCGAGCGATTCCCCGGCTCCGGCCGGCGTCACGCCGGTTGCGCCGACAGCTTCGACCCGACTCGCTTCCTCATGAGCGTCCGCCCGTCGCCGAGACCGCGAACCTCCCGGACCCGGTCCCGAGCTGCTGGCGGGCGAAAGGCGTCGGTGCGATGACGTCGGCGCGGCAACAGTGAAGCGATGAGGTCGGCCCCGTTGATCAACATCGAACTGCACTACGACGACGAAGTCATGATCCCGTGGGGTTCCACCGAGATCCGCGGGCGCGTCGCCGAGGTTTACGGTCCCCAAGCGGGACGGCGCGTAGTGGTGACTCTCGAGCCCGAGCTCAGCAGCTACGTGGTGGCCGAGGCGACGACCATCGCGCTCCCGATCGCCCATGTGCGCAAGGTCGTCCCGCTCCCCCGACCACTGAACGTCGAACCCGAGGCGGACGCCCTGATCACGTATGGCGCACATTGCCTCGACATGAGCAGAGAGGCGTTCGTCGCGGAGGCGATACATCGGATGGCCGCCGCCCACGGGATCGCGGTCGAGCAGGCACTCCAGGCCGCAGCGGAATCAGTCCACGGGAGCCCGCGTGCTGATTCGACGATGCGCGGCCGACCGCGCCGCGGCTCTTCTTGAGTCCCTTGTCAGATGCATCGCGCTCTCACGTCGCGCTGAGGTCGGTCCTGGCCCCGCTCGCTGCCGCGCTCAAGTCCGCCACATCGAGATCCGGGAACTCGGGCAGCAACCCCGCCACACTGCCGGGCTCGCCGGCGTGGCGCGTCTCGATCACGCGCAGATGCGCGCCCGGGGGTGCGAGATCGGCATGCCGCCTCGTGCTCCGGAGGGGTGCCTGATGACGGCTCGTGCCGTCCTCGTTAGGTCACGCTTAGGTCACGCCAAGGTCACGACGGGCGCTTTGACGTTCGATCGTGGTCGAAACAACGGCGCTGACCAGGGCTTTTCTGGTGGAGACGATGGGACTCGAACCCACGACCCCCTGCTTGCAAAGCAGGTGCTCTAGCCAGCTGAGCTACGTCCCCGGGGAGTGGAGGAACCCTACCGTTGGCGCCCTCAGCGCGATCAACGCATCAGCAGGTTCAGAGCGAGTCCGACGAGGACGACCCCTCCGAGAAGTCTGCGGAACGGGCTCTCGCCCCGCACGATCTCATCGACCGACCACCAGGCCAGGCTCACACCCGCGATCGCCGTCACTGCTCCACCGAACGTGCCGCTTGGATGGAGCGCTAGTCGAAACGTGGTGGCCGCCAAGTAGATCACCAATGGAAAGTTCGGGAGCTGGACGATGGCGAGCCGTCCGGTCGTCCGACTCCTGAAGAACCAGTCCAGGACCGAGTCCGAGCGGGTCATCGCCGGGCGGGCAGGCGCAGGACGAGGCGAGCGCCGGAGCCCTCGCCGGGTTCGACGGTGAGGGTGCCGCCGTGGCCGGTGGCGATGTCGCGCGCGATGGCGAGGCCGAGCCCGGCGCCGCCGGTAGCTCCGGTGCGGGACTCGTCCAGGCGGGCGAAGCGCTCGAAGACCCGCTCGCGCTCGTCGGGTGGGATGCCGGGCCCGTCGTCCTCGACGCTGAGCACCGCGTCGCCACCGTCGCTGGCGACCGCCATCGTGACGACCGAGCTGGCGTGGCGCACCGCGTTCTCGGCGATGTTCCTGATGGCGCGGGCCAGCTGGTCGGCATCGCCCGCGACCTCCACCGGGGCGGCAGCAGCGACATCGACCCGCACGCCATCGCGGGTCGGCAGCTCGGCCGCGACACGCCGCGCAACGTCGTCGAGCGCGACGGGATCGCGGGGGGTGACCAGCGCACCGGCGTCGCTGCGGGCGAGCGCGAGGAGATCGGCGACGAGGCGCTGCAGTCCGTCGGCCTCCTCGAGCATGCTGCGGTGGGTCGCGGCGAGGTCCGCACCTTCGGGGTAGGCGAGGTCGACCTCGAGCTCCGAGCGGATCCTGGTCAACGGCCCCCGCAGCTCGTGCGACGCGTCGGCTACGAACCGCTGCTGGCGCCGCGCCGCTTCGTCGAGCCGGTCGAGCATCTCGTTCATCGTGCGGGCGAGGCCGGCGATCTCGTCGCCGCCCGGCGGCTCGGGGACGCGCCGGTGGAGGTCGGACCCGCCGATGTCGGCGACCTCGGCCCGGATCGCCTCGACGGGTCGGAGGGTGCGACCGACCAGCCACCAGACCAGCCCGGCCATGAGCACGGCCACGAGAGGGATGGCGACCGTCAGCGCGGAGACGAGGGCACGGGCGCTGTCCTCGATGTCGTCGAGCGTGCCGGCGACGTGCACCGTCAGCACGCCGTCGGGTGTGGCCACGGTTCGCGACGCGACCCGGAAGGTCCCCTCGACCGGCGCAGTTCGCTCGACGGTTCGGAGCACCTCGGTCCGATCCTTCGGGGGGAAGGGAGCGAGGGCTTCGCCGGGGGGCACGTTCGGCGTCGCCGCGAGCACCTCGCCATCCGCCGCGACGATTTGCGCCAGCGCGTCGTCATCGCCGAAGCCGCCGAGCACCTTGGGCACCTGGCCGCCCTCGATCGCGGCTTCGATGTTGGCCGCTGCTTGGGACAAGTTCTCGTTGAGGTCCTCGGTGAGCGAGCGCTTCTGAGCGGCGACGACACCGGCGCCGGCCAGCACGAGCACGACGACCACAACGACGGTGGCGAGCGCGGTGATGCGAAACCGCAGCGTCGCGAACCGCCTCACGGGCTGACCATCCGGTAGCCCGCGCCCCGCAGCGTCTCGATCGGATGCCCCGCCGGGTCACCGAGCTTGCGACGGATGCGGCCGACGTACACCTCGACGATGTTCGGGTCGCCATCGAAGTCGTCGTCCCAGACCCCGGCCAGGATCTCGTCCTTCGAGACCACCTGCCCAGCGCGCCGCACGAAGAACTCCAGCAGGTCGAACTCGCGCGCCGTCAGCGCGACCTCCTCGCCGCCGGCCCACGCACGACGCTCGCCGGGGTCGATGCGCACCGTGCCGGCCTCCAGCGGGACTGGCGCGCGCCCGCCGGTCCGCCGCAGCAGCGCCCGCACGCGCGCGACGAGCACCGGGAAC
Source organism: uncultured Acidimicrobiaceae bacterium (assembly GCA_964428815.1). GTDB lineage: Bacteria > Actinomycetota > Acidimicrobiia > Acidimicrobiales > CAYSAC01 > CAYSAC01. The sequence continues at coordinate 40,121 of CAYSAC010000003.1, read as the reverse complement.
GAGAACGGCTTGGACAAGAAGTCGTCGGCTCCCGTGTCGAGGGCCTCGGCCTCGTCGAGGTCACCATCCTTGGCTGTGAGCATGAGGATCGGCGTCCAGTCCCCCGCCGCCCGCAGATCGGCGCACACCTGGTAGCCGTTGCGTCGCGGCAGCATGATGTCGAGCACGATGAGGTCGTACGCGCCCTCGGTCGCCTTCCACAGGCCGTCGTCACCGTCGGCCGCGACCTCCACCGTGAAGCCCTCGGCGCGCAGCCCGCGCGCCACCGCATTGGCAATCTTCTCGTCGTCTTCGACCAGCAGCAGCTTCATGGCGTCCTCGAGCGTTTCCAGTGTCGCAGTGGCTGGCGGATCGTGGGCGACCCCGCCTGAACCCGTGCTGAACTGCCGTCGGCTGGCGGTCAGGTAGCGGTCAGCCACCGCGGCGCAGCCTTGCCGTCATGCACCGCGCCTCCGCCCGCACCGCCATCGCCCTCGCCCTCGCCGCCTCGCTCGCGGCGGCCTGCGGCTCCGACTCGCCCAGCACGACCGCTGACGCGCCCACGACGACGTCCACCACCGTCGCTCCCGTCATCGACCCCGGCGACGGGGGCGACTACAAGCCGGTCCTCGATCCAGCCGACTTCGTGGACACCATCGACAATCCCTTCATGCCGCTGCTCCCCGGCTCGCGCTGGGTGTACGAGGGCACGTCCGACGGCGAGACCGAGCGGATCGAGGTCGTCGTGACCGACGAGCGCAAGATGATCCTCGGCATCTCCGCGCTTGTGGTGCGCGACACGGTCACCATCAACGGCGAGCTGGTCGAGGACACCTTCGACTGGTTCGCGCAGGACAGCGACGGCGCCGTTTGGTATCTCGGCGAGGCGACCGAGGAGTTCGAGAACGGCAAGGTCGTGAGCACCGAGGGCGCGTGGGAGGCGGGTGTTGACGGCGCCTTGCCCGGCATCGTCATGCCGGCTGCCCCGAAGGTCGGGGACGCCTTCCGCCAGGAGTTCTACGCCGGTGAGGCCGAGGACATGGCGGAGATCATCGCCGTCGGCGCCACCGAGGTCGTGGACGGCAAGCCCATCGCCGACCTCGTCACCACCAGGGACTGGACGCCGCTGGCCCCTGAGACCATCGAGCTCAAGCACTACGCCCCCGGCATCGGCCTGGTGCTCGAGGAGAAGGTGGCGGGCGGCGTGGCACGGGTTGAACTGCGCTCCTTCACCCCTGGCACCTGAGTCAGGAGGGGTTCAGGCGTGATGGTGCACGATGGAACCATGAACCGACGCACCAAGCTCACCCTCGCAGCAGCAACCCTCGTCGTCGTCGCCGGAGCCGCCGGCACGACCATCGCCGTCGCCGGCGGCTCCGACGACTCCGAGGGCCCGATCGGCGGGTCCGCGCTTGACAAGGCCTCGGCCGCGGCGCTGGCGCACACCGGGGGCGGCACCGTCTCCGAGACCGAGGTCGGAGACGAGGAGAGCTACTACGAGGTCGAGGTCACCCTCGACGACGGCAGCCAGGTCGACGTCCAGCTCGACGAGTCGTTCGCGGTGGTCGGCGACGAAGCCGACGAGGAGAACGAGGGCGCAGGCGACGACGACTAATAGCGGTACCCTTCTGCCAACACGAGCGGGCGGAGGGCAGCATGCGGCGGGCACGCGTGATGATGGTCGGGGTCGCGACGTTGGGCCTCATGGGGCTCGTCCCCGGATCGGTGAGCTCGAGCGAGCTCGAGGCGCCGGCGGTCGAGAGCGACCAGCACTGCGACGAGCTGCACGACGAGGCCAGTCCGTCCGACTACGCCCGCTCCAAGAACGGCAAGGTCAAGGAACCCCACGTCGAGGCCGCCTACCGCGCCGAGCTGGCCCGGTCGGGCTCGGCGTCCAACGGCAAGCCCGGTGGCGGCGGCGGAGGCGGCGGCACACCGCCCCCGGCTGGCGGCACCATCAGCGTGTACTTCCACGTCATCAACAACGGCGCCGGGACGGCTGGCGACGTGTCGGACCAGATGGTCGTCGCGCAGATGAGCGTGCTGAACAGCGCCTTCGCCGGCACTGGTTGGAGCTTCCAGCTGGTCGCCACCGACCGAACGACCAACGCGTCCTGGTTCGCGCTCAACCCCAGCACCTCGACCGAGGCGCAGATGAAGAACGCGCTGCGCCAAGGGACCGCCGACGACCTGAACATCTACACCGCGAACCTCGGCCAGGACCTGCTCGGCTGGGCGACGTTCCCGGCGTCGTACGCCTCGCGCCCCAAGGACGACGGCGTCGTGGTCCTCTACTCCTCGCTCCCCGGCGGCGCGGCGACGAACTACGACGAGGGTGACACCGCCACCCACGAGGTCGGGCACTGGATGGGGCTCTACCACACGTTCCAGGGCGGTTGCTCCAAGCAGAACGATCTCGTGACCGACACCGCGCCAGAGCGATCGCCAGCCTTCGGCTGCCCGGTCGGGCGAGATACCTGCGCGGGCGGTGGCGTCGACCCGATCCGCAACTTCATGGACTACACCTACGACAGCTGCATGGACTCGCTGACGTCGGGCCAGGACGCCCGCATGGACGCTCAGTTCGGCACGTACCGCTTCGGCAAGTAGGCGTCCCTAGGGCTGCGCTGCCGCGGCCTTGACGAGGTCGTCGAGCGCGTGGCGCAGGCCCTCGGTGATCGCGTGCACGTCCGGCAACGTGTCGGGGCAGCAGATCGCCGAGAAGTTCATGTTGTCGAGGTAGCTCCACACGGTCACGTTGAGGCCGACGCCCTCGAGGATCGGGCCGACGCTGAACAGGCCCGTCATGCGCGCGCCGGCGATGTACAGCGGCTGCTTCGGGCCCGGCACGTTCGACACGATGCAGTTGATCGGCGGCCGCTTGAGGCGGGGGACGAAGCGGTGCCACAGCCAGGCATAGGGCTTCGGCGGCGTGTACTCGACCCACTGCTCCATCGTCTCGACGCCGAGCGCGTTCTGCAGGTCCTTCGCCGTCGAGGTGACCCTGCTCGTCGCCAGCAGCCGCTCCACCGGGTCGTCGATGTCGGTGCGCAGCGCGGTGAACATGTTCGACACCTTGTTGCCGAGCAGCCGCACGGTCCCCGGCGCGTCGGATGACACCGGCACGGCCGCGACGAGCGGCGTCTCATGAGACTCGCCCCGCCCGATGAGGTACTCGCGCACCGACCCGGCGACGACGGTCAGCACGACGTCGTTGATGGTCACACCGAACGCGGTCTTGACCTGCTTGAACTCCTCGAGCGGCAACGTGATCGACCCGAACGCCCGGCGCGGGGTCAGTCCCTGGTTGAACGAGGTCCTCGGCCCCGCGAAGGCACCGGGCGGCAGGTCGTCGGTGTCGGCCTCGCGCCGCACTTGGACGACGCGCCGCACCTTCTTGGCCGTCTCGTAGATGAGCGCGGGCAGCCGGACGAGCATGAGGACGAGGTCGCGCAGCGCGTCCAGCACGAGGCGCCGCGCGCCTGGGATGGGCTGCGGCCACCACGGTCGCGACGGCGGGTCCGGGTGCAGCTCGCCAGGCTCGAGGCGCATGACGTTGGCGAGCAGAGCCGATGCCGCGACCCCGTCCGCCGCGGTGTGGTGGATCTTGCCGACGAAGCCGACCTGGCCGTCCTCGAGACCCTCTACCACCCAGACCTCCCAGAGCGGCCGGGATCGGTCGAGCGGTGTCGACGCGATGTCGGAGATCACCGCGTCCAGCTCGCGCGGGCCACCGGGCGCGGGAGCGGTCGTGCGCCGCACGTGGTTGTCGATGTCGAACCCCGCGTCCTCGACCCACACGGGGTGGTGCAGCGACAAGGGCACAGGCACGAACCGGCGGCGGAACGGCGGCAGCAGATGGAGGTGCTCGGCCAGGACCTCCTTCACCCGCTCGAAGCTGTAGCCGCCCGGCACCTCGCTGACGTCGAGGATGCTGATCTTCAGCGTGTGCATGTGCAGCGACGGCGACTCCGTGTAGAGGTAGCTCGCGTCGAGGCCGCTCAGTCGCTCCACAGCGCCGAATGCTCCCACAGCGCCCGACCACCGCCCTTGGGCCGGATCTGACGGGTCGTCATACACTCCGGCGGTGGGCCGCTCCTTCAACCTCGCCGACCTGTTCGAGATCGTGGTCGACGCCATCGGGGATCGAGACGTGCTGGTGACCTCCGAGCGCCGGCTGACCTACGACGCGCTCGACGCCAGGGCCAACCAGCTCGCCCACCACCTCGCCGCGCAGGGAGTGAGCGAGCGCGACCACGTCGGTCTGCAGCTCACCAACGGAACGGAGTACCTGGAGGGCATGCTCGCCTGCTTCAAGCTGCGGGCAGTCCCGGTCAACGTGAACTTCCGCTACGTCGAGGGCGAGCTGCGCTACCTGTTCGACGACGCCGACCTCGTCGCGCTCGTCTACCACCGCGCGTTCGCCGGCAAGGTCGCCGCGGTCCTCCCCGATGTGCCAAAGCTGACGACGCTCCTCGTGGTGGACGATGACAGCGGCGAGGCCGCTGCCGTGCCCGGCGAGGTCGCCTACGAGGACGCTCTGGCCGCACAGCCGGTGGATCGCGGCAGCTTCCCCGAGCGGTCCGGCGATGACCTCTACATCGTCTACACGGGCGGAACCACCGGCATGCCAAAGGGCGTGCTGTGGCGCCACGAGGACATCTTCTTCGCGGCGATGGGCGGCGGCGACCCGTTCCAGATGGGTGACTGGGTCAAGACCCCCGAGCAGCTGGCCGAGCGGGTGAGCGCGTCCGGTGGCATGAGCGCGCTGCCTACGCCGCCGTTCATGCACGCGAGCGCCCACTGGCTCGCATTCCACACGATGTTCACCGGCGGCAAGATCGTCATCCCGCCCGGCGGTCGCTTCGATCCCGCGACGATCTGGAAGCTGGTCAGCACCGAGGCAGTGAACATGGTGGTCATCGTCGGCGACGCGATGGCCCGTCCTCTCGCCGACGAGCTGGCTGCTAACCGCGACCAGTACGACCCGAGCACGGTGCTCGCCATCGGCTCGGGCGGCGCCATCCTGTCCGCGTCGACCAAGGCGCAACTGGCCGAGCTGCTGCCGAACACGATGGTCGTGGACGGCTTCGGCTCCTCGGAGACCGGCACGCTCGGCAACGCCGCTTCCGGCGCCGGCGGCCCCCGGTTCTCGGTCAACGACCAGACGGCGGTGCTCGATGACGATGGGCAGCCGGTCGACCCCGGCAGCGGCACCGTCGGCAGGCTCGCCCGCCGCGGCCACATCCCCCTCGGCTACTACGGCGACGACGAGAAGACGGCCCGCACCTTCATCGAGTACCAGGGCGTGCGGTGGGTGCTGCCAGGTGACATGGCCACGGTCGAGGAGGACGGCACCGTCGCCCTGCTCGGGCGGGGCTCGGGCAGCATCAACTCCGGCGGGGAGAAGATCTTCCCAGAGGAGGTCGAGGCCGCCTGCAAGGCGAATCCAAACGTGTTCGACTGCGTTGTGGTCGGCGTGCCGGACGAGAGGTGGGGCGAGCGGGTGACCGCCGTGGTCCAGCCCAGAGCCGGTACGACCGTCGACCTCACTGACCTGCAGGACACCTGTCGCAACCAGGTCGCCGGGTACAAGGTGCCGCGCGGCATCGTCTGCGTCGATCAGATCGTCCGATCACCGGCCGGCAAGGCCGACTACGGCTGGGCGAAGGCCTACGCCGTCGAGAACCAATAGATAGGAAGCACACGGATGCAGCGACTCAAGGGCATGGACGCCTCGTTCCTCTACATGGAGACGCCTACGTCGCACTTCCACGTGGTCGGCACCATCATCGTCGACCCGAGCGGCGTCGACGACTTCAGCGTGGAGAGGCTGAAGCAGCTGCTCATGGAGCGGATCCACCTCCTGCCGCCGTTCCGGCGCCGGCTGGTCGAGGTCCCTTTCAAGATCGCCCGCCCGCTCTGGATCGAGGACGAGGCCTTCGACATCGACCAGCACATCCGAAGGGTCGCGGTGCCGAACCCGGGCTCGATGGTGGAGCTGGCCGAGCTGGTCGGTGACATCGCCAGCCGCCCGCTCGACCGGCGCAAGCCGCTGTGGGAGATGTGGTACGTCGAGGGCCTCGAGGATGGCAACATCGCGCTCGTCTCGAAGATGCACCACGCCGCCATCGACGGCGTGTCCGGCGCCGACCTGATGGTCCACCTCTTCGACCTCACGCCCGAGGTCGCCACCTACGACCCGCCCGAGGTGCCGTGGCAGGGCGAGGAGCAGCCGAGCGACTTCGACCTCGTCACCCACGCGCTCGCCTCGGTCGCGCAGCGTCCGGCCGAGATGTGGCGGATGGCCTCGAGTCTCGTCGGCGCAACCCGTGGCATGGCTTCGACGTTGCTCGCCAACCGTGACGACTCCAAGCCGTCGGCTGCGCTGCCGTTCACCGCGCCGCACACGCCGTTCAACGGCGCGCTCACGGCGCACCGCGCGGTCGCCTACGGGGGCGTCGCCCTCGACGACATGAAGCGCATCAAGAACGCTCTGGGCGGCACGATCAACGACGTCGTCCTCGCGGCCACGTGCGGCGGGCTGCGCGACTGGCTCGTCGACCACGACGGCCTGCCCGACCAGCCGCTCGTCGTCTCCTGCCCGGTTTCGATCGGCGGCGGTGGGGACGGGCCGGTCGAGACCAACCTCGTGTCGTCGATGTTCGTGGCGCTGCCGGTTCAGGTCGACGACTCCCTCGAGCGCTACGAGCTCATCAAGGAGAGCACGAAGGGCGCGAAGGAGCTCCACGGCGCGCTCGGCGCGGAGACGATCATGCAGCTCGCCGAGTCGGCGCCACCTGCGCTCGCCAACCTCGCGGCGCGCCTCTACTCCTCATCGAAGCTGGCCGACCGCCACCGGCCGGTGCAGAACCTCGTCGTGTCCAACGTGCCCGGTCCGCCCATCCCGCTGTACTGCGCGGGCGGCAGGGTGCTGGCGACCTACCCGATGGGTCCGCTCATCGAGGGGTCCGGGCTCAACGTCACCGTCCTGTCCAACATGGGCAACCTCGACGTCGGCGTCATGGCGTGCCCGGAGCTGGCGCCCGACGTGCAGGACCTGGCCGACGGCTTCGAGCGCGAGGTCGAGGCCCTGCTCCGCCTGGCCGACAAGGTCGACACGCCGGCGACCACCCCCACACCGCGCAAGCGCGCGACCAAGAAGAGCACGACCTAGCTCTTCTTCGTCGGCCGGTCGCCGAGGACGAAGAAGAACCCGCTCCGCGTCCCGACGTAGATGCGGCCCTTGAAGACCGCGGGCGTCGACTCGATGCAGCCGCCGAGCTCGATCGACCAGAGCTCGGGCGGCTCGGTCGTCGTGTCCCGCACGTCGTATGCGTGCAGCGTCCCCTCGCAGTCGCCTTGGACGAGGACGTCGTCGACGACGACCGGTGACTGCCACGTGGGGCCGGGCAGATGCTTCTCCCACCGGATCGCGCCCGTGGCGCGGTCAGCGGCGAGCAAGCGCCCGCCGTTGGTCGCGACGTAGACGACGTCGCGGTGCAGCGCGGGGGTCGCCCACATGCCGGCGGGGTTCGTGTCGAGGTCCTTGATCGACCAGACAAGCGGCGCCTTCGGCTTCGAGGGGTCGAGCTTCTGCAGCTGGCCGACCTCCCTCGACCGGGCGGTGCCGCGCTCGTACTCGGACGCGACGTAGAGCATGCCGGCATCGTCGATCGCGATCGACGCGTCCGTGTCGTCGCCGCTCCAGAAGCGGAACGTGCGCACCGGCTCCTTGCCGTCCTCGATCCCGGTGAGGTCCCATCCCTGCACCAGCCCGCCGCCGTTGGAGAAGTAGATCGTGTTGCCAACCGCTGCGACTGAGTTCTCGATCGAGACCTGGTGGTCACCGATGGCTTGCAGCAGCTCGTCGTCCCACCCGGGCGCGTTGAACACGAGCTCCGGGTCGACCGTCACCTTGCCGTCTGAGCCGTAGCCGCGGTTGAGCTTCACGATGTGGAGCTGGGAGTTCTCGCCGCCCTGCACCATGTAGTCGCCGAGGATGAGGGGCGAGCCGTCCCAGTCGTTGTTCCACAGCGTCGGCGAGACCGCGTCGGCCGACAGCGACCACAGCTCGGTCGGGACCAGCCGGTCGAAGGCGACCACGTGGACGTAGTTGTCGCGCGACCCCGAGTAGACGAGCGGATAGCCGTCGGGGTCGATCGACACCGAGCCCTTGATGATGTCGCCGGTGGGGAAGTCCGGGAGGATGCGATCGCCCGAGACGGCGTCGAGGAAGTGGATGTTGCGGTCGTAGGCGCCGAACACGGCCCAGCGCCGACCGTCACGCTCGAACACCGCCGGCTGCCCGGTCCAGCCCGAGCCGCACCACACCCTGTCCTCGTTGCCGACCGCTGAGTGCGAGCACATGGCCTCGTCGGGGAAGCGCACGAGGACCTGCGGCTCGCGCGGCACCGGTCCCTTCCCGTAGTACGAGCGCGTCGGGTTGCCACGGAAGGTGAGCAGCCCGTCCACGGTCGACCCGTAGAACGGCTGGCCGGACGACGCGGGGTCGACCAGACCGTCGTACGGCGGCACCTCGTCCTCGGCGGCGGGGGCATCGCTGGCGCCGGCTTGCTCGGCGCCGGTGCCGGTGACCGGCCGGCCGTCGAGATCGCTGTCGGCGACCAACCATGACGCGATGACACCGACGCCGGAGAAGACCACCAGGCCGATGAGGGTCCGCCGTCGCCGCACCTCCCCCGCGCCCACCTCGGGAGTGTAGGAGCGGCGGATAGCGTCTCCCGGTGCACGCCGATGGCCACCCCCCGTTGCCCGATGACGTCGCCGCCCGATGGGCGAAGTTCCCCCACTGGGACCGGACGTACTTCCCGAACGTCGTCGGCCTGGTCGTGGAGGAGATCAAGACCGACTACTGCCGCATGCGGCTGCCCTTCCGACCAGAGCTCGAGCAGCCGGCCGGCATGGTCCACGGCGGCGCCATCGCCACGCTGATCGACACCGTCGTCGTACCCGCCGTCGGCGCCGCGTACGACCTCGGCTGGATCTACATGACCATCACGATGGACATCCGCTACCTCGGTGCCGTCGTCGGTGAGGACGCCATCGCCGAGGGCTGGGTCGAGCAGCGGGGCCGGTCGATCGTGTTCTGCCGCGCGGAGGTCACGACCGCAAGCGGCAAGCCGGCGGCGTCCGGCACGCTGGTCTACAAGGTGAGCCCGCCTCGGGGGTGAACACCGGTACGTTGCTGCGATGCGTCGCTCGCTGATCACCGCGCTCGTTGCCCTCGCGCTGCTCGGCGCGGCCTGCTCCAACGACGACAACGGGACGGTCGCGAACGACGACGCGACGACTACGACAGCGGGCCACGAGCCGCTCGAGGGCCCGGAGGGGTTCACGCCCGAGCCCATCGACTGGTCGGACTGCGGTGGCGCCGAGTGCGCGACAGTCGAGGTCCCCCTCGACTACGACGAGCCGGACGGCGAGCACATCGAGCTCGGCGTGCACCGCGTGCCGGCGTCGGGCGACCGCATCGGCCCGCTGTTCGTCAACCCTGGCGGCCCCGGCGCGACGGCGACCGACTTCGCCGAGACCCTCGCCAACCAGTTGCCCGACGCCATCACGGAGCGGTTCGACTTCGTCGGCATCGACCCCCGAGGCGTCGGCGAGAGCGCGCCGGTCAGCTGCGGCATCCCGGTCGACGAGCTCTACAGCGTCGACGCCAGCATCGACGCGCCAGAGGATGCCGCGGCGCTGCTCGACACCACCAACCGCTACGTCGCCGACTGCGAGGAGAAGTTTGGCGACGTGCTCCCCCACCTCGGAACCCGCGAGGTGGCACGGGACATGGATACCGTCCGGGCCGCGATGGGCGACGAGCACCTGAGCTACCTCGGCTTCTCCTACGGCACGTCGATCGGCCAGGTGTACGCCGACCTCTTCCCCGGCAACATCCGCTCGATGGTGATCGACGGTGTGGTCGAGCTCGGTGCCAGCGGCCTCGAGCTGGCCGACGAGCAGGCCGCCGGCTTCGAGCAGGCGCTCGCCGCGTTCATCGCCGACTGCAACGCCGACGCGGGTTGCAGCATCGGCCCTGACGCGGAGGCCGCCGTCGATCGCGTGCTCCAGCTGGCCGAGCAGGGTGACGGGCTCGAGGCGCCCGACGCCGACCGCCCGATGGGCCCCGGTGAGGCCAACCTCGGCATCGGCGTGGCGCTCTACTCGAAGGAGAGCTGGCCAATCCTCCAGGATGCGCTCGCCGTGGCCCTCGACGGTGACGGCTCGCAGATCGTCCGGCTCGCCGACTTCTACCTGGAGGCGAGCAGCTCCGAGATCTACTTCGCGGTCAACTGCCTCGATCAGAGCTGGCCCACCGAGCCAGACGCGATCATGGCGGCGGCCAAGGCGACCGCGCGGAAGAGCCCGCACCTCGGCGAGGCGCTCGTGAACGACTACATCCGCTGCGCGGTCTGGCCGACACCACCACAGCCGCTCGAGCCGGTCGTCGCCCCCGACGCTCCGCCCATCCTCGTGGTATCGACGACGGGCGACCCGGCCACGCCCTACGCGGCCGGTGTCGAGGTCGCCGAGACGTTGGCCAACGGCATCCTCGTCACCAACGAGGGATCCAGCCACACGGTCGTGAGCGATGGCAAGCCGTGCATCGACGACATCGTCGTCGCCTACCTCATCGACCAGACGGTGCCGGAGGACGGCGTCCGCTGCCCCTGAGCATCGCCACCACGCGTTCTTGCGGCAGATGCGCGGGGTCTTCGTCGACAAGTGCCGCAAGAACCGGGGTTAGCCGACGGCGCCCTCGGCGATGAGGCGCTCGAGGACGAGCTCGGGTTGCTCCCGCTCGATGCGCTCGAGCCAGTAGGTGCTCTCGAACAGCGCGTAGAGGCTGCCGTCGGCCCGCTCGAGGACATCGACGCCCCGCATCGCCTTGAGCGCCGGCGCCGACGACACGTCGGTGCGGCGCGCCACCCGGTAGGCGGTCGCGCTGAGCTCGACGGGTGCGCCGAACTCGTTCTCCAGCCGGTGGATCGCAACCTCGAACTGCATCGGTCCGACCGCGGCGAGGACCGGCGCCTGATCGCCGATGTCGCGATCGCGCAGCACCTGGACCACGCCCTCCTCGTCGAGCTGGGCGATGCCCCTGCGGAACTGCTTGAACTTCCCCGTGTCGCGGACGCGGATGACGCTGAAGTGCTCGGGGGCGAAGCTCGGGAGGCGGGGGAACTCCACGGGTTCGTCCACGTACAGCGCGTCGCCGACGCGCACGTCGGTGGCGTTGACGAGGCCGACGACGTCGCCGGGAAAGGCCTCTTCGATCGTGTCGCGCTCCTGCCCGAAGACGGAGTGCGCGTACTTGGTGGCGAACGGCTTGCCGGTCGGACCGTGCGTCACGACCATGCCGCGCTCGAACCGGCCGGAGCAGACACGGAAGAAGGCGATGCGGTCGCGGTGGCTCGGGTCCATGTTGGCCTGCACCTTGAACACGAACCCGGAGAACGGTGCGTCGAGCGAGCGGGGCTTGTCGTTGACGTCGAGCCGCGGCGTGGGCGGCGGAGCCAGCTCGACGACGGCGTCGAGCAGCAGGCGCACGCCGAAGTTGGTCAGCGCTGAACCGAAGAACACCGGCGTCGACTCGCCGTCGAGGAAGAGCTTGGGCTCGAGGTCGGCGCCGACCGCCTTGAGCAGGCCGAGCTCGTCCTGCGCCGCCCGCCACGCGTCGCCTTCCTCGGCCGCGGCCCGGTCGGCAGGCACGACCTCCTCCGGCGCCGCCGTCGCGCCACGCGCGGTGCGGGTAAAGCGGATGAAGTCGCCGGTGCGCCGGTCGACCACGCCACGGAAGTCGCCGGCGATGCCGACCGGCCACGTGACCGGCGTCGGGCGCAGACCGATCTGGGCCTCGATCTGGTCGATCAGCTCGAGCGGCCCGCGCCCCGGCCGGTCCCACTTGTTGATGAACGAGAGCAGCGGCAGGCCGCGCTGGCGTGAAACCTCGAACAGCTTGAGGGTCTGCGGTTCGATGCCCTTCGCCGCGTCGAGGACCATGATCGCGGCGTCCGCGGCCGCGAGCACCCGGTAGGTGTCCTCAGAGAAGTCACGGTGCCCGGGGGTGTCGAGCAGGTTGAGCGCGCAGTCGCGGTAGGGCAGCCGCAGCACCGTCGAGGTGATCGAGATGCCGCGCTTCTGCTCGAGCTCCATCCAGTCCGACGTGGCCGACCGCCGCTCGCCCCGCGCCTTCACGGCGCCGGCCGTGTTGAGCGCGCCGCCGTAGAGCAAGAACTTCTCTGTCAGGGTCGTCTTGCCCGCGTCGGGGTGGCTGATGATGGCGAACGTCCGCCGTCTCGAGGCCTCCTGGGTCGGGCTGGTCACCCGGCCAGTCTGGCGTCTCCGCTCGCGATCACCGCATCCCGCGGAGCAGCACGCCAGGACGCGCGCCCGTGTCCTCACCCTCCTGTTGCACGACCGCGCCGGCGTTGATCGTGGCGACGTAGCCATCGGCTCGCTGGATCAGCCGCCCCGCGCCACCGGGGAGGTCCTGCACCTTCTCCGGCCGCCGGAGCTGGAGCCGCTCGTGGTCGATGAGGTTGAGGTCGGCCTTCAGGCCCGGCAGGAGCGCACCGCGATCACCGAGCCCGTAGAGCCGGGCGGTCGCCTGCGTCGCCTTGTGAACCGCGAGCTCGAGCGACAGCCGTTCGCCGTCGCGATCGCGGGCCCAGTGGGTCAGAAGGAACGTCGTCGCGCTGGCATCGCAGGTCTGGCCCGCGTGGGCGCCGCCGTCGCCGAGGCCGAACGCGCTCGTTGGGTGGACGAGCATCTCGTGTACGGCGTCAAGGTTGCCGTCGCTGTAGTTGAGCACCGGCGCGTTGAGCAGCTGGCGGCCGTCGTCCTCGAGCAGCAGGTCGAGCATGGCGTCCTCCGCCGAGCAGCCGCTCGCCCGAGCGATCGCGGCGACGCTGTCGCTCGCGGCCGGTTCGTAGCTCGGCGGGTCGCCGAGCAGGTAGACGCGGTCCGGGCCCATGAAGCCGCGGACGACGGGGTCGTCGAGCGCGGCCAGCTCAGCGACGATGCGCGCCCGGTAGGCCGGGTCGCGGAGGGTCCGCACCTGGTCAGCCAGCGGCAGCAGGCCGATCTCCGCCCACGCAGCCGTGAAGTTGAACGGGTGAAAGGTCTGCAGCCCGAGCAGCAGCGAGACGGTGCGAGCGTGGACCTGAGGCCGCACGTCGGCGCCGGCGGCCGCTGCGGCACCCGCGAGGTCGAGCATCAGTCGCCACGCCGTCGGGTCCTCGTTGTTCTGCGTGAGCGCGAACGTCACTGGCCGGCGGATGCGCGAAGCGAGCTCGCGCATCCACGTCATCTCCCGCTCCGGCGCCGCCAGGTCCTCGCCCAGCGCGCCGGCAGGGGCGAGCTCGAAGATGCCTGAGCCGAGCCGGCCGAGGACGGCGCCGATGCCGAACAGCTCGTCTGTCGCGGCGAAGGTCCCAGGAACGGGCTCGCCGTCGATGGCGCGGTGCGCGAGCGTCCGCGAGGTCGAGAAGCCGAGCGCGCCGGCCTCGATCCCCTGCGCGACGAGTGCTGCCATCGCGTCGATGTCCTCGGGTGTCGCCGGCTCGTTGCGCGCGCCGCGCTCGCCCATGACGTACGCGCGCACCGCGCCGTGAGGCACCTGCGCGCCGACATCGAGCGCCTTCGGCAGCGCGTCGACGGCGTCGAGGTACTCGGGGAAGGACTCCCAGGACCACTGGATGCCGGCGGAGAGCGCGGCTCCGGGGATGTCCTCGACCCCCTCCATCAAACCGATCAACCATTCCCGCCGGTCGGGATGGACGGGCGCGAAGCCCACGCCGCAGTTGCCCATCACGACGGTGGTGACGCCTTGCCAGCACGACGGCGTCAGCAGCGGGTCCCATGTGATCTGGCCGTCGTAGTGCGTGTGGATGTCGACGAAACCGGGCGTGACCAGGAGGCCGTCGGCATCGATCTCGCGATGGGCCTGGCCGGCGACCTGACCGACCTCGCTGATGCGCCCACCGTCGATCGCGACGTCACCGGTGAACGGCGCCGCGCCGGTGCCGTCGACGATCGTCCCGCCCCGGACGACGAGGTCGTGCATCAGAGCGGCAGCGAGTCGAGGAAGGACTGGGGCAGCGCCGACATGAGCGTCTGGAAGTCCCAGTACTCACGCCAGGCGGCGATCTTGCCGTCGCGCAGCTCGATCGTGCACATGACCGGCAGCGTGACCGTCTCGCCGGTGCCAAAGTGCCACGTCTCGACCCGCTCGGCGAGGACGGTGTCGGCGTCTTCGACCATGCGGGCGATGTCGAAGGTCATGTGGTCCACCGGTGCGAGGTACTCGATCTTGGCGCGGATGGCGTCCTTGCCGACGGCCGGATCACCCGGCACGGGCATGTCGTGGTAGACGCCGTCGTCGGTGAAGTGGTCGAGGATGGCGTCGACGTCGAGGCGGGCGAAGTCGTCGAAGAACCGCTGGACGATCTCGGTGCTGGTCACCGCGATGGTCTAGTCCGGCCGGCTGTCCGGCGCTTCTGGCGTGCGTTGGCGCGCTCCAGAGGCGCGCTAACGCACGCCAGATCGGCCCGCTACGGCAGGAGGGGCAGGACCATGGCCGCGGTGTCGGGGCAGCACGTGCGCTCGCCCATCCAGGCGCGCAGCTCATCCCACGGCACGCGGACGACCTCGTCGACCTCGCCGTCAGCGAAGGTGAACGGACCATCGGAGGTGGCGACGAAGATCCGCGCGACGGCGCGCACGGCGTCGTCCTCGTAGGTCCCGGCACCCAGCTCGACCAGCTCGTCGACCTCGATGCCCGCCTCCTCGCGCAGCTCGCGTCGCGCTGCATCCTCCCAGCCCTCGCCGGGGTCGACGACGCCACCGAACGCCACGTCCCAGTAGGCCGGCCACACGTCCTTCCACCCCGCGCGGCAGTGGGCCACGACGTCGCCGTCGCTGGTGCGGACGAGGACGCCAACGGCGCGGTGGCGCAGGTTCCGCGCCCGCATGACGCGGCGGGGGACGACGTCGATGACCTCGCCCTGCTCGTCGACCACCTCAACGAGGTCGTCAGACAAAGGCGGGTGTCACGCCGATCGCGTCGTAGACGGCGCGGATGAGGCCACGGCTGCGGGGATCACCGGTGAAGTTGGCGAGCATCTGGTTCATCACGTAGCCGAAGCCGACGCCGTTCTCGGGATCGCCGAAGCCGACCGAACCGCCGATCCCGGAGTGGCCGAAGCCCTTGGGGCCGCCGTAGGGGGCGAAGCTCGACGCCGTCCAGAAGCCGAGGCCGAACGTCGTCTCGACGTAGATGCACTTGTCGTTGCCGCTCGTCTGGCAGGTGGTCGCGGCATCGAGCTGCTCTGGCGTGAGGAGCGGACCGGCCCCGTCCACCTCGCCGATCGTCGCCGCGTACATCTTCGCGAGCGACCGCGCGTTGGTGACGCCGTTGGCTGCGGGGATCTCCGCGGCCCGCACCACCGGATCGTTCCAGATGCCCTGGGCCATCGCGCCGCCCGGCGCGTGCAGCGCGCGGTACAGCATCGTCCCTGGGCCGATGAACTGCTCGATCAGCTCCTTCATCGCGGGATCGACGTCGGTCGGCTCCTCGACCTCGATGAGCGGCGCGACGCGCGCTTGCTGCTCCTGTGGCAGCCCGATCCAGAACTCGAGCGCGAGCGGCTGCGCCACCTCATCGTCGAAGAAGGTGCCGACGCTCTTGCCCGTCACGCGGCGGATGACCTCGCCGACGAGCCACCCGTAGGTGGTGGCGTGATAGCCGTGGGCGATGCCGGGCTCCCACTGCGGCTCTTGCACCTCGAGCGCGGCGATCACGGGGTCCCACGCGAGGACCTCCTCCAGGCTGAGCTGCTTGTCGACGTCGATGAGGCCGGCCTTGTGGCAGAGCAGCCAGCGCACCGGGATGTCCTGCTTGCCCCCTTGCGCGAACTCCGGCCAATACGTGGCGACGGGCGCGTCCGGATCGATGAGGCCGCGCTGGATGAGGAGGTTGGCGCACAGTGCCGTCGCGCCCTTCGTCGTCGAGAACACGAGCTGGAGGGTGTCCGCGTCGTAGGGCGCGCCGGTGTCGACGTCGGCCACGCCGCCCCACAGGTCCACGACCTTGCGGCCGTGCACGTAGACGCTCGTCGCCGCGCCGACCTCACCGTGGCGCTCGAAGTTGGCGGCGAACACGTCGCGCACGCCCTCGAAGCCCGGTTCGACGAGTCCCCCGACCTGCAGATCAGCCATCGGGAGAGCGTGGCTGTCCTTGCAGTGCGCACGCAAGTTCCTGCCTTGCCGTCAGCGGCTCCGACATAGTAAGACTCATTCTCATTATGAGATGGATCGCCCTCGCGGCGCTCGCCGCCGCGCTCTCGTCGTGCGCCGGCGGGTCTGACGGCGGGACCGGACGGCTCGATGTCGTCGCCGCGTTCTTCCCGTTGGAGGAGGCATCCGCTCGTGTCGGCGGTGACCGCGTCGCGGTGCGCAACCTGACCCCGCCCGGCGCTGAGCCGCACGACATCGAGCTGAGCACCCGGGAGGTCGACCAGATCCTGGATGCCGCGGTCGTGCTCCACCTCGGCGCCGCGTTCCAACCCGCCATTGCGGCGGCAGCCGTGCGCGCTGACGGCGAGGTCGTCGACGTGCTCGCTGCGGTCACGGGCGAGGCCGGCGGCGACCCGCACATCTGGCTCGACCCGAGCCGGATGGTCGCGATCGTCGAGGAGGTGCGCGACGCGTTGTCCCAGGCCGACCCGGCCGGTGAGGCGCAGTACCACCGCAACGCGGACGCGTACGCGGCCGAGCTCCGACAGCTCGACGAGGACATGCGCGCCGGGCTCGACGCCTGCGACCGGCGCGTGATCGTCACCGCGCACGACGCCTTCGGCTTCCTCGGTGAGCGCTACGGGCTCATCGTGCGGGCGATCGCGGGCCTGTCCCCCGCGGCGGAACCGGACCCGGCGCGCGTCGCGGCGCTGGCCGACGAGGTGCGCGCCGACGGCACCACGACGATCTTCTACGAGACCCTGGTCGCACCGGACATCGCCGAGACGCTGGCGCGAGAGGCGCGCGTGGACGTCGCGGTGCTGAACCCGATCGAAGGCCTCACCGAGGAACAGACCGAGGCCGGCGCCACCTACGTGACGCTGATGCGGGACAACCTCGCGGCGCTGCGAGCCGCGCTGGGGTGCCGATGAGCGCGGCGGTGCTGCGGGCCGCTGGCCTCCGCTTCGCCTACGGGCAGGACGTCGTGCTCAACGGCGTCGACCTTGCGGTCGCGCCCGGCGAGTTCGTCGCCCTCGTCGGCCCCAACGGGTCGGGCAAGTCCACGTTGCTGCGGCTGCTCCTGGGGCTCACCGAGCCGGCGGAAGGCGAGGTCGAGCTGTTCGGCGGTCGACCGAGCGCGCTCGATGACCGCTGGCGGCTCGGGTACGTCCCGCAGCGCGCCGTCATCGCGGACGACCTGCCGGCCACCGTTGAAGAGGTCGTCGCCGCCGGCTGCCTCGCGCGACTGGGCTGGCGGCGCTCGCTGCGCGCGAGCGACTGGGCCGACGTCGCGCACGCGCTCGAGTCCGTCGCGCTGGTCGAGCGGCGGGCACATCCGGTGCGGCTGCTCTCCGGGGGCCAGCAGCAGCGCGTCCTCATCGCCAAGGCACTCGTGTCCCAGCCCGAGCTGCTCGTGCTCGACGAGCCCGTCGCCGGAGTCGATGCCGAGTCGCAGCGCCGGTTCCGCGATGCGCTGGTCCACCTGGTGGACGAGCACGCGTCGGCGGTGCTGCTGGTGTCGCACGAGCTGGGCGCGGTGGCCGACGACCTCGACCGCGTGCTGCTGCTGCAACGCGGCCGCATCAGCTTCGACGGCCCACCCAGCGAGCTGACTGCAACGGGGGTCAGCCTGGGTGTGCACCACGACGACCTGCCGCTGTGGCTGGAGGGGCTCTCGTGATCGGAGCGATCCCGCTGCCGTGGCCCTTCGACCGCGAGTACATGCAGCTCGCGCTGCTGGCCGGTGTGGTGGTCGGCGGGTGCGCGCCACTCATCGGCACGTTCCTCGTGCAGAAGCGGCTGTCGCTCATGGGTGACGGCATCGGGCACGTCGCGTTCGCCGGTGTCGCCGCCGGGCTGCTGCTCGACGTGTGGCCGATCTGGACGGCACTGATCGCCGCGGTCGGCGGCGCGGTCGCTATCGAGTGGCTGCGCTCGCGCGGCCGTGCGTCAGGTGATCTGGCGCTGGCGCTGTTCTTCTACTCGGGCATCGCCGGGGGCGTGGTGCTCACCGGCTTGGCCGGCGACCTCGACGGCAGCGTGCTGACCTACCTCTTCGGCTCGATCCTCACGGTCAGCGCGGGTGACGCGGCGACGATCGTCGTGCTCGGTCTCGTCACGATCGCAATCGTGGCCAGAACGTGGCGGGCGCTGTTCTCGGTCGTGCTCGACGAGGAGTCGGCCCGGGTCGCGGGCCTTCCCGTCGACGCCCTCAACCTCCTGCTCGCGGCGCTGGCCGCGGTGACCGTCGTCGCCGCCATGCGGGTCGTCGGCGTCCTACTCGTCGCCGCGCTGATGGTGCTGCCGGTGGGCACGGCCCAGCGCGTCGCCCGCTCGTTCCGCGCCACCCTGCTGTTTGCATCGGCCATCGGCGCTAGCGCGGCGGTGCTCGGGCTCGCCGCCGCCCGGGTCTGGGGGCTCGCCCCCGGCGGCACGATCGTCCTCGTCGCGGCAGCCGCGTTCGCCCTCGCCGGCCTGTTCGCCCGCGCCCCCTCGCCAGTAGGGTCCGCCGGGTGAGCGGGGACCTGCACGCGACGACCGCGGAACGGCTGCAGCGCGACGACCAGCGCTATACATCCCGCCGGCGTGCGCTGGTGGACGTGCTGGCCGACGCCGACCAGCCGCTCACGATCCCCCAGCTCCTGCAGCGGCGGCGCGACCTGGCGCAGTCCTCCGCCTACCGGAACCTGGCCGTGCTCGAGCGGGCAGGCGTGGTCCACCGCATCGCGTCGTCGGACGAGTTCGCTCGCTACGAGCTGGCCGAGGACCTCACCGAGCACCACCACCACCTCATCTGCTCGAGCTGCGGTGATGTCGCCGACTTCACCGTCCCTCCCGACGTCGAGCGCGAGCTCGACCGCGCGCTCTCGACGGTCGCATCGCGCACCGGCTTCCAGGTCGAGCAGCACCGACTCGATCTCGTCGGCACCTGCACCCGTTGCGGATAGGAGACGTCCAGTGCACACCGACCTCTGGATCGACGGCGACTGGCGTGAGGCAAAGGACGGCAGCCGCTTCGACGTGATCGACCCCGCGACCGAGCAGGCGATCGCGTCCGTCGCCGACGCGACCGTGGAGGACGCGCTCGACGCCGTAGCCGCGGCGGCGGAAGCGCAGCGGGAGTGGGCCGCCGTCGCTCCGCGCGAGCGGGCCGAGGTGCTCCGCGAGGCGTGGGTGCGCCTCACCGCGGCGACGGAGGAGCTCGCGGCGCTGATCACCGCGGAGAACGGCAAGCCCCTCGTGGAGTCGCGGGGCGAGGTCACCTACGCGGCCGAGTTCTTCCGCTGGTTCTCCGAGGAGGCCGTGCGCCTGCGCGGCGAGGTCACGACGGCTCCCGCGGGCGCCAACAAGATCGTCGTGCTGCACCAGCCCATCGGCGTCGCGCTGATGATCACGCCGTGGAACTTCCCGGCCGCGATGGCGACGCGCAAGATCGCTCCAGCGCTCGCCGCTGGGTGCGGATGCGTGCTCAAGCCCGCGTCCCTCACGCCGCTCACCGCGCTCGCGATCGCCGCGATCCTCGACGGTGCCGGCGTGCCGCCGGGACTCGTGAACGTCGTGCCGACCCGGCGCACTGGCGACGTCGTCGACGCGGTGCTCGCCGACGACCGCGTGCGCAAGCTGTCCTTCACCGGCTCGACCGAGGTCGGCCGCGGGCTGATCGCCAAGGCATCGGAACGCGTCGTCAACGTGTCCATGGAGCTCGGCGGCAACGCACCCTTCATCGTGTTCGCCGACGCCGACCTCGACGCGGCGATCGACGGGGCGATGATCGCGAAGATGCGCCACAACGGTGAGACATGCACCGCCGCCAACCGGTTCTACGTCGAAGAAGCGATCGCCGAGGCGTTCACCGCACGGCTCGCGGCGGCTATGGGAGCGCTCCCCGTCGGGCCTGGCACCGGGGACGGCGTGCGCGTCGGCCCCCTCGTCGACCAGGCCACGCTGGACAAGGTGAGCGGACTCGTCGACGCCGCGGTCGCGGGCGGCGCACGGGTGCGCACGGGTGGCGCCAGGCCGGCGAGCACCGGCTACTACTACCCGCCCACCGTGCTCGACCGGGTCGGGCCCGGCAGCCCGATCCTGCAGGAGGAGATCTTCGGGCCGGTGGCACCGATCGTCACGTTCACCGAGGAGCGAGACGCGATCCGGATGGCCAACGACACGCCGTTCGGGCTCGTCTCCTACGTCTTCACGGGCGATCTGGCGCGCGGCCTGCGCGTGGCCGAGGCGCTGGAGTCCGGGATGGTCGGCCTCAACAAGGGCATCGTCTCCGATCCGGCGGCACCCTTCGGCGGCGTGAAGCAGAGCGGCCTCGGCCGCGAGGGCGGCCACGAGGGAATGCTCGACTACACCGAGACCAAGTACATCGCCACCGACTGGTGACGCCCGGTCACTCGCCCGGCGCGAAGTCGTCCCACGACGCAGCCAGCGGCTCCGGCGCGACGTCTTCGACAGCAGGTCGGGCGCGGCCCGCGATGCGCTCGTGGCTCTGGGTGACGACGACCGACGCGAGCGCGGTCGTGATCGGCACCGACGCCACGAGCCCGATGCTGCCGACCAAGGTGCGCACAACCTCGACCGCGAGCACCTCACCGGTCACCGCCGCGCTCAACGGCAACCCGGCCTGGGTGTAGATGAGGAGCAGCGGCAGCGACGCGCCGGCGTAAGCGAGCACGAGCGTGTTCACCGTCGACGCGATGTGATCGCGCCCGATGCGCGTTGCGGCTGCGTAGAGCGAGCGCACGCCGTAGTCCGGGTTGGCCTGGTGCAGCTCCCAGACCGCCGACACCTGGGTCACGGTGACGTCGTCGAGCACGCCGAGGGAGCCGATGACGATGCCGGCGAGGACGAGCCCGCGCAGGTCGATGCCACCACCGGCCACCTGCAGCAGCAGCGCGTCCTCGCTGGCGAGCCCCGACAAGCGGGTTGCGCCGACGAAGAACGCGGCCAGCATTCCCGTCACCGCGAGGCTGGCGAACGTGCCGAGAAGCGCAACGGTCGTGCGCTCATTCACGCCGTGGCTGAGGTAGAGGGCCGCAAGCGCGATCACTGCGGCGGCGACCAGCGCGACCCCGAGCGGGCTGCGGCCTTCGAGCAGCGCGGGCAGCAGGAACGCGATCACGACGACGCCGGTCAGCGCCAGCGCGGCCAGCGCGCGGATGCCCTGGAACCGGCCGAGCGCGATGACGGCGACGACGAACATCGCCGCGAGCAGCATCATCGGAGTCTTGCGCTGGACGTCGAGGAAGAAGTACTGCAGCCCGGTGGCGGCGGTGGGCTCGTAGCCCAGCACCAGCCCTTCGCCGGCGTCGATGTCGGGTCCGTTCGACGAGATCGGCAGCTCGAAGTAGCTCGCTTCCCCCTTCGTCGTGCCGCTGGTCACGTCGAAGCTGATCCGTTGGCAGAGGATGCCGTCGTCTGGCGTCGTGCCCTGGCACGGGTCGACGTCGATCTCGGTCACGTCGGCGTCGACCCGGTCCACGGCGAAGCCGAGCTCCGGTCCGATCGGCGGCGCGTCACCGCGCGGCCGGAGCACGACGATGCCAACGAGGGCAAGCACCGCGAGCGCCACGACCGTCGCGGTGAGGATGCGCTGCACCTTCGGGGTCGTGACCGGTTCGCCGTCATCGAGTGCGTGGGAGTGCGAATGCCCCATCACCGCAGTCTGACGGCTGCAAGGATGCGACTCGTGGCACCACCCGCGGATCGCGCGCTCCTCGACGAGACCGTCGAGCTGCTGCGACGGGCTGGCGAGCTGACCCTGCAATGGTTCCGCAGCAGCAACCTGGAGGTCGAGCGCAAGGGCGATGGCACGCCCGTGACCGCCGCGGATCGCGCCGCGGAGCGCTTCCTGCGCGACGAGATCACCGCGCGCTACCCCGACGATGAGGTCGTCGGCGAGGAGGAAGCCGACCGGCCGGGCACGAGCGGGCGGCGCTGGACGATCGACCCGATCGACGGCACCAAGGCGTTCACCCACGGCGTGCCGCTGTACACGAACCTGCTCGCCGTGCACGACGAGCACGGTCCCGCCATCGGCGTGATCAACATGCCCGCGCTCGGCGAGACGGTTTACGCCGGCCGCGGGTTGGGCTGCTGGTGCGACGGCGCGCCCGCGCGCGTCAGCGCGCGTGACCGCCTGCCGGGGTCGTACCTCACGACGAGCGGGTTCAGCTACTGGGAGCAAGCAGATCTGCTGGCCGTCCATGCCTCTGGGGTGTTCATGCGCACGTGGGGTGACGGCTACGGCTACGCGCTCGTCGCGACCGGGCGGGTGGAGGTCATGGTCGACCCGCTTGCCGCGGTGTGGGACCTCGCGCCGATGCCGGTCATCATCGGGGAGGCTGGCGGCCGGTTCACCGATGCCGCCGGCCAGGACGTCATCGACGGCGGCAGCGGCGTCGCGAGCAACGGCGTGCTCCACGACGAGGTGCTCGCGCTCCTCCGGCGCCCGTAGCCTCAGCGCCTGTGCATCACCTCTTGACCCGCTCCGCCGCCGTCCGGCGTCTCCAACGTCGCGCCGTACGCGGTGTGCATCGTGTTCTGGGTCGGCGTGCCGACGATGGTCGCGGTGCTGGGCGACCTGTGGTCGGCGCTCGACCCCTTCGACACGATCGCTCGGCTGCTGCGGCTGCCAGAGGAGACCAGCCGCCGCGACCCTGGCCAGTGGACGGCGGCGCTCATGCTGGGTTCCTTCGTCTGGCTCGAGCTGGCGTACCACCTCGGCTGCGGCGACCCTCGCAGCCTTGCCACCTGGCTCATCGCTTACTCCGTGCTGGCGATCGCAGGGGCGGCCCTGTGGGGTCGCCGGTGGCTGCACCACGGCGAGGGGTTCGCGGCCTTGTTCGGCCTGCTCGCCCTGCTCTCTCCGTTCTTCCGAGACCGGGCGTCGGGCCGCCGCCGCATCCGGATGCCCTTCAGCGGCCTGAGCACGCTCGAGGTCCGTCCGGGCACGCTGGCGCTCGTCTTCGTCGCCCTCGGCTCCACGAGCTTCGACGGCTTCACGCGGTCGACGATCTGGAACGAGATCGCGAGCGACCGCACCGGCTGGTCGCGCACGGTCGTGTCGACAGTGGGACTCGTGTTCATGATCGCGGTCGTGGCCCTCGCCTACCTGGCGGCGACGCGGGTCACGGCAAGGATCGTGGACCAGGACCCGATCCAGACGGCCGAGCGGTTCATCGCGTCGCTGGTGCCGATCGTCCTCGCCTACGCGTTCGCGCACTACTTCTCGTTGTTCGTGTTCGACGGGCAGAACGCGTTGGCGCTCGCGTTAGACCCGTTCGGCCGGGGCTGGGACCTGTTCGGCACGATCGACGAGACCGTCGACTACCGCGTGGTCAGCACGCGGACCATCGCCTACGTGCAGGTCGGTGCGATCGTCCTCGGCCACGTCGTCGGCGTCGTCTCCGCCCACGACCGCGCCGTCGAGTCCTACGACAGGCGGGTCGTCGAGCGCTCGCAGTACCCACTGCTCGGCGTGATGGTGCTGTACACCGTGGGCGGACTGGGTCTGCTGCTGGGGTCCTGAACGACCTGAGTCGCTAGAGCCAACCCGCGTTCTTGGCGCGGAGGTACACGCCGTAGCAGGCCGTGGCGATGAGCAACAGCGCGGCGGGGTAGCCCCACCACTCGTTCAGCTCGGGCATGTGCACGAAGTTCATCCCCCAGATGCCGGCGAGCATGGTCGGGACCGCGATGATCGCGGCGCCGGCGGAGATCTTGCGCATGTCGTCGTTCTGCTGGACCGAGATGTGCGCGAGGTTCACCAGCACTGCGTCCGACAGCAGGTCGCGCATCACCTCGACGCGGGCAACCTCCCGGCGGAGGTGGTCGTCGACGTCGCGGAAGTACTCGGCCAGCTCGGCGTGGTTGAACGGCGACTTGCCAGCCACGAGGCGGGCCATCGGCTCGAGCAGCGGCTCGGTGTTGCGGTAGAGATCCAGCACCTGGCGCTTGAGCCGGTAGATGCGGCGTGCCGGGTTGCTCCGATTGTCGGAGAAGACCTCGGCCTCGATCTCCACCAGGTCGCGGTCGATCTCGTCGAGCACGGGCTCGTAGTCGTCGACGACCCGGTCGAGGACGGCGTGGAGCACGGCCAGCGGTCCGCAGCTCAGCAGGTCGGGCCTGGACTCGAGGTGGCGACGGACCTCGGCCAGCTCGCTGGCCTCCCCATGGCGAACCGTGACGACGAAGCCATCACCGATGAAAAGCTGGATCTCCGCGAACTCGATGGCCTCGTCGTCGTCGTGCTCGACGTAGCGAGCGGTCTTCACGACGACGAACATGCTGTCGCCGTACACCTCGAGCTTGGGCCGCTGGTGGGCGTGAACGGCGTCTTCGACCGCGAGCGGGTGGAGCATGAACTCGTCCGCGACCGCGGCGAACTCCTCGTGGCTCGGCTCGTGGAGCCCGATCCACACGAACGCCCCGTCCTCGCGGCCAGCCTCGAACGCCTCCTGCAGGTCGAGCTTGCCGGGAGCCCGCTTGCCATCGCGATAGACGGCGAGGTCAACGATCACGCAAGCCATTGTGCCCGCGCCGGGCGGTGGCGGCAGACTCCGCTCGTGGACATCGCCGACTACCTCGACAGCATCCGCCGCGACAGCACGGCGCTCGCCGCCGCCGGGCGCACCGGGCTCGACGCCCCGATCGACGCTTGCCCGGGCTGGACCGTCGGTGATCTCGTCGGCCACGTCGGACAGGTGCACCAGTGGTTCACCCTGCTGTTGAACGCCAAGCTCGACGAGAAGGTCCGCTTCCGGGACGCACCCGAGCCGCCGTCAGGAGACGAGGTCGTGCCGTGGTTCGAGGAGATGGCCGGAACCGTCCTCGCTGCGCTCGAGCGCACCGACCCCGACCGGATCGTGCAGACCTGGGCGGGCGAGCACCCGGCCCGGTGGGTGTTCCGCCGCATCGCACAGGAGACAGCGGTACACCGATGGGACGGGCAGGCGGCGCACGACGCGGCGTCGCCCATCGACACCGCGCTCGCCGTCGACGGCGTCGACGAGGTGTTGGAGGTGTTCGTGCCAGCCTTGCCACATGAGGCTCTGGCGGGAGGCGGCGAGACCATCCACCTGCACGCGGCCGACACCGACGGGGAGTGGCTGATCACCCTCGGCCCCGACGGCCTCCGATGGGAGCACGGTCACCTCAAGGCAGACGTCGCCGCCCGCGGCGCCGCCTCGGACCTCCTGCTGTTGCTGTGGAACCGTGCGGACACCGAACACCTCGAGGTGTTCGGCGACGATGCCATCCTCGGCCGCTGGCGGGACGGCTTCCGCATCTAGGGGCTACGGAATGGGCTCGCCGAGCCCGCCGCTGCACGGTCCACCGTTCTCTGGGGCGTTGGCGTCGCGGTAGCGCGCGATGAACTGTGCGAGCCGCGCATCGTCGACGGCCTCGAGCTCGAGCTGGCGCGCCCATGCGGTCGCCACGACTGGCGAGCCCATCCCCTCGACCGGACTGACGAGCAGCTTGTCGTCGGCGCGGGCGAGGTCGTGGAGGACCTCGACGTCGTCGTCGTTGAGCTCAGGGTCGTAGGCGATCCAGACCGCGCCGTGCTCGAGGGAGTGCACCGCCATCTCCTCCGGCACCTCGTCGGCATAGAACCCGCAGTTGACCCACGCGCGGTTGTGCGGACCGCCCGCCGGCGGCGTGCGGCCGTAATCGACCTCCGCGTCGGTGTGGTCGTTGCCGTCGACGTGAACAACCTCCACGCCGGCGAGCTCGGGCTTGTCCGCTCCTCCACCACCGCACGCACCTGCGAGGACGATGAGTCCGACCGCGGCGCAGCAGAGGAGACGGCGAGGCATCCGGGAAGCCTAGGAGGGCGGCTAGGCCCTCCGGACATCACCGTGCTTGACTGGCGCGGTGCAGCTCGACACCGACCTCGACGTCGACGACATCCAGTTCGGCGACCCGACGATCTGGGAGCGGAACGACCGAGAGGCGATCTTCGCGAAGCTCCGAGCCGAGAAGCCCGTGTCGTGGCACGAGGA
Organism: uncultured Acidimicrobiaceae bacterium; assembly: GCA_964428815.1. Classification (GTDB taxonomy): domain Bacteria; phylum Actinomycetota; class Acidimicrobiia; order Acidimicrobiales; family CAYSAC01; genus CAYSAC01. The sequence continues at coordinate 13,878 of CAYSAC010000003.1, read as the reverse complement.
GCCCGAGTTCGAGGCCTTCCCGAAGGGCCCTGGCTACTGGTCGCTCGTCACCTACGCCGACGTGATGCACGTGAGCCGCAACCCCGAGCTCTTCATCTCCGGTCGGGGAACGAACATCCCGGATATGCCTCCAGAGGTCACCGAGTTCCTCGGCTCGATGATCAACATGGACGCGCCAAAGCACACGAAGATGCGGCTGATCGTCAACCGCGGGTTCACGCCGCGCAGCGTCGCCCGCATCGAGGAGAGCGTGCGGTCGCTCGCCAAGGACATCGTCGACCGTGTCGCTGACAAGGGTGAGGTCGACTTCGTCACCGAGATCGCGGCCGCACTGCCGCTCGAGATCATCTGCCAGATGATGGGCATCCCGCCGGCGGACTACCAGTTCGTCTTCGAGAACACGAACATCCTCCTCGGCGCCGGCGACCCTGAGTACGGCGCGACGATCGAGGCCGCGTTCACCGCGGGCTGGCAGCTCTGGAACTACGCGCAGGAGCTCGGCGCCGAGGTCCTGAAGCATCCCGAGGACCACGACGACATCACGTCCGCCCTCATGCACGCCGAGGTCGAGGGCGAGCGGCTGACGGCCGCCGAGTACGGCTCGTTCTTCGTGCTGCTCGTCGCGGCCGGTAACGAGACGACGCGCAACGCGATCAGCCACGGCCTGAAGGCGCTCACCGACCACCCCGACCAGCGCAAGATCTGGCAGGACGACGTCGATGGCGTGGCGCCGACCGCGGTCGAGGAGATCGTGCGGTGGGCGACGCCGGTCATCCACTTCCGGCGCACCGCGACCGAGGACACCATCATCAACGGCCAGGAGATCAAGGCCGGCGACAAGGTCGTCCTCTGGTACAGCTCGGCCAACCGCGACGAGACCGTGTTCGACGACCCCTACCGGTTCGACGTGCGCCGCACACCGAACGAGCACCTCGGCTTCGGCGGCGGCGGGCCGCACTTCTGTCTGGGCGCCAACCTGGCACGGCGCGAGATCAGGGTGGTGTTCGAGGAGCTGTTCCGGCGCCTGCCGGACATCGAGGTCACGGGCGAGCCGGAGATGCTGCTGTCGCCGTTCATCCACGGCATCAAGCGGATGCGGGCATCGTTCACGCCAGTGACGTGAGGTGAGGCTGGCGCTCGCCTGCATCCGCTGCATCAAGGGAGCGGTCGACCAGAACCTCGAGCGGCATCGGGTCGAGCTGCGGCGTGCGGCCGACGCTGGCGCCGACGCCGTCCTCTTCCCCGAGATGTCGCTCACGGGCTACCTAACGCAAGCGGTCGGCTACCGCGCTGCGCTGGCCCTCGATGACGACCACGTCCGGTGGATGGTCGCGGCGACGCGAGAATCAGGGGTGGCGGCCATCTTCGGCATCACCGAGCGGCTCTCGCCGGAGGGCTTCGGCATCGCCCAGGTCGTCGCAACCGGTGGCGAGGTCGTCGCGGTGCAGCGCAAGCGCCACTTGGGTGAGGGCGAGGAGTGGTTCACTGCTGCTACACCGGGAGCGGCAGTGGCGGATCTGAACGGGACGCTCGTCGGGCTCGCAATCTGCGCCGAGACGCAGGCTGACGCGCCGTTCGCCGACGCGGTGGCGGCCGGCGCGAGCGCGGTGCTCGTCAGCGCGGCACCGGGCCTGCACGGCCGGCGAACCGATGAGGCCAGCTGGCAGGCCGGGTTCGACTGGTGGCGAGGCGCGGCGCTGGGCGACCTCCAGCCCAAGGCCGTCGCCCACGGGCTGGCCATCGCGGTGGCAACGCAGAGCGGCGCGACCGAAGACGAAGACTTTCCTGGATGGGGAGCGCTGATCCGCCCGGACGGGTCGATCTCGGCCGAGCTGCCCGACTGGCGCGAGGCGACCCTCGTCGTGGACGTCTAAACGAGCTCGTAGAGCTGGTAGGTGAGGGTCTGGCCGTCGAGGCTGCCCTTGCCCACCGCTTGCACCTTGTTGAGCCAGGCGTAGCGCTCGTCACCGGTGTCGAAGCGCGGCGTCGCGTAGACCGGCGAGCCCGGGACGGACGTGTCGACGCGGCCCGTGTAGTGGATGAACACGAGCGCGCCGTCGTCGGTCTCGAGCAGCGAGCGCACGTCGAGCGAGCCGGTGCCGTCAGGACCGATTGCCAGCCAGTCGGCGGCGGCTTGGCCCTTCATCGTCCCGTTGAGCCGGTCGCCGGTGACGTTGGCGCTCTCGACCTCGAAGATCACTCGGGTGCCGGCGGGCGTGCCAGGCAGGAGGAACGGGTCGCGCAGCTGGGCAACCATCGTTGCGAGGGGCACGAGCTGGAGCGGTGCGGTCGCGTCGGTCATGGGGCGTGGCTACCACAACTACCGTGGAGCCGTGCTGAGAGTCGTTCTGGCTGAGGACAACGTGCTGCTCCGGGAGGGCATCGCCCGCGTCATCGACCGCGAGGACGACCTCGAGCTGGTCGGCATGGCCGACGACCTTCCGTCCTTGCTCGCCCTCATCGACGATGCCAAGCCCGATGTCGTCCTCACCGACATCCGCATGCCGCCCACCGGCACCGATGAGGGCATCCAAGCCGCGAACCACCTGCGCGCCTCGAACCCGTCCATCGGCGTCGTCGTCCTCAGCCAGTACGCGGAGCCGTCCTACGCAATCGCGCTGCTGTCGGAGGGCTCGGCCGGCCGCGCCTACCTGCTCAAGGAGCGGGTCAGCGACGTCGACGACCTGCTCGACGCCATCCGCACGGTCGCCGATGGCGGCTCGGTCATCGATCCCCGCGTCGTCGAGCAGCTCGTGTCCGCGAACGCCCGCAGCGCGCCGACCGACCTCGACCGGCTCACGGCGCGTGAGCGCGAGATCCTCGGTGAGATGGCCCAGGGCAAGAGCAACGCGGCCATCGCCGCAGCGCTCGTCCTCAGCGAACGGGCCGTCGAGAAGCACTCCAACTCGATCTTCTCCAAGCTGGGGCTCTCGGAGGAGAAGGACCTCAACCGGCGGGTCAAGGCCGTGCTGCTCTGGCTGGCCGAGCAGCGGGCTGGGGGAGGGTAGCCACACCTCCCGCGCGCCTGGCCCCATCCTGGGCAGAGCGGGCCGTCGGCGCGACCATGAGCGCATCATGGAGGAGGCTGCCGTGCAGGTGCTCGTCGTCGACGACCAAGCGCCGTTCCGCTTCGCGGCCCGGAACGTGGTGAAGCGCGCGCCAGGCTTCGAGATCATCGGGGAGGCAGCGACCGGTGAGGAAGGCGTCGACATGGCTGTCGACCTGCACCCCGACCTCGTGCTGATGGACATCAACATGCCGGGCATCAACGGCATCGAGGCCACCCGCCAGATCGTCGCGGCGCTGCCAGGCACGGTCGTGTTCCTGTGCTCGACCTACCAGCTGTCCGACCTCCCGCCCGACGCGCCCATGAGCGGCGCCCGCGCCTATGTGAACAAGGAGGCCATGGGCCCCGAGGTCCTGCGCCGCCTCTGGGACGAGCGAGCCGACCCCGTCGAAGGCCTGGCGACGGCGTAACCACACCATTCTTGCGGGTCAGCTGACGGGGACCGAGCCGCTGATCGTGGTGCCCTCGCCCGGCGTCGACTCCCAGCGGACGGTGCCGCCGATGGCGCCGAGCCGGTCGCTCATGTTGACGAACCCGTGGCCTTGGGTCACGAGCGCGGCGTCGAACCCGGGGCCGTTGTCGACGACCTCGAAGCGCAGCACCCCGTCCTGCTCGGTTACTCGGACGCGCACCTCGGCCTGGGGCGCGTGCTTGCCCGCGTTCTGGAGCGCCTCGAGGCAGCAGAAGTAGAGCGCAGCCTCGATCTCGGTGCCGTAGCGGCCGATGCCGTCGGCGTCGACGGCGACCGACAGCGTGCTGCGGTTGGCGGCGGCGCGCAGCGCCTCGACCAGACCGCTGTCGATGAGCAGCGGCGGGTAGATGCCATGAGCCAGGTCCCGCAGCTCCTGGATCGTGTCCTTCACGCTCTCGGCGAGCATCTCGAGCATCTCGGCGGCGGCCTCGGGGTCGTCGGTCAGGATGTCCTTCGTGAGCCGCAAGTTCACCGCGAGGGCGACGAGGTGCTGCTGCGCGCCGTCGTGCAGGTTCCGTTCGATCTTGCGACGCTCGGCGTCGGCGGTGGCGACGATGCGGGAGCGGGACGCGCGCAGCTCTTCGGCCTGGCGTCGAACCTCGTCGAGCGACGCCTGCAGAGCGGAGTCGAGCTGCACGTTGTGGAGCGCCAACCCGACCTGGCGCGCCAGCTCGGCCATGACGCGGTCGTCCTCCTCGGTGAACAGGTCGCCCTCCGCGGCGCGCTCGGCGACGATCAGGCCCAGCAGCTCGCCGGAGTGGGTGATCGAAGCGACGCGCAGCTGGCTGTCCGGCCGGTCGGCGAGCAGCGCCGGTAGCCAGATGGTGAGCCACGCGTTGCCGGACACGCCGGCGCGGGTCACGACCGGCAGCTCCTTGGCACCGACCTGCAGCGAGCCCTCGCCCGCGTCGGGGACCGACACGGACCGCTCGAGCCTGCCGCCGTTGCCCGTCCAGACCTCGGCCCGGCGCAGCGCCATGGTCTTGCGCAGGGACTCGACGAGCTGCAGCAGCAGCTCGTCCATCGGGATGGCGCGGGTCAAGCGCGTGCCGAACGTCCGCAGCACCTCGTCCGGCGCCTGGCGCTCGCCGTACACGAGCCGGTTGGCCGCCTCGGACAGGCGAGTGCGGGCGGGGACGTACAGCAAGGTCGCAACGCCGGCGGCCGCCATCGACAGGACGAGCAGGTGCCGCTCGTCCTCACCCGGCACCTGGCCGAGCCCCAGCACGATGACGACGTACACCGACACGACGACGGTGGTGAGGCCGGCGACGGAGACCGTGTGCACCAGCAAGCGGTCGACGCGCGTCACCAGCTTGGCGGACGCGCCAGCGGCGAGGGACATCGGCAGCAGCAAGGTCATCGCGCCGGCGACCACCATGGACTCGGGCGGCCACCCGACGAGGACGTTGAGCGCGCCGATGACGAGGACGGCCTCGACCACGACGGCTATGCCGCACCCGAGCCACTGCATCCGCTGGCGATCAGCGCCAGCGGAGTCGAGGTAGCGCCGGTGCGCCCCGGGCAGTCCAAGTGCGGCGACGATGGCCCATCCGATCCAGCACACCACCGCGGTCGCGCCGGCGTCGGTGGCCCACAGGGCGAGACCCGCGACGAGGGCGACGCCATAGCCGATCACCGCGGTCGTGCGGCGGGGCCGGGTGTCGAGGTGGCCGCGAGGCAGCCCGAGCAGCACGTGCAACCCCGCGGCGAGCATGAGCGTGAGGCCCAGGTGCTCTGCGGCGGTCGCCGCGGTCTTCCCGGTCCCGGTCCAGCCGTCGGCGAGCCCGGCTGCACCGAGTGTGGCCGCCGCACCCAGGACCGACGCGGCCAGGATCGCGCTGCCGAGGTGGCTGAGGGGGGAGCGGGTGACCAGCAGCATGCCGGCGATGGCCCACGCCGCCACGAGCACGACGCGCAGGATCTCCTCGGGAGCGAAGCCGTCGTGGCCGGCGATGCTGGCGGCGACCACCGCGACCGCGATGGCGACGACACCAAGCAGCGCATTGGGGCGCCACTCGGCAGGCACGCGCAGGGGGGCATCAGCGGTTCGGATGTCCGTCGGGTCGAGCGTGACAGCCACGTTCACTCCGTTCTCAGGGTTGTGGCGGGTGCAATCTTCGCCGCGCTACGAGCAGGGAGCGCGGACAGGACGCCGCTGGCGACGACCGCCGCGACGACGAGGAAGCCGAGCCACGCGACGGGCACGGCCACCTCCGTGGGCAGATAGATGGCATCGGCCATCGCGGCCCATGTGACGGAGCCGGCGATGACGCCCACCGGGACACCGATCAGCAGCCCGACCGCGAACAGCACGGCCGCCATCGAGCGGATGCTCACCCCCAGCTGGCGGCCGGTGAACCCGACGGCGCGCAGCACAGCCAGCTCGTGCCGCCGACGGCGAGTGGTGAGCAGCAGAGCGTGCCCGACGGCGGCGATGCCGAGCAGGCCCATGAACGCAGCAAGGAGCCGGATGAGCCCGCGCGCCTGCTCGAGGTTGAGCAGCTCGGCCGGCTGCTCCGGCACGGAGATCTCCTTGCGGGCCGCTAGCTCGGCGATGACTGCTCCGTCGTCCGCGTCCGCCGCCACCTCGACGTAGGCCTCGACGAACACGTCGCCACCGAGCTCGAGCTGCTCCCCGGCGTCCGCGTCGAGAACCGCGCGGCTCGCGTACAGCGCCGGTCCCTCGGTGAGCACGATCCCGACGACACGCAGCGGCTGCTGCTCACCGTCAGCGCCAAGGGCCTCGATCGTGTCGCCTTCGCCGGCTCCGAGCTCGTCGACGAGCACGGGGCCGAGCGCGACCTCCCCAACGCCGGATGGCATGCGGCCCGCGAGGACGGTCTCGTCGATGCGACCCTTGTGCGACTCGCGGACGATCGCGTCGACGGCGGCACCGGCGACAGCGATCTCGCCGTGCTGCACGGCCGTGACCGCCGCGAAGTCGTCGTTCTCGACCAGCGCCGCAAGCGCCTCCTCGTCCACGTCGGAGACGGTCGCGTCGTGGTTCCAGCCGTAGCGGGCGGGCGAGGCGCTGACGCGGTCGAGGCTGGCCAGCACAGCCGCAGCGGCGACCACACCCGAGACGCCGACGACGGCGCCGATCAAGGCGGACCGCGTCGGCAGGGCGGCTCGGCCCCGCCCCGGGTCCATCGCGAAGCGCGTGCCCATCACGAGGGGCATCGGCGCGCCCGATGCGACCGCCTGGCGGACCAGACCGGAGGCGCGCGCCGGGGCTCCGACCCGCCCCACGCTGAGGCGAAGCTGCTTGATGGCGACGCCCACGCACAGCGCGAAGGTGCACACCGCGACCGCGGCACCGCCCATCGCGAGCAGAGCCACGTTGAAGTCGAAGCCACCGTCGGGCTCGATCGACCGGCCAACGCCAACCGGTGTCAGGGGGGACGCCGCGAACGCCCCGAGGACGCTTCCGACTGCAGCGATGCTCACGACGAGCGCCAGAGGGAGAACGAGGACGATGACGCGGTCGCGCTGACCGAGCCCGACGGCTCGGTGCACCTCCAGCTCCGCACCCCGGAGCAGCAGGCTGCGGCTGAGCGCCTGCGCCAGAGCGACGAGACCGGCCAGCGCGGCCACCGCTGCGAACGCGAGGAGCGCTCGCACCGCGACGCTGGCCGCCTTGTCGACGCCTCCGCGCAAGTCGTGGACAGAGATCGGACTGAGCTTCGCCTGGTCCTCACCGACCATCGAAGCAAGGTCAGCGCGGAACGCGCCGAGGTCAGCGGCGCCGCGCTCGAGGCGGACGGTCAGCAGCCCGAGGCCGCCGACGTCAGGCGCTACGTCGCGGTGGTAGGCGGGCGTCGCCATGATTCGCGGCAGCTCGAACGGCAGCGCGTCGTTCGGGTCCCGGATGTAGCCGGTGATCGTCAGCTCGGTGCGGGCACCCTCCGGCGGGCCAGGCACCTCGCCCGTTTGGAACCCTGCGAACTGCTCGCGGGACAGGCCGGCGAAGTCGAGGCGACGGCCGATCTCCCAGTGGAAGACGCGTGCCGCGTACTCCGACACCACGATCTCGTCCTCCGCCCCGGCGTCGAACATCCGGCCTTCGACCACGAGCGGCCGGTAGTGCTCGGGCGAGCGCTCGGACCCCGACGTGAACCCCATATAGACGACCTCGTCCACGCCGAGCAGCTCTCCGATGTCGACGTCGAGCAGCCAGCTCGTCTCGACCTGCGGGAGCGCGGCGATGTCGTTGGCGACCGCCGGGTCATAGATCTCGACCTCGACGTCCCAGTAGCCGGTTCGCGCGATGAGCCGGTCGAACGCGGTGCCGGTCCGTCGCGCGCCGACGAGAGCGCCGAGCACGACCGCACCCACGAGCGCGGCGAGCAGCCCGAGCGCGAGCAGCGCCCGCCACCGTCGGCGCACCTCGGCTCGGGCGATCATCAGGACGGCACCCATCACTCGGCCCTCAACGCTTCAGCGGCACGGACGCGTGCGGCTGCGAGCGCCGGCAACATCGCGATCCCCGTGGCCGCGATCAAGGCGGCCGGGACGAGGACCACGAGCGCCAGCGCGGGGATGGTCGGCGACGATGCCACGCCGAGGCCGTCGGCCACGAGCGACCACGCGGACCGGCCAAGCGCGACGCCAAGCGGAATCCCCGTGACCAGCCCGACCGTGATCAAGGTCGCCGACTGCACCGCGACGCTCGAGAGCACCTCTCTGCGGAAGAAGCCGAGCGAGCGCACGATGCCGATGTCACGGCGCCGACGGCGCACGGATGTGACAAGCGCATGGCCGACCGCGGCAAGCGCGACGACGACCAGGAACGCAGCCAGCGCGAAGGGCATGCTGCGGACCTGCGCGAGGTTCGCGACGTCGCCAGGGGGCTCGGGGTACGCGTACACGCTCAGCGACTCCGGCAGAGCGGCGCGCACGGCGGCGATGCCGTTCTCGTCGGTCACGCCAGGGGCGAAGCCGACCATCGCCGCTCCGAATCCATCCGACTGCTCGATTTCCCCCGCGAGGTCGGCGTGGAACGCGAGCCCGTCGTTGAACGGGTTTTCGTTGAGCACCGGGAAGAGCACCTCGCCGACGACCGTCACCTCAAGGTCGCCGTCATCGGCGCGCACCATCACGTCGTCGCCGATGCTCTTGCCGAGATCGTCGGCGGTCTTCGGCCCGAGCGCGATCTCGGCCTCGTTCGACGGCATCCGCCCACGGAGCACCGTCAGCGACGGCGAGCCCTCGACCGTCTGCACCGCGATGCCCTGCACCTGCCGGCCCTCGACCTCCGTCTGGCGGAAGAGCAACGTCCCGACGTCGGTGACCTCGGGGAGGCCGGCGACGATCTCGGCCTCGCCCTCGAACAGGTCAGGGCTGATCGACCAGTTCCAGCCGTAGTCCGCTGGTGTCGTGACCAGCCTGTCGAGGCTCGACCCGAACGTGAGCGCAGCGACGACGCCAGCGATCCCCGCGACCGCTCCCACGAGCGCGGGTCGGACCGGCACCGCAGTCCGCCCTCGACCGGGCTCGAGCGCCATCGTGATGCCGAGGACGGCCGAGGGCGACCAGCCCGCGCTGGAGGCTGCAGCAGCTCCAGCGGATCGGCGCGCGCGCGTGGCCTGGGCGGCCGTCGCCGCGGCACCAACCCGGCCGCCGGTCAAGCGCCACGCGCTCACCGCCGACATCGCGAGGAGGAGCACCACGGCCCCGACGGCGCCAAGGGCGAGCACCGAAAGGTCGACGTCGACGCCGGGCGAGGGCTCTGCGCGACGGGCGATGCCGATGGGCATCAACGGCGAGGCCGCGACAGCAACGGCGACGCCGAGCGTGCCACCGGCGACCGCGACGGGCGCGGCTGTCAGGAGCGCTCCCGCGAAGCGCTGGCTCCGCGTGAAGCCCATGGCCTGCAGCGCCAGGTCGTCGACGGCGACGGCGGTCAGTCGCCGGCTGACGGCCTGCCCGCACGCGACGAGCGCGGCGAGGCCGGCGCAGGCGGCGAAGAGCAGCAGTCCGATGGCAAGCACCCGGGTCGCATCCTGGACCCGTGCGGTGCGCGTCTCAGTTCCCTCGATCTCGACCGCCTCAGCGAACGTGAACCCATCGAGGGCGTCGTCGACGACCGCCTCACCGTCGGCTCCGTCGCTCAGCCGGATCTCCAACGACGGACCAAAGCCGCCTGCCTTGCCCGCGTTCTGCTCGTAGTAGGCAGGCCCGGCGTAGAGGATCGAGTTGTCCTCCGAGGCGAGGTCGTCGGGCGAGCGGCCGATCCCGACGACCTCGAGGTCGAGCACGGGTCCGGCCGGTTCCTGGTCGAACGCCTCGGTGTCGAGCTGAACCTGGGAGAAGGTGATCAGGCTCATGCGGTCGCCGAGCTCAAGGCTCATTCCCTTGGCGAGAAACTCGCCGGCGACGATCTCATCGGCGGCATCGCGAGCGGGGATGCGCCCGTCGCTGAGCCGCAGCCGGTCGATGTCGCGAAGGAACGCGGGGTCCGGGCTGTGGACGACGCCGATGTCGTACTCGCTTTCCTCGGTGAATCCGACGGTGAAGAAGATCGGGAGCGCCGCCTCGACGCGGGGATCGCTGTGCAGTCGTCGCAGCACCTCCTCGTCGATGTCGTCGTCAGAGCTGTACTGAACACGTAGGTCGGCCGCCGCGCTCGCGTCGAGGAACCGGTCGAACGCGGTGTCGGTTCGCCGCGCGCCGGCCGCCGCGGTGAGGACGGCCCCCAGGCTCACTCCGACGAGCAGCACCAGGACGACCGTGGCGCGCCCGCGCGTGCGCAGCTCGGTTCGGGCCCATGCCCACGCGGCCGCCACCTACTCAGCCCTCAGCACGGCCGCAGGGCGGAGCCGTCCAGCGGCGCGTCGCGGCATCGCCGCTGCGAGCTGCGCGAGCAACAGGGTTGCGACGACGATGCCGACGACAGCAACGATCGGCGCGGCGGGAGAGAACGGCAGCGGCACGCTGTCAACCACCGTCCGCCAGACCTGGCGACCGACGACGACGCCGAGCGCGGCGCCGATGAACGCTCCGGCGACGGAGACGACCGCTGTCTGCGTGGTGACCACGGTGCGGACCTGCCCGCCGGTCAGGCCGAGGACCCGCAGGATCGCAAGATCTCGGCGCCGCCGCCTTACGGTCGTCGTCGCACCGTGGGCGACCGCTACTCCTGCGAGAAGCGCGAGGAACCCGGCGAGGAACCACGGCAGCCGCTCGACGGCGATGAGCCGCTCGACCTCTCCCGGGGGCGCCGGTCTGTCCACGTCGACGCCGTTTGCCGGGTCGGAGTAGCGCTCCAGCACCTGGTCCAGATCGGCGTCGCCTCGCACCTCGACGGCGACGTTCCGGTAGCAGCTCACGTCGCTGTCGCACCCCGAGAAGCCGAGTGCGTCGACCGCCTCACCGCGCATCAGTGCGCCACGGGTGCTCGAGCCCCCGTCGCCCGACACGGGCAACGCGGTGACGCCGGTGATCCTTAGATCCGCAGGTCCCTGACCAAGGTCGATGGTCACCGAGTCGCCGATCTGCTTCCCGGATTCGGAGAGCGTCTCCGCGGCGAGCGCGACCTCGCCGGTCCCGCTCGGCTCGCGCCCGCTGATCATGATCGGACCGATGTGGCCCTTCCGGTCGTCGAGCGCGGTCGCGAACTCAGGTGCGCCGTCCAGGCTGATCTCCAAGGAGAAGATCGCCTCCGCCACCGCCTCGATGTCCGGGTCCATGACGAGCGAGCGCTCGTCGGTGGCACCCTCAGGCACGTGGCTGGTGTCCGCCCCAGCGATGTTGGCATCCCACCCCCAGCCGTAGAGGCGTGGGCTCTCCACGAGCCGGTCGACGCTCGTCGCGAAGATGATCGCAGCGACCAGACCGAGCACCCCGATGGCGGCACCGCCGACCGCCGCCCTCGACGCTGCCGCGTTCGAGGATCGACGCGACACCGCGAGGCTGAGCCCAGTCACGACCGAAGGAGGCGCGCCCGATTCGGCGGCAGCGCCCGCCAGCCGGCTGGGGCGGTCGACGCCTCGAACCGTGCGCTGCCCACGAGCCGCGAGCGCTGCCGCCATCACCGCGACGCCGAGACCGATGAGAAGCGCGACGAGAGCGCCAGCGCCGAGCACCACGCCGTCAACGTCGATGCCGGTATCGGGTTCCGCCCGGCGAGCCAGGCCGACCGGCATGAGCGGCGACGCGGCGACCGCTGCCATCACCCCGATCGCAGTCCCGGCCACGACGGCAACCGCGGGCGGCGCGGCGATGCGACCCCAGCGGCCGGCTCGCTGGACCCCAAGAGCTGCGAGGGTGCGGTCGTCCACAAGCGCTGCTTGCGCGTTCCGGTTGACCGCCTGGGCGATCGCGACGACGCCGGCGAGGGCGACAACGCCGGCGAACACGTAGAGCGCGGTTGCGATCGCCGCCATCGTGGGGTCGGCCTGCCCGCGTGATGCCTCCGGTGTGATGGTGGGGTCGATCTGGACGTCGAGGTCGGCGGTCGCCTCGGTGAGCTCGCTCGTCGTGATGCCGTCGGCGAGGACGATCAGCGCTCCCAACCCGAAGTCGCCGATCTCCACTGCGCTGTATCGATCGCGGAAGGCCGGCGTGAGCATCGTCATCGCAACGTCGGTCTCCCGGCCCGTGATATCGCCCGCGTCGCGCACGATGCCGACAACGTCGAGGGCGAACGTCGGCCCGTCCGGGGGCGCTGTGTCGCCGCTGTCGTCAAAGCTGGAGCGCACGCCCTCGGCCGTGAACCCGGCCATGGGGATCTGGTCCCCGACCTGCTTGCCGAGCCGCCGAGCGGTGCGCTCGCCAAGCGCGACTGCCAGCGGCTCGTCGGGATCCGGCACCCTTCCTTCCAGGACGATGGGGCGCATGTACTTGTAGGGGAGCAACCCGTCGATCGAGATGAGCATCGGGAAGAACTCCTCGGTCGAGATCTCCGTCGGGAAGATCGCAGCGAGCTCGATGCGCGCTGAGTCCTTCACCTCCGGGAGCGCGCCGACTGCATCCAGCGCACCCGCGTCGCTTGCAAAGACGCCGACGTCAATCGGGCTGCTGCCGTCGAGGTAGCGGTCGAACGCGGAGCGCGATCGGCGAGCGCCCGCGACGGACGTCAGCACCGTGCCGACGACGAGCGCCACGAGCAGCCCCAGCAGCACGACGCTGCGCCAGCGTCGACGGAGCTCGATGCGAGCGAGGTAGGCGATCACTCGGACCTCAACGCGACGGCGGGATGGGTGCGCGCCGCGAGCCGTCCCGGCACCGCGGCGATGAGGTTCCCGAGCACGAGCGCTCCACCAATCACGAGAAGCACCGCTGCAGTCGACAGCACAGGCACCGACGGCGCGCCAAGGCCCTTCGCGACCTGCGCCCAAGCCAGCCGGCGGGCCACGAGGCCACCGACCGCGCCGACGATCGCAGCAGGGAGCACGAGGGTCGTGGCCTGCGCGGCCACCGTCGTTCGGAGCTGCCGGGCGTCGAAGCCAAGGGTGCGCAGCAGTGCGAGGTCACGGCGGCCGGTGCGCACGGTACGGCCCAGCACGAACGCGAGCGTCACCGCAGCGATCGCGCTCATCAGCAGGCTGAACGCGGTCGGCAGGTGTCGGACCCGATCGAGCTGGTCGACGTCGACCGGGGCCACGGGCCGCAGCACGGTGTTGCCCCAGTCCTCGCGCAGATCGACGTAGGCCTGCGCAAGATCGGCGTCAGGACGGTAGTCGACGAGGAACCCCGTCGCGCTGAGCTCGCCACCGGCACGCTCGATCCCATCGGGCGTGAGCAAGCTCCCCTCCCCGATGCGATCCGAGTCGAAGCCGAGGTTGAGCACGGCGATCCCGCTGACGCGGAACGTGGCCGGCTCGCCGGCGAGGACGACGGCGACCTCGTCACCAACGCCGACGCCGAGCTTGGAGGCAGTCGCCCCACCGAGCGCGATCTCGTCATCCGCCGCCGGCGCAGCACCGTGGATCAGCCGCGGTGCGATCGCGCCCTGCAGCATCTCGTAGGCCGAGCCCTCGCTGTCGACGGTTCGGTCGCCCGCGGCGATCTGCACCCCGTCGAGGTCGAACACGACCGCGACGGACTGGATGTCGGGGTCGTCCGCGAACAAGGCCGGGCCTCGATCCACGATCGTCGGGTCGTTGCCGTCCCCCACGACGAAGTCCCATTGCCACCCCCACAGGTCGGGGTCGCTGGCGAGCTTCGCCTCGCTGGCAGCGAAGGACGCGCCGCCGACCACGCCGATCGAGGCGACGAGGACGGTGAGCACGACGGTGCGCCCCCCAGTCCGAAGCGCCGCCGCCCGGACACCGGCAACGATCGGCGCGGGCAGCCCGGCGCGAGCAGCGCGGTCCCCGAGGCCGACGCCCGCGGT
>CAYSAC010000002.1:0-69240 GCA_964428815.1 uncultured Acidimicrobiaceae bacterium | reverse complement strand
AACATACGGGTTGGTGCACCGAACGGTCGATAGCCCCAATGGGCCATTTCGGCTGGTTCGATGACTAGTCAACGACCCGGCAGTACGGTCGCCGGAGGTGACCGGTGTCTTCTCCCTCCTCGATGACGAGCCCTTCGAGCAGGTCGTGCACTGCTCCGACCGGGCCACTGGGCTTCGGGCGATCATCGCCGTGCACTCGACGGTCCTGGGCCCTGGCCTGGGTGGCACGCGCTTCTACCCCTACGCCACCGAGACCGAGGCGCTCATCGACGTGTGCCGCCTGGCGCGGGGGATGACCTACAAGCACGCCGTCGCCGGCCTCGACCAAGGCGGCGGCAAGGCGGTCATCCTCGGCGATCCCCGGCTGCTGCGAAGCGACGAGCTGATCCGCGCGTACGCGCTGGCCGTCCACCGGCTCGGCGGCCGCTACCTCACCGCAGAGGACGTCGGCACGACGCAGGCCGACATGGACCTCATCCGCACGGTGACCCCCTTCGTGACCGGCCTGAGCGAGTCGCTCGGCGGCTCCGGCGACCCCTCGCCGGCCACCGCGTCGGGTGTGCTGTGGGCGATGCGCGCGGTCGCGGGCCGGCTGTGGGGCGCCGAGGGCCTCGCCGGCCGGCATGTGTGCATCACCGGGGTCGGCAAGGTCGGGTCCGCCCTCGCGCGCCACCTCCACGAGGACGGCGCGCGGCTGACCATCGCCGACGTCAACGACGCTGCCGTGGAGGCGACCGCCGCCGTGACGGGCGCCGCGGTCGTCTCCCCCCAGGAGGCGCACGCGGTGGCCTGCGACATCTACAGCCCCTGCGCCCTCGGCGCGACGTTGAACGCCCGCACGATCCCGGAGCTGCGGTGCGCCGCAGTGGTCGGATCGGCCAACAACCAGCTGGAGGACGAGGCAGATGGCGAGCGGCTCCGCCAGCGCGGTGTGCTGTACGCGCCCGACTACGTCGTGAACGCCGGCGGCGTCATCAACATCGCTCACGAACCGGGTGGCTACGATCGGGCGATCGCGTACCGGCACATCGAAGGCATCCACGACACGGTCCTGCGGGTGCTCGACCTGGCCGAGGAGCAGGGCATCACGACGGCGCTGGCGGCCGACCGCCTCGCCGAGCAACGGATCGACGGCGCCAGCGCACCAGCGCGCGGCTGAAGGGGAAGCAGATGGCGCAAGCGATGACCGGGTCCCGGCCCACCGACGACGACCTCTCGTTGCTGCACCTGCACGACCGCCACACCGAGCTCGGCCTGACGAGCGAGGACGTCGTCGGCATGTTCCGCACGATCCTGCTCTGCCGCATGCTCGACCAGAAGATCTGGGGCCTCAACCGGATGGGCAAGGCCGCCTTCGTCGTGAGCGGCCAGGGCCACGAGGGCGCGCAGGTCGGCGCCGCGTGGGCGCTGCGCGCGGGCCACGACATCGTCCTGCCGTACTACCGGGACATGGGCGTGATGCTCACCCTCGGCATGACCGCGGAGCAGATCCTCCTGGGAGTGTTCGCCCGGGCCGACGACCCCTGCTCGGGTGGGCGGCAGATGCCCAGCCACTGGGGCAGCAGCGCGCTGAACGTGATCACCGGCTCGTCCCCGATCGCGACCCAGCTGCCGCACGCCGCGGGGCTGGCCTACGCGGCGCGGCTGCGCAAGGAGGACAAGGTCGCGGTCAGCTTCTTCGGCGAGGGGGCGACGTCGAAGGGCGACTTCCACGAGGCGCTGAACTTCGCGGGCATCCACAGGCTGGCGATGGTCTTCGTCTGCGAGAACAACGGTTACGCCATCTCGGTGCCGCTGGCGAAGGAGTCCGCGGTCGAGAACGTCGCGGAGCGCGCCCACGCGTACGGCTTCGGCGGCGTGATCGTCGATGGCAACGACCCCATCGACGTCTACGCCGCGGTGCACAGCGCCGTCCGACGAGCACGCAAGGGTGAGGGCCCCACCCTCGTCGAGTGCAAGACCTACCGCTACCTCGCCCACACCTCCGACGACGACGATCGCACCTACCGCACCCCGCAGGAGGTCGAGGCCTGGCGCAAGAAGGACCCGCTCCAGCGGATCAAGCAGTACCTCATCGAGCAGCGCCTGCTGTCCGAGTCCGACGAGGACCGCATCGAGGCCGAGATCAAGACCGAGGTCGACGGCGCCGCGAAGCGCGCCGAAGCCGCGACGATCGCCGAGCCCGCCAGCGTCTACACGAAGGTCTACGCGCGGCCGCTGCGCGCCATCCCCGGTGCGCCGCAGGGCGCCGGCGATCCGATTGAGGCTCGCCCCGCGATGGCAGTCCCCGAGGGTGGCACAGAGCGCACGATCATCGACACCCTCCGCCAGGTCCAGCACGACCTGATGGCGGCGGACGAGCGCGTGGTGATCCTCGGTGAGGACGTCGGGCCGCGTGGTGGGGTGTTCCGCGCGACGGATGGGCTGGCCGAGGAGTTCGGCGACGACCGCGTCATCGACACGCCGCTGGCGGAGAGCTCGATCATCGGCATCGGCATCGGGCTCGCGCTGGCGGGGCTGCGACCGATCGCCGAGATCCAGTTCGCCGACTTCATCCACTCGGCCTTCGACCAGATCGTGAGCGAGGCGGCCAAGATCCACTACCGCTCGAACGGTGACTTCTCGGTGCCGCTCGTCATCCGCGCGCCGTGGGGTGGCGGCGTCCACGGAGCGCTCTACCACTCGCAGTCGATCGAGGCGTTCTACGCGCACGTCGCCGGTCTCAAGGTCGTGGCCCCGTCGACGCCGGCCGATGTCGCCGGCCTGCTGCGCGAAGCGGTCGAGGACCCCGACCCCGTCCTCTTCCTCGAGCACAAGAAGACCTACCGGCTGATCAAGGGCCTCGTGCCAGACGACCCGGGGTGGCGCGTGCCCATCGGTGTGGCCGACGTCGCTCGATCCGGCGACGACTGCAGCATCATCACGTGGGGACTCCACCGGCACCTCGCGCTCGAGGCGGCCGAAGCGCTCGCGGGCGAGGGCATCTCGGTGGAGGTCGTCGACCTGCGCACGATCTCCCCGCTCGACCGCGACACGGTGCTCGCCTCCGCGACGAAGACCGGACGCGTGCTCGTCGTGCAGGAGGACAACATCAGCTTCGGCGTCGGTGCGGAGGTCGCGGCGATCGTCGCCGAGGAGGCGTTCTACGACCTCGATGCGCCGGTGCGCCGCCTCGGCATGGCCGACGTCCCGGCCTACCCGTTCGCGGGACCGCTGGAGGCCGAGGTGTTCGTCGACACCCCCAGGATCCTCGCGGCGATCAAGAGCCTCCTCGACGTCTGAGCGAGCTCAGCAACACTCGCGCACCGGGAGCGAAGGTGCCGCGCTTGGCGCGGCGGCGGGCTGGCAGACTGAAGTCATGGCTGCACCGGCGCACGGCGAGCTTCGGGGATCCGCTCGACTCGTCGACCGCGCGTTACGAGTCGTCGAGCACACGACTCACTCGCTCCGCCAGAAGCTCTTGGCCCGAGAGCTCGGCCGCACCCTGCCGCCGGAGCATTGGACGCCGCTGGCAACGGACGAGCCCGGGCTCAGTGCCGACGACCTTCGCCGTCACGCCGTCGAGGTTCGTGATCAGCAGAGGTGAGCTTCCGACTCGTCGGCACCGGGCTTCTCGCCCGGTGGTACCAAGTCGAGCGAGACGTCGAGCTCGAGGTCTGACCCGAGGTTCTTGCGGCAGTTCGTCACGGTCTTGTTTACGAACTGCCGCAAGAACGCGATGGGTTAGCCCTCGTAGGGGAAGCCGAGGTCCTCGGCGGTGACGAGGGCGCGGACCTCGAGCCCGTGCTCAGCGGCCATGGCGGTCACCGTGCCACCCCGGTCGACGACGGGCAGCAGCAGGACCGGTTCGGCCCCGGCCTCGCGGACGGCATCCGCGGCCTCGAGCATCGAGACGCCGCGCGTGACAGCGTCCTCGGTGATGACGACGCGGTCGCCGGGCTGAAGCGCTCCGGCGATGCGACCACCGCCCCCGTGGTCCTTCACCTCTTTGCGGACGCTGAAGCAGCGGAGGTTGCGCCCACGCGTCGCGGCGATGGCCGCGATACCGAACGCGACGGCGTCTGCGCCCATCGTCAGACCCCCGATCGCGGTCACGTCGGCGGGGATGACTTCGAGTGCGGCGTCGGCGACGAGGAGCATCCCGTCGGGCCGGCACGTCGTCTGCTTCGCGTCGATGAACCACGTGCTGTGCTTGCCGGACTTCAACGTGAAGTCGCCGGTGCGGACGCTGTGGGCGAGGAGGTGCTCGACGAGGGTCACGTCAGCTCCTTGAGACGAGGACGGCGGCAGCCGCGGTCAGGATGCCGGCGACGGTACCGGCGATGTTGCGCAGCAAGCGACGCTCGCGTGCGGGATCGGTTCGGAAGTCGCCGAGCTCGCGGAACTGGTCGTCGGAGAGCAGCCGGTCGTCGCCCTCGGCGTTGACGTCGTCGACGAAGACCGCCTCGCCGATCTCGCGATCGACCTTGAGCTCGACCTGTCCCCCGCTCACGAGCGCCGAGGTCTCCCAAACATCCAGCTCGGTCTCGGTGCCTCGGATCGTGTAGGTGCCCGATCGCACGTCGGGCTCGACGCGGATGGCGTCGAGCCCGATCCCCTCGAGCGCCCGCTCCGTGAACTGGCGCGCGTCGGCGGCGGTGAGCTCAGGGGGCGAGATCCACCCGAGGATCCAGGCGGCGAGGACCGCGATGAGCGCCACGGCCGCGCAGGCCAACCCGCCGCGCCGCCGGACCTCCGCCATCGATGGCAACCTAGCCCCTGGTCAGAGGTGTGCCGGACCGGCGTCTGGCGGTCCTCCGCCCGGTGCGTACACTCTGGCGCCATGACCCGTGTGGTCGCTGTCGCCAACCAGAAGGGCGGGGTGGCGAAGACCACCACCGTCCACGCGCTGGGTGCTGCCCTGGCCGAACGAGGCCAGCGCGTGCTGCTCGTCGACCTCGACCCGCAGGCGTGCCTCACCTACTCGCTGGGCGCGGCACCCGACCAGCTCGACCGGTCGCTGCACGACGTCCTCGTCCGGCGCACGCCGATCGAGGAGGTGCTCCTCAAGCTGGGCGACCTCCACCTGGTCCCGTCGACGATCGACCTGGCCGGTGCGGAGATGCACCTGCTGACCAAGACCGGCCGCGAGTACGTCTTGGGACGCGCGTTGCACGACGTGCTGCCCTCCTACGACATCGTCTTCATCGACTGCCCGCCATCGCTGGGCATCCTCACCATCAACGGCCTCACCGCCGCCCAGGAGGTGCTCATCCCGTTGCAATGCGAGACGCTCAGCCACCGCGGCGTCGGCCAGCTCCTCGAGACGATCGAGGACGTGCGCAGCTACACCAACCCCGACCTGCGCGTGCGGGGTGTCGTCGCGACCATGTTCGACGGCCGGACCCGCCTTGCCCATCAGGTGATGGGCGATGTGCGCGAGCAGTACGGGCTGGAGGTGCTCGAGCCGCCAGTGCCGAAGTCGGTCAAGGTCGCCGAAGCACCTGCCGTCGGCTGCTCCGTCCTCGACCACGCGACCCGATCGAAGGCAGCGGCCGCGTACCGCGAGCTCGCGGCGGCGTTGGTCGCGTGACCAGCGGCCTCGACCCCACTGGCAAGCGCGCGCTGTTCGAGGCCCCGGTCGCCGCCGCCCCCGATGCGCTCGTCCCCGGCCGCACGCGAGACGGCAAGAGCGCGCTGTTCTCCACCGGGCCACCCCGCACCGGCACGGTGCTCATCGACTGCTCGTCCTGCCGGGCGCGATCGCGGATCTCGCTCGGCGACCTCGGCGTGCGCATGCTCAAGCTGTCGGCGTTCGTACCCACCCGCCGCACCCACCCGCACTGGCTGATGTGCCCGACGTGCGGCCGGCGAACGTGGTGCCGCATCGGCTGGAACGAGTAGCGCAGCGCGCTAGAGCGACTGCAGCCTGGTGGTGCGCTCCGCGTCCAGCGCGTCACGGGAGAGGCTTGCGACGTGGCCGATCACGCGGGGCAACGCGTCCATGTCGAACGGCTTGGGGACGAAGTCCACCGCGCCCTTCTCCAGCGCGACGGTGAGCGGCGCTCGGTCGTGGTTGGACCAGCCAGAGATCACGATGATGGGCGGCGCGGTGGCGATGTCGAGCGCGTCGAGGACGCCCCACCCGTCGAGCACCGGCATCATCACGTCGAGGAGGACGACGTCGGGCGCGTCGGCGGCGAGGCGGGCGAGCCCCTCCTGGCCGTCGGCGGCGGTGATGACCTCGAAGCCGTAGCCCTCCAGCGAGATCTGCAGCAGGAGCCGGATCTCGGGATCGTCGTCAACGACCAGCACCCTCTTCAACGCATCCCTCCCCCAACTACGACACCACGACCCGGCCGTGACCGGGCACGACGGTGCCGATCTGCGCGGCGCCCCGATGGCCCTGGCTCCGCAGCAGGTCGAGGGTAGCGTGCACGTCGTCGCTCGGGACGACGACGACCATGCCGATGCCTAGGTTGAAAACCTTCAGCATCTCCTCGTCGGCGACCTCGCCGAGTCGCTGGATCTCGGTGAAGATGCGCGGCACCTCCCACGATCGGCGATCGACCTCGGCATCGGCCCCCTCCGGCAGCACCCGCACGAGGTTGCCGACGATGCCACCGCCGGTGATGTGGGCGATGGCGCGCACGTCGACAACCCGCAGCAGCGCCGCGATCGCGGGGGCGTAGATCACCGACGGCTCGAGCAGCTCGTCAGCGAGCGTGTGATGGGCGCCGGGGTAGGCGGGGTCGTCGAGGGAGCGGCCCCCGACCTCGAGCAGCACGTGGCGCGCGAGGGAGTAGCCGTTGGAGCGGAGACCGGGTGAGGGCAGGCCGATCAGCGCATCACCGGGCGCGACGTCGGCGCCGGTGATCAGCTGATCACGCTCGGCTACACCGACCGCGAAGCCAACGAGGTCGAACTCGCCCGGCTCCATCGCGCCGGGGTGCTCGGCCATCTCGCCGCCGATCAGCGCGCAGCCCGCCTGCCGACAACCGTTGGCCACGCCCTCCACAAGCTGCTCGATGTGGTCGGGGACGAGCTTGCCGACCGCGATGTAGTCCAGGAAGAACAGCGGCTCGGCGCCCTGGCAGACGATGTCGTCGACGCACATCGCGACGAGGTCGATGCCGATCGTGTCGAAGCGACCGGCGGCCTGGGCGACGAGCGCCTTGGTGCCGACGCCATCGGTGGAGGACACCAGCACGGGGTGACGGAAGCGGTGGTTGGCGAACGCGAAGAGCCCGCCGAAGCCGCCGATGTCGCCGATGACCTCGGGCCGGAACGTCGACCGGACCTTCTCCTTGATGCGCTCGACCGCCTCCTCGCCAGCGGCGATGCTCACGCCGGCGGCCTCATAGCTCGCGCCCACGTCAGCCCTCGCCTTCGAGGAGCGTCATCGCCGCGGCCGGCATGGTCGTCTCGAGCGGCATCTCGTTGTTCTCGAGCACGCCCTTGCGCAAGGAGACCGGCACGTCGACGGGGTAGTCGCCGGTGAAGCACGCGTCGCAGAAGCCGGCCCCGACCGCTCCGGTCGCGTCGACGAGTCGGTCGAGGTGGATGTACGCGAGCGTGTCGACGTTGAGGTAGTCGCGGATCTCATCGACGGTGAGGTTGGCGGCCAGCAGCTCGCCGCGATCGCCGGTGTCGATGCCGTAGAAGCACGACCACTTCACCGGCGGTGAGGTGATGCGGAGGTGGACCTCGCGGGCGCCGGCTTCGCGCAGCATCTTCACGAGCTGCTTCTGCGTCGTGCCCCGCACGATCGAGTCGTCGATGACGACGAGTCGCTTGCCCGCGACGTTCTCCTTCAGCGGGTTCAGCTTCATGCGAACGGCCTCGGCCCGCAGCTCCTGGGTGGGTGCGATGAAGGTGCGGCCGATGTAGCGGTTCTTCACCACCCCCTGGCCGAACGGGATGCCACTGCGCTTGGCGAACCCCTCTGCCGCGGGCACGCCGGATTCGGGGACGCCCATCACCATGTCCGCCTCGACGGGTGCCTGCTCGGCCAGCTGCTCGCCCATCTGGATGCGCGCCTGGTGGACGCTGCGACCGTAGAGCCGGCTGTCGGGGCGGGCGAAGTAGACGAACTCGAACAGGCAGAGGCGCGGGTCGACCGTCGACTCCTCGAAAGGCCGCGAGGACCGGACACCGGTGGCATCGATCACGACCATCTCGCCAGGGTCGAGCTCCCGGACAAAGTGCGCGCCGACGATGTCGAGTGCGGGTGTCTCCGAGGCCAGCACCCAACCGTGGTCGAGGCGGCCGAGGCAGAGCGGCCGGAACCCGTTGGGGTCGCGGACGCCGACGACGTGGCTCTCGTCCATCAGCACGAGCGAGAACGCGCCCCGGAGGCGGGGCAGGACGTTGTGCAGGGCGCGCTCGAGGTCGCGCTCGTCGCTGCGCTCCTCATCAGCCCTCAGCAGCTCCACCCCGAGCAGCTCGGCGATGAGGTCGGTGTCGCTGGTGACGGTGCCGGGCAGCATGCCGGCTTCGGCCGCGAGTGCCTCGGTGTTGGTGAGGTTGCCGTTGTGGCCGAGCGCGAAGTGCCGCTCGCCCACGCCACGGTAGGCGGGCTGCGCGTTGCGCCATGTGCTCGAGCCAGTCGTCGAGTACCGGCAGTGGCCCACGGCGAGGTGGCCTTGGAGTCCCGCGAGCTTGCGGTCGTTGAAGACGCTGGCGACGAGGCCTTGGTCCTTGTCGACGATGATCGCTGCCCCGTCGCTCACCGCGATGCCGGCAGCCTCCTGGCCGCGGTGCTGGAGGGCGAAGAGGCCGAGGTAGGTGAGGTGGGCGACCAGCTGACCCGGGGCGTAGACGCCGAAGACGCCGCACGCCTCCTTGAGGTGGTCGTCGTCGATCACCTCACCATCTTGCCAGCCGGTGGGTGCCCGACCGACGTTCGCGGTCGGGCGAGCGTCAGACGGTGGTGCGGGACCGGTTGCGGCTCAGTGCGGACCGGTGAGCCCGACGGCGCCGCTCCTTCGCGGCACCGGCGATGACCCGGCCGGCGAGCAGCAGCGCCACTGCGAGGGCCAACCAGAGCGCAAGCTCGATGCCCGTCCGGGGCAGCAGTCCGCGCCCGGAGCCTGAGCCTCGCTCCACAGTCGCACCCTCGACAAGGAACCCGCCGGTCTCGCTCCCGCAGGGCTCAGTGAAGGTCGCGCCGACGGCGACAATGGTGTAGGTGGCGTCCTCGGTCGCCGGAACGGTGAACGGGATGACGGCCGTGCCGCTCGAGCCGGAGCCGCGTTCGGCCGCGCCGCGGCCGACCTCTCGACCGTTGAAGAGGATGCGGATCTGATCACCGACGGCGGCGCCGGTCACGGTTGCGGTGACCTGCGTGCCAGGCGTGCCGCTCTGCGGGCTCAGCTCGCACGCGGTGTTGAAGCTCTCGCCGGCCGTCGTCGTCGTCGAGCCGTAGGGGGGCGCCTGTCCGGCCGATGCGACAGGAGCGATCGAGAGCATCAGGGCGCAGACCGCGAAGGTGAGGACGAACGCCCTGGTAGCTGTCCGGTTGGTACCCATCGGTCCTGCCTGCGTCGGGTTCAATCGGCCGACGATACGTGTCATCGTCAGCGCCGGGTCTCGACTTGAGGTTCGACCAGATGGGGCGAACCTCCTGCTCGCAGCAGGTTCAGCGCTCGCCGTCGAGGTCCCGAGGGACGTCACGTGGCCTGATGGCTGCGGGCCGTTCGCCCGCCGCGAACCTCCAGGTCCGGTCGAGTAGGACATCGCCCTCGACCCTCCCCTCACCGATGTCGAGGTCGACGGTGACCGCCGTCGGGTGAACGCGGGGCGAGGGCGAGAGGTACACGTCGAACGGTCCAGCCGGACGGGGTGCCATGGTGAGGAACAGGCTGACGGCGGGTGCCGTTCCTGCGAAGACGTCGACGGTGTAGCTGACGACCGTGCGACCCCCCTCCGTGAGCACCACCGGTTCGGAGACGACCTCACCAGAGAAGCCTGCGAGATCCGTACCGCTCGGCACGTACAGGCTCACGACGCTTCGGTACTGGCCTGCGACCTGCCGACCAACGTTCGCTGAGAACGGGCCGAAGATGTACGCGGGCTCGTCCTGGCCAACAGGGGCGTCGTTGTGCAAGGTGATCTCTGCGGTGAGGGTGCCGATCGCACCAGGGAGCAGCGATCCCCGCAGCGCGAGGGCGGGCTCGACGAAGTAGTCCAGCTTGTTCCCCGACAGGTTCTGGGCGGTCAGGTGGAAGAGCGCCGAGGTCTGGGGGAGCCCGCCATCGACGCCGAACCAGCGGAAGTCGCCTTGGGTCCCGCCGTTGCTGGCGAAGGCCAGGATGTGGCCGCTCCGTGCCGTCTTGACGAGGGCTTCTCCCAGGGGCCTCAGGCTCGGGTACCGGCCCTCGACGAGCTTTGTGAACACGGCTTCGGCGATGTCGCCGAGAACATCACTGCGCTCGTCGATACCCGGGAACCTGACATAGGCCTCGTTCAGCGTGAAGGGGACGACGGTCTCCGCGGTCACCTGTCCGAGTCCTGGGACCTGGACCGGGCCGATCCCCTCGAGCACTGCCGCCAAGCCGTGCGGATCGATCTGGATCACGCCATCCGCAGGAACCCCGGTCGCCGCCTGGTACATCTCGAGCAGGTTCGGTGCGATCAGAGGGAGATCCGCCGCCATCGTCGCGTTGCGCCACCGGAGCGTGACATCGAAACCTGACCACCGCCGGAGATAGTCCTCAGGCAAGGACACCGACTCTGGCGGCAATGGGGCGTCGAGCTGAAGCTCATCGATTCGCCCGAAGGCGCCGAGCTCGAAGTCACCGTCCTTGGACAGCAGCTCGCCGTAGCTGAGGATCATCCCGCCGGTCCCACGCATCTCGGCGGTGTTCGCCACCGCTATCAGGTAGCGACGGGGACCCTCGGCACCTGCCAGATCCCCCACGACGCGCAGCGCCCTCGACAGGGAGTCGACCTGCTCGCGGCGTGACGCGACCGTGTTGTAGATGCGGTCGCGCAGCTCGCGCACCGGTCCGACGAGGAGCTTGCCTCCAGGCTTCTCGCTCGGGCCCGGGAGGAGCGCTCCGAGCAAGGCGAGCTCGCGCTGGGTGCCCACGACGGCGGCGAGCGGCAGCGCGCCGCTCGCGAGCGGGACTTCCAGCTTGCCGTCGGCGCCTTCGAGCTGTGCGGCAGCAAGGATGACCTCACGGCCGCCCGTCACCAGCGACATGCTGAGCCTGACGCTGTCCTGCACCGAGTCGATGTTCTGTGACACGACTGGCAGGCCGCTCACGAGCTGGAGCTCGACCGAGTTGTGCAGCTCGCCGTTGGCGACGGTGAGGGTCGCCAATGCAGCGTCGAGGTGCTCGCGCGACTGCCGCAGCTCACCGGCCTCAAGGGCCGACGACGCCGCCTCGATGTCATCTTGCGCAACGCGGAGATGCGACGCGATCCGCGCGACGCGCAACGCTCCGAGCGCCACCAGCCCGCCGAACGCAGCCGCGAGCACGACCAGCGCGAGCAGCCATCGATGTCTCGGGCGCTCAGAGGCGCGCGACCGACGCAGCACTCCGCTGCCTAGCCCTCGTCGCTTGTGAAGTCGGCGAGGGCGTCGTCGTGCTGCGACCCGTCCACTCCGAGCGAGGGTAGCGGAGCCGCCCGCGGGGCTTCGGTCGGCGCGGACGCACCCCGCTGGGACCTAAGCAGGCAAGCCGCTCGCTCAGCCGGCCGGGCGGGCCACGAGCGAGATGGCCGAGCCGTCACTCAGTGAGGGGACAGCGACGACTATCTTGCCGGCGGCGGGATAGAGCGTCTGCGTCGATGAGTAGGGAGCGGTCAGCGCCGCCGTTCCCGCCGGAAGAAGGCTGGTGGTCACCGTCACCGGCTGGTTGCCGTACGGCCACGCAATCGACACCTGCACGGAGGCCGGCCTGATACCGAGGTACTCCTTGCACCACGCGTTCGCGCCCGGGTTGCATGACCAGTGCCGACCGAGGAGCGCCCGCACCGTGCGGGACGCGTCGTCGCGCGATGCCAGGCCGTCGAGCTGCCACGAGGAGCTCGACGTCACCGGGACCCGGGGTGCGTCAGCGAGGTCGGCGTACAGGCGGTGCACCCACCACGCCGCCGTGGGCTCGTTCGCTGCCGTGAGCAGCCCGTTGAGGACCGTGCTCTCGCACTCGTAGGAGCTGAAGCAGGCCCGGTTCGCTTGGGCCACCCCGCTGTCCTCGAAGGCTCGGAACCAGCCGACGGCCCAGCCGGCGAGCAGGTGTGTCCGGGCGTGGGTGTACTCGTTGATGAAGACGCGGTTCCCGACGACCGTGCCGGGATACTTCGCCATCAGCGCCTTCGCCAGTGCCACGTGCCGATCGATGTTCAGGATCGTGTTGGTGACGTCGGACTCGAGCTCGAAGCCGCCGATCTCGTGCCACGAGATCGCGTCCCACACCAGGCCGCGACCGGCAGAGAACCGTAGGAAGGTGTCCAGGTCGAACTCGGGGAGGCTCGCGTCCGGGACCCAGCGCAGCACGCTCGTACTCGGTCCGATGATCTTCGCGTTCGGATCGACCGACTTGATGGCGCGGTACGCGGCGTCGTAGGTCCACAGCCAGCGGTCCACCGTCATCGTCCGCTGGTCTCGAGGCGAGAACTTGGGGCAGCACGTGCCGTTCGGCTCGTTCCAGATGTCCCAGTAGTCCGGTGACCAGCCTTCGGCCTTGGCCTTGCTGACCACCGAGACGACGAAGCTCCCGAACCGGTTCCAGTCGGACCACGGCGTGCGGGCGTAACCCCCGTTCGACGGGGCAGTCGCGTCGGTCCACAGCTCCGAGAGGACCTGCGTGCGGGACACCTGGTAGGTGCGCGCCACTGCATCGGCGTCGCGGAAGGCGAAGCGCCACTGCTTCACCCGGAGCGGCGCGACGAGCGACGGAGAGGGGACTCGGCCCTGGTCGTCGACGAGACCGAGCAGGAGCCCCTGCCCGACGAGGGATACCTTCGGCGCCAGCTGCGTGCCGACCTCCGCGCAGATGGCGGCACCGGAGCACCTGCTCGCGACGGTGATGATCGGACTGAACGATCGCGCGCCTCCGGCCGAAGCGCTCTCCGGGGCGGCACTGACCCGCCACCGACCTGCTTCCACCGCGACGCGGTACGTGTCCGGGAGCAGACCGCGCCGGACCAGCGCCGAGTTGACCTCGACCTGCGTGCCGTCTTCGCGGACTTCGAAGAGCAGGATCCGCACCGCTTCCGCCCGCGGGCCGCCGGCCGCGTACTGCCAGCCCATCTCGATGGCCTCGTCGCCGGGGGCGGCAGCGGCCCAGAACCCGGCCAACGGGAGCGGCCCGGCCGCCGGGGCGGGCTGGCCACCGCCGAGGATCGGCGGCAGGAGCCCCGCGTCGGCCGGAACCACTGTGACGACGGTGAGCGCTCCGACGAGGGCGCCCAAGATCAGGCGTCGGGTCCGTCGATGACGCGCGCGTACCAAGCTCATCCGCTCACATCGGCAGAAAGGTGACGAACCCTGAAACCCCAGATCGCGGATCCTGGCACAACCGGAGGACGCATGTCACCTTGACCGCCCGGTGCGCGACGGCGAGCTCGGCTCATCGGGCAGGACGACCTCGCCGCGGCGCGAGATGCCCACCTCTGATCGGCACAAGGATGCCGCGTGCGACGCCCGCGACCGCGCCGCACATCCGGATGACGTTGAGCATCGCGAGGTAACGGTGTCGCTGGCGGAGCTGCGCGATGGTCAACACGACACCCCAGCTTCCGAATATCACTCGCGCCGAGCGCGCCGCTCGACCGCGATCCGAACGCAAGAGCTTGGCCAAGCGGACACCGCCGCCATAGCCGTACGCCCAATCGAGGCCGAGGTTGTCGCGTCGGTCGCGCCACTGCTCGTGCCAGCCCGCCATCTCGGGCACGTAGCGGCCGACGTACCCCGCGAGCACCAGACGGTCCCAGAGGTCGAGGTCCTCTGCGGCCGGGAACTCGCCTCCTGCTCCGAGCCGCTCGTCGAATCCGCCGACGTGGTCGAGCGCGCTGCGCCGCACGGCGTGGTTCGCGCCATGGCCGAACGGCTCCACCGTCTCGTTCACGATGGGAAACGTCGTCGTGTGATCGAAGATGGCGACCGGACGTTCGGCACGCTCGACGGGGTCCGGGTGGCCGATGCGACCCGTTATGAAGCTCACCTCGTTCGCATCCGCGAGGGCAGCGCGCGCCGCGTCCGCCCACCCTGGGAGCACACGGGCGTCGTCGTCGATGAAGGCCACGATGTCGTTCGAGGCGGCGCGCCAGCCGGTGTTGCGGGCGCGGCTCGCTCCTGGTTCGTCGCAGCGCACATAGCGCGCACCATGCGCCGCGATGACCTGGCGCATGGCCGCTGCCTCGCGAGACGCCGAGTCGACGACGATCAATTCGTCCGCGGGTCCGAGTGCAGCGCGCAGCGAAGCGAGACATCCCTCGAGCAGCACCGGGCGGTCCCGCGTCGCGACCACTACGGAGAGCTGTGGCCGTCCCAGAGCGGCCAATGTACCAACTCCCGCAGGAGGCATGGCCCAAGAACGCCAATCGGTCGGGGCCGTGGAGATCACCACGACAGATCTGGCGCTCCACAAGCCGGCGCCGCGCGCCGACCGCAGCCGCGCTGCAGTCGGGTTCGAGCAGCACGAGCGGCCGTCGCGGCGCGACGTGGCGCGACGGCAGGCGCTGGGCGCGATGATCGTTGCGTGCTCTCGCGTCTTCGTGCCATCGCGAGCGAGCTCCGTCGTGCCGCTCGGTCAGACCAGTCGGACCAGACCACGGCGCAGACGATCACGCTCGACTACCCGGTACGGCCCGAGGCAAGGTGGGGCTACGGGCGACCTCCGCACCCGGAGCTGGCGCTGCTCATCGAGGCAGGACGGTCCAGGTACGAGAAGACGCTGAGCTCGCTCCTCGAGCTGGTCGACGAGCTCGCAGAGATCGCGTTCGACGCGGAGGGTCAGGCCCCTCGCTGGGTGAACAGCTACTTCCAAGGGCTCGACGCCGCGTCGCTCTACGGCGCGCTCGTCGAACGGCGGCCGGCGACCTACCTCGAGGTCGGCGCCGGCCACTCGACGCGCTTCGCTCGCCACGCCATCGAGCGCCACCGCCTGCCCACGCGGATCGTGTCCATCGATCCGACGCCGCGCGCCGCGCTCGACGGGCTCAGCGACGTCCACATCCGTCAGCCGATGGAGGATGCGGACGGCGCGCTGTTCGACGCGCTCGGGCCGGGCGACATCCTCATGCTCGACGGGTCGCACCGCGTGCTCACGAACAGCGACGTGACGGTCTTCTTCACCGAGATCCTCCCGCGCTTGCCGAGCGGGCTCCTCGTGTACATCGACGACATCTTCCTGCCATGGGACTACCCCCCGCAGCTCAATGACCGGTGGTACTCCGAGCAGTACCTGCTCGCGGCCTGGTTGCTCGCGGGCGAACGGCTCGAGATAACGCTGCCCAACTTCTGGATCTCGACCGAGCCCGAGCTGCACCGGATCCTGGCTCCGTTGTGGGACCGGTTCACCTGGGCTGCGGTCCCGACGAACGGGACCGGCTTCTGGCTGACGATCCGCTAGCCATGCGCGTCCTGGTCATCACGAACATGTACCCGCCGCACCACTACGGCGGCTATGAGCTCAATTGCCAGGAGTTCGCCTCGGCCCTTCGCGCCGCCGGACACGAGGTGCTGGTGCTGACCTCGGACATCGAGGTGCCGGGCGTGACCGCGGCGCCGGAGGACCGCTCCGAGACGCGACGTGAGCTTCGCCTGTACTGGCGGGAGCATGTCGTGCTCCGCCCCTCGCCGCGCGAGAGCCTCGCGATCGAGCGCGCCAACGAGCGTGCGCTCGCCGATGCGATCGAGGACCACCGCCCCGACGTCGTGTCCGCGTGGCACATGGGCGCGGTGTCACTCGGCCTCCTCGCGGAGTGTCGCAGCGCGGGTCTTCCGCTCGTGCACGTCATCAACGACGACTGGCTCGTCTACGCGCCCCGGATGGATCGGTGGGCGTGGTGGTGGCGACGTGCCGGCCCAATCGCGAGGATGGGTGAACGGTTGCTCGGCGTGCGCTGCCGCGTGCCGGACCTCGGCCGGCTCGGCACGTTCTGCTTCATCACCGAGACGACCAAGCGGGCCGCTGAGCGGTATGGCTGGACCTTCACCGACGCCACCGTCAGCTACTGCGGCATCAACACCGACGACTTCCCAATCGGTGCGGAGCCGGCGCGCCGGTCATGGTCGTGGCGCCTGCTGCACGTCGGACGGATCGACGACCGCAAGGGCATCGACACCGCGATCAGGGCGTTGGCGCTGTTGCCCGACGCCGCCACGCTCGACGTGATCGGCCGCGGTGATGACACCTACCTCGACGAGCTGCGCGCGCTGGCACGCGACGTTGGGGTCGCGGACCGGGTCCGGTTCGCCGTCGCGGAGCGCCACGAGCTCCGAGCCATGTACGGCGCTGCGGATGCGCTCCTCTTCATGCCCCGGTGGGCCGAACCGTTCGGGCTCGTGCCGATCGAGGCGATGGCCTGCGCCACCCCGGTCATCGCGACGGGGACGGGCGGGTCCGCTGAGTTCCTCATCGACGGCGCGAACTGCATCCTGAGCCCACCTGAGGATGCCGAGGCGCTCGCGGCCGCGCTCGAACGGCTCGCTGGTGATGCGGCACTGCGATCACGGCTCGTCGCCGGGGGTCTCGAGACGGCGGCCGAGCTGACGCTCGACCGCTGGCTGGCTGTGCTGGAGCGGTGGCACGCCGCCGCCGCGACAGGAGCTGCGCCGCCCCCGCACCGGCGGGCAGTGCGGGACGTGCTCGCGGAGCGGATCGCAGCCGCGCAGGCCTGACTCGACCTACCGCCTCACCAGACGGCGGAGCCGCTGCAAGAACGACTCGCTCGCCGGCAGGCGCTCGAGGAAGTCCCGGTAGTCGTCAACAGTGTTCAAGTGCGGGAACGGCTCGTCCGGGACGGGCAACCCGAGCCGCTCGCAGAGCGGCCGCCATCCATCGCTGACGCGCCACTCGAGCAACCGCTCGGCTGAGACGGTCGCGCGCACCTCCCCGTTGTGGCGCTCGTACGCCGCCGTCGCTGACCGCTCGTCGAACGGGACCGCTGTGAACGTCGTGGCCAGCAGCTCCGTGGCCATGGCGTGCCAGGCCCGGGCGTTCCGCTGCGGCCGCCTCATCATGAGCTCGTTGATCGTCGCGTCGACGCTTCGAAACCATGACGCTGGGTCATCCCGCACCGAGAGCAGCACGAGCGCGTCGGGGTACGCCTCGTGCAGCGGTCGCCAGAAGGCTGCGCCTGGCCAGTCGACGGTCGCCACGTAGCCGTCGTAGAAGGCGTTCCAATCGGGTTGACCACCGCGCACGATGGCATGCCACCTCGGGATGTGGTCGGGGTGCTGGAACACCTCGTACATGTGGTAGCAGGCGCCACCGAGCAGGTGCTCGAGCGCGAGCTTCAGCGACGTCGTGCCGGTACGGCCGACGCCGGCGCCGATGACCCTCAGGCTCATTCCTCGATCGCTGGCTTGGCGAGCACGGCCACGTGCGGGACGCCGTCGTTGCCGAGCCGGGCCTTCCTCACGAACGACACGGCCCTTGATCGCGGATCAGAACCCGGGTGGGAATGACCAACGCCGAACGGGTCGGCGTACGGCTTCCCTGCTCTGATCACGTCGAAGCCGGCCGACTCGAGCATCCGGATGTGGGCCGCGGCGTTGGGGGACCACCACTGGCACAGCTGGCTGGTCCCGTCCAGCCGCGCGTAGGGCATCTTCGGGTGCTGCAGCGTGAGCCGCAGATCGATCGACTCCGACGACAAGAGCTCACCCGCGCACACAGAGCGGATCGCCTCGAGCGCTCGGATGGGGTCGCGGAGGTGGAGCAGCAGCGACCCGCAGACGACCACGTCGAAGCGGCCGAGGTCGGCCTCCGCGAGCCGGTACACGCTGACGCCGACGCGCCGGACATCGGATCCGAGCGCCTTCGCCGCGATGCGAAACCCGAGCCCCTTCTCCGGGCCAGCGAGCTTGGCCAGCTCGGTCGGCCCGGTCGAACGCCATCGCGCCGGCCAGTCCCACTCGCTGTGGTCGTCAAGGTCGACGGCGACGACCTCGGCTGCGCCGCGCCGCTCCATCTCGAACGCGAGAAACCCGTCGTAGGTGCCTACGTCGAGGCATCGCCTCCCACGCACGTCGGGCCACGGCAGCTTGTCGACGACCGGGCGCAGGTCGAACCAGCCAGGCGTAGTGACCCCGGGCGCGAGCTCGAGCGTGTGGTACCAGAGCGTCGTCGCGATCTCCGCTCGCAGCTCGGCATCGGTGGCCGTCATCGATGTGCTCCTGTGTCGGCCAACGGTCGGTCGGACCCGTTCGAGAAGGGTCCGGCCCAGACGCCCGGGGGTGGCACGGACGGGACGATCGCGCCGGTCCGGCGGGCAAGCATGAAGAGGTGGCACCCGAGGCGGCGCACACCCGGGGTCCGGCGGGCGACCGTCTCGATCGCGTCGACGAGCCGCTTGCCGCGTTCACCCCTCGCCTCGAGTCGCGCGGTCGTCGTCGCCTGCGGTGGCGGGAACTCGAAGGTCGACCACTCGAAGGTCTCGAGGCCCGCGACCGCGAACATCTCGCGCGTCTCGCCGTAGATGTGGTGGGTGTGCGGCAGGTAGACCGGCGGCGAGTCGGGTGGCAGCAGCGACTCGTGCACCGGCTCCGGCCACACCCACGGCCGGAGCGAGATCAGGTCGGGGCGGGTGGCACCCAGCGCCTTCTCCACCCATGCGAAGAGGTGGCTGAGCGGGTTGCGGAGCGGCATCTCTGACGCGTTGTTGGTCGTCATCACGTAGACGCCCCCGGGCTTCAGCACCCGGCTGACCTCCCACACCGCCCTCTCCGGCTGCAGCAGGTGCTCGATGACCTCGGTCATGACGACCACATCGAAGGAGGCGTCGACGAACGGCAGCACCTCGCCGTCGCCCTGCACCCACCAGGCCCGGAGATCGCCGTCGTCGGACTTGAAGGACGCTGCTGCGAACCCGATGTGATGGGAGGGGAAGTCGAGGCCGAGGTAGGTGGCGTCAAGGTCGTGGAGGCGCTCGGCCACGAGCGCCGAGCCGCACCCGATGTCGAGTATGCGCCCGCCGGCGGGGGTGTGGGCGCGCACGGCATCGGCCACGAGGTCGTAGCGCATCTCGTGTCGGTGCTGGTGGAAGCTGCCCCAGAGCTCGAACTCCTCGGTGATCGTCGGGACCCGCTCGTTGTAGTGGCGAGTGAAGGCCTCCCAGCTCGCGGTGCGCAACCGCTCGTACTCGTCCGCCGTCTGCTTGCGCCCGGCCGCTCTGTAGCGGCTGTAGACGGCGGTCCACAGCCCGACGAGGCCCGCACCTGCCGCGACCCTCGCCGTCGCCGACCGCCGCCGCGATAGCACCGTGCGCAGGAGCACGAGGGGGACGAGCGGGCGCAGCGCGGGTCGCACGCGAGCGAGGAGCTCCCTCACAGGACCAGCGCGCCTGAGCGCACGCTGCCGACGAGCAGCGAGGCGGCGGTGACCGCGTCCGCCGCCAGCACGACGGGCAACGACGCAACCTTGCGTCGCGTGGTACCGGGAGTGCGCCGCAGCAGCAGCGCGTGCGCGCCCACCCACGCCGCCAGGCACGCGCCTGCGGCGCTCCACCGACGCAGACCTGCGAGCGACGCAGCCGCGTAGAGGGGAACGCGTGTCGGCGGTCCGAGCAGGACCCTGTTGCGGAGGAACACCTCGCGCAGCTCGGGCACCTCGCGGACGAGCATCGCGAACCCACCCGCGTTGAACGCGCGGCGAACGTGGTCGGCGGGGTCGGGAGGGAACACGTGGTGGCGCACGAGCGCGTCCGGCGCGAACGCGCTGCGACCGTCGCGGCGCACCCGCCACCCGATGAGGACATCCTCGCCGAAGCCCAGGTCGCGGAGCACGGCCCCGGGGCGGAACCCCAACCGGTCGCCCGCCAACGGATCGAAGCCACCGGCCTTCTCGAACGCGTCCCGTCGGTAGAAGACGTTGCAGGTCGCGTACAGGCCGTCCTCCTCGGTGACCCAGATGCTCCGCTCGAGCGGCCGCACGATCGTGGTCGGCTCGGTGCGACCCTGCACGACGTCCGCCCCGGCCGCGATGGCGGCCAACCCGCGCTCGAGCCACTCGGGAACGGGCTGGCAGTCGCTGTCGGTGAAGGCGAGCACGTCAGCGCGAGCCACGGCGACGCCTGCGCAGCGCGCGTGGACGGCACCGCGGCCGCCGCCGTCGACCACAACGATCGGCTGGCCCGCGCTCGCCCGCTGCCGCGCCTCGGTCCCGGATCCGTCGGTGGACCCGTCGTCGACGACGATCACCTCGTGGTCGGTGACCGTCTGCTTCGCGAGGCTGTCGAGCAGCTCCGCGAGCAGCGCCCTGCGGTCGCGCACCGGCACCACGACCGAGACACGGGGGGCTGCGACGGAGGAGTTCGGCTCTGCCATGCTGGGCCCCAGCATGCCTCATGATCTCCAACGACCCCACGCAGCGCGACAGCAGGTCATGCGCGTGCCGTTGCAGCAGTGACGCCACGATCCTCCTTCGTCACTGGCGCGTACGGGCTCCTGGGAGCGTGGCTGGTGAAGGCGCTGCTCGAGCGCGGCGATCGGGTCACGGTCCTGCGGCGTGACCGTCCTGCCGTGTCGTCGCTCGTGCTGTTCGGACTCGAGGTCGAGGTGTCCGTCGTCGATGGCGACATCTGCGACGCCGCATTGCTCGACCGCGCGCTGGGTGAGTACCAGGTTGAGAGCGTGTTCCATCTCGCCGCGCAGGCGATCGTGCCGACCGCGAACCACTCGCCGGTCCCGACCTTCGAGGCCAACATCCGAGGCACGTGGACCGTGATGGACGCCGTCCATCGCCACGAAGTGCCGCACACCGTGGTCGCCTCGAGCGACAAGGCCTACGGCTCACACGACCAGCTGCCGTACCGCGAGGACTTCGCGCTGCAGCCCCGCTTCCCCTACGACGTCTCGA
Organism: uncultured Acidimicrobiaceae bacterium; assembly: GCA_964428815.1. Taxonomy (GTDB): domain Bacteria; phylum Actinomycetota; class Acidimicrobiia; order Acidimicrobiales; family CAYSAC01; genus CAYSAC01. Next base: position 48,226 of record CAYSAC010000002.1, on the reverse strand, counting down.
AGGCGGCGACCGACATGGTCGCCCGGAGCTACTGGCACACATTCGGTGTGCCAGTCGCCGTCACGCGCTTCGCCAACCTCTATGGCGGCGGTGACCTCAACGTGTCCCGCCTCGTGCCTGAGGTCGTCAAGGCGGCGCTGACCGGCCGGCGTCCGGTGGTGCGCTCCGACGGCACGCCCGAGCGCGACTTCTTGTACGTCGAGGACGCGGCCGCGGCGTACATCGCGCTGGACGAGGCGCTCGATCGGGATGGCGCAGCGGGCGAGGCCTTCAACGCCGGCGGTGGCCAACCTGTCGCGGTCGGGACGATCGTCGCCATGGTCTGCAAGCTCGCCGGCACCGATCTCGAGCCGGACATCCGGGGTGCTGGCAACCCGAGCGGCGAGATCGACAGGCAGTTCGTCGACACGGCGAAGATCCGCGCGCTGTGCGGCTGGACTCCAGCGGTCAGTCTGGAGGAGGGCCTGCTCCGCACGATCGCCTGGTACCGGGACCACCCCGAGGTGCTCGGTGCTTGACGCGAGCACAAGGAAGATCATCGAGCGTCTTCCGGACGATGCGGTCGTGCTCGACGTCGGCGGCTGGGGCAGCCCTTTGGAACGCGCCGACTGGGTGCTCGACCTGCTCCCCTACAAGACCAGAGGTCTGTACGGCTACGACCGAGCGACTGCGACCGAGCGGTTCACCGCGGACACGTGGGTGCAGCGCGACATCTGCGACCACGAGCCATGGCCCTTCGCCGACGAGCAGTTCGACTTCGCCGTGTGCTCGCACACGCTCGAGGACATAAGGGACCCGATCTGGGTGTGCCACGAGCTGCAGCGCGTCGCCAAGGCCGGCTACATCGAGACGCCCTCGCGCGCCGAGGAGCAGAGCTTCGGCGTCCACGGCTCGTGGGTCGGCTGGAGCCACCACCGTTGGCTCGTCGACCTCGTTGACGGTCGGCTGCGGTTCGCGTTCAAGCCTGCCGTGCTGCAGACGCGCGACCACTTCCCGGCGGGTCACGCCGACACCTTGGGCGAGACGGAGCGCGTCGTGATGCTCTGGTGGGAGGACCGCTTCGACGTCGAAGAGCTGCAGTTCTTCGAACCGGACCAGCTCCACGCCTACCTGCGGGAGATCGACAGAAGCGGCCAGCTGGTGGAGCCGCCGTCGACGGCGACCGCACCGAGCAAGCCGCCAACGCTGGTCAGGCGCGGGCGCTCGGTCGTCGGCCGCGTCATCCGACGCCAGGGTGCAGGTAGGTCACCCCGCTGACGCGGTCCCCGGTGATCGTCAGCGCGAGGACCCGGTGCTCCACCGTGGCGTCGGGACCTTCGTAGGACAGGAAGACGGTCGTGGTGGGAACCCCGCTGTGCACCGCCCCCGGCCGCTGACGCCAGCGCAGAACAGGATCGGAGCCCAGCACGTCCAGCAACAACTCCCGCGCGTCAGGGCCTCGGCCCTCGTAGCCGCTGTGCGCGCCCCCGAGGAGACGGACGGCGACCCCGTCGTCGAGCAGGGGGCGCAACTGGTCGTCCGATCCGACCGCGAGCGCGGACAGGACGCTGTTCACGAGCTGGGAGCCCACATGCAGGCGCTCGCGCATCTGCCACTCGGCACCACCACCGTGCGAGCGGCCTCGCCGCGTGGCGCGGTCCACGAGAGCGGCGGCCACGCCGCCGATGCGCGATCGGCCGCCGGAGCGGCTCGTCTGGACCGCGTGCACGGCGTCTGGCGACTGGGTGACCGGCGCGGGCTCACTCCCGTCGTCGGTATAGCCGAGCTCTTCGAGCGCACCGCCCGCGACACGCTCGAGCACTGCCAGCGCCTCGGGGTCGAGGCCCTCGCGCCACTTCCCCGACGCGATCGTGGCCATCTTCGGATCGACCGTGAACGCCCGGTTCGCCTCCTCCATCGCCGCCGAGATCACGTCGTGGTCCACGTCGAGACCGAGCCACACGAAGGTGTCGCTGAAGCCGCGCGCTGGATCGGACAGGAGCGACTCGTATCGCACCTCTCGGTAGTGCCTGAGGGAGGCTCCCTGCTTGCGGCCGTCGACGACCGCAGCACGCCACTCCTCGGCCGCCACCTCCGCTTCCTGCGTTCCCCACTCCATGCTCAGCAGCGAACGAACGACGTCGCGGCCGTCGCGGATGATGTGGATCACCCGCGCCTCTGGGTACACCTCGCCGATCAGGTCAAGGCACGTGACGTGCTCAGGCGTCCGATCGACGAGCCGATCAGCTGGTCCGAGCAGCTCGCGGAGGTCGCCGAAGACGACATCGCACACACCTCTGATCGCGCCGATCATCCGTTCCCGGTCGACGAAGACGGAACCGAGCTCCCGGGCGCTCGGGCTCCCGTGATGAAAGCGGCCCATCAGGGGAACGAGCCCACGGGAGAAGAGGAAGGACTCGCCATGGGTGCCGATGACATCGGGGTGGGTGCACAGCACGCGCTGCAGCCAGTTGGTTCCGCTGCGGCGGGCGCCGACGACGAACACCATGTGCTCCCCCATCGACGGCGCCGGCTCGCGGTGCATCGCACCTTCGTAACACGGCCGCCACCCGTGGCGGTGGCTCGCTCGACGCATGCGATAGTGGGGGCATGACCGGCGAGGAGGCATCGCGAGTCTGGTACCACACCATCGATCTCCCTGATGGAAGGCACACCCGCGGGTGGTTCGACACCCGCAGCGCGCCGATCTGGGTCACGTGGCCGTCGCAGATCGTTGGCGGACGATGTCTTGACGTCGGCACCTTCGACGGGTTCTGGGCGTTCGAGATGGAGCGGCGTGGCGCGGCCGAGGTCGTCGCCCTCGACGTCGACGACCCCGAGAAGCTCGACTGGTTCTACGACGAGCGCGAAAGCGGACCCGCGCTCGTCAGGTCGTGGGGCAGCGAGCGGGGGCCTGGCTTCGTTCGAGCAGCGGCGCTGACGGGATCCAAGGCCACCCGAGTGGATTGCTCGGTCTATGACCTCGACGAGGGCACGGCAGGGACGTTCGATGTCGTCTTCTGCGGCGCGCTCCTCGAGCACCTCGCCGAACCGGTCCGAGCCCTGGAGCGCATGCGCGGCGTGTGCCGGGGTGAGCTCGTGCTCGTGGAGCACCTCGATCCCTACTTGGAGCTGGCGGCCCCGCGCGTGCCGGCGGCGCACTTCAACTCGGACTGGGACCAATGGTGGCGGGTGAATTCCCGTGGCCTCGTGCAGCTCGTCGAGCGCGCTGGCTTCGAGATCACGACGCTCGGCAAGCGCTTCGTCGTGCCGTTCGGTCCGGGCGCACCCAAGCAATCCTTCCGCAACAGCGCGCTCCACTCGATCGCCGCGCGCCGGCCGACCAAGCGCGGCCTCCTGTTCCGGAGCCTCCGAGCGACACCGCGTCCGCCCCGCCCGTCACGCTGATCCAGCCGTTTACGGTCGATCGCGACGAATTGCGGGACCTCGAGCGTCGGGAGCAGCAAGGACCCACGAGTGCGGCGCGCCCTTGAGCGCGAGGAGAGCAACGGCGAACGGCCGCCGGCGGAACGAGGAGGGTCGTAGCGCGATCCCGCGCCGCGCCACCCACGACACGCCGCCTTTGCGCAGCACGCGGAAGCCCCCCGCCTCGAGCTCACGAATGCGCCCGGCCTTGTTCGGGATCCACCACTCGTTGCGGGCCTGACCATAGAGCCTGGCCACGGGGGTTCGCGGGGCGAGCACGCTGAGCATCGGGGAGATCGAGTCATAGGACAGGAGCTCGCCGGACACGACCGAGCGCACTGCAGCGAGCGCACGAACGGGGTCGCGGAGGTGGAGCAGGAGGCTGCCCATGAACACGAAGTCGAACAAGCCGACATCGTCGGGCGAGAGGTCATAGACGTTCTTCTCAATGAAGGTCACGCGTGACCCCAGCGCCTCGTGCGCGAGAGCGAAGGTGGCGGCAGCACGTGTGACGACGCCTTCGAGCTGAGTGACCGACGCTGTGCGATCCCGGTCGGCGGGATCGAGAAGATCGATCGCGATGACCTCGGCCGCACCTCGACGCTCTAGCTCGAATGCCCAGAAGCCGTCGCATGTTCCGATGTCCAAGCAGCGCTTGCCCGCGAGAGACGTAGGGATCGGCAGCGTCGCCACAACGCCCCGCAGGTCGAACAAACCCGCAGTTGTCAAACCCTCGGGCAGCTCTATCGTGTGGTACCAGCTGAGTTCGGCGATTCGCTGTGCGAGCGATGTCACGGTCGGCAACGTAGTACTCGTCGACGTTGACACGGCTACTCGTCGCGGTCATCCCGCCGCGCACGCTCCTCTACACTCCGCCGGACGTGAAGCCCAACATCCTGCTCGTCGTGTTCGACACCGCGCGCGCCGACGCGTTCGAGCCGTACGGCGCGCCAGCCGGCGCGTCACGGACGGTCGAGCAGCTTGCCGCGACCGGCCTCGCCCATCAGGCCACGTTCAGCACCGCTTGCTGGACGGTGCCGGCCCACGGTTCGCTCTTCTCCGGTGAGCTCCCACGCAGCGCGGGTCTCGGTCACATCGGCGGCCAAGAGCCGGCGGGCTACTGCGCGGCGATGCGCGAGATGGAAGCCGACCTCCTGCCGCGCGTCCTCGGTGATGCCGGCTACGCGACCTACGGGGTGAGCACCAACGCGTGGGTCTCCCCCAAGAGCGGGTTCGACACGGGCTTCGAGACGTTCCACCACCTGAAGGGCGGCCGTTTCGCAGGCATCACGCCAGGTGGTCTGCGTCACCAGGCCCGCTGGGTGCTCGAGGCGGTCCGCGCACGGACCGACGACGGAGCCGAGGCGGTCGCAGCGCTGCTGGACCAATGGACCGGCGCTGGCGACGGTCGACCGTTCTTCCTGTTCGTCAACCTGATCGAGTGCCATTCCCCGTACTTGCCCCCGAAGCCCTGGAACGACCTCGGACTCATCGACCGCGTGAAGACCGCTATCGAGGCGCGACGACACCTCAACTTCAGCGAGCTGTGGAAGGGCGGGGTGGGTGGCCTCGACGTACCTGAAGACGCCCTCGACCGGATGCGGAGGAGCTACGCCGCCGCGATCCGCCAGCTGGACAGCTGGCTCGCCCGCGTGCTCGAGACCTTGGACGGCCGCGGCATCCTGGCTGACACGGAGGTGATCTTGACCTCCGACCACGGCGAGAACTTCGGCGACGGCAACCTCGTCGGACACGCATTCTCGCTCGACGACCGCCTGATCCGAGTGCCGTTCGTGGCAAGTGGTCCTCTGGACCTCTGCCCGCCTCCGGTGCTCTCCGTGGCCGACGTCCCCAGACTGCTCGCCAGGTCGCTCGACCTCGGCGCTCACCCCTGGTCCGAGGGCCCCATGGGTGGTCCCGCGGTGGCGCAGTTCGACGCGCCTGGCACGCCCGGTGATCCGCGCGTCGCGGAGTTGCTCGAGGGTTGGGGACTCGGGGACGAGGCGGCTCGGAGGCTATGCACGTCGTTCACCTGCGCCACGGACGGCTCTGTGAAGCTCATCCGGCGACTCGGCCGCGAGGAGCTGGTCGATCTCGAGCGCGACCCCATCGAGGAGGCGCCCGTCATCGTCAGCGGCCGCGTCGAGACCGACTACGGCTCGCGGCTCCGCCCACTGCGGGTCGCCCTCGATGAGGCCGAGGCTGGTGAGCGTCCGAAGCACAGCCTCGACCCGGCCGATCCCGACGTGCTGGCAGACACCGACCTCGAACAGCAAATGCGGCTGCTGGGGTACCTCTGAGCGACGAACCCGCGCTCCGCGGCTCGGCCGTGCAGAACCGTGAACCGATCTTCGTGCTCGGGTACCAGCGGTCCGGCACAACGCTTGCTCCAGTCGATGCTCGGCGCCCACCGGCACATCGCGGGTCCACCGGAGCTGTACTTCTTCGTTCGCATCGCGATCCTCGCCGACTACTACGGCGACCTGCACGACGACGACAACCTGCGCCGCGCCATCCGAGCGACCCTCGACGTCCCGACCCGCGGCTTCGACCAGTTCGAGCTCAATGAGGACGAGATCTTCGAGGAGGTCATGACCAAAGGATGCAGCTACGCCGACCTGCTTGACGTCGTCATGAGCTTCGTAGCGGCACGGCTCGGCAAGCGACGCTGGAGCGAAAGTCGCCGGAGCAGCCCGCAGGGCAAGTGTTGCGGCTGTTTCCGAACGCCAAACTCGTCCACATCGTCCGTGACCCGCGGACGTGGTCGCCTCCAACATGGAGGCTCCCTGGGTATCCGACGGCGCCCGCAGGGTCGCGCGCTCGGTTAGGCGCCACATCCTGACCACGATCGCGACCGGCAGGCAGGCAGGTCCGCGGCGTTACACGATGATCCGCTATGAGGACCTGACGCACGATCCACAACTGCGACATGTGTGCAACTTTGTCGGGGAGGAGTTCGACCCGGCGATGCTCGACGCCGGAGCGCGGGCCGACGCGCGCACGGTCACCGACGCCGTTCGACCGTGGCAGCTCGGCGTGAGCAAGGTGGTGAGCTCCGAACGACAGGGTACGTGGATGGGCCGCCTAAGCCGCGCCGACAGGGCTCGCGTAGCGGCGGTCGTGCGGCGAGAGCTCGCCGTCCTTGGCTACGAGCCCGCTCGGCTCCAGCTCGTCGTCGCCGGGATGATCCTCAACCAGCTGAACCGGCCTGCCGACATCGGACCGGCGGTCGAGCGACGCCGACGCGCGCGACGCCTGCGCACGGGAGGTCCGGAGGCGATGCACGCGCAGGTCATCGAGTTCGTGAGGACGTAGGAAGCGCGCCTGCGCGACAGGTCGCCGCGCTAGCGAACGAGGCCTTCGGCGAACGGCACCTCGAAGACCTTCTCGTGGGCGATCGGGCCGTGGCCGAAGTAGCCACCTTCGCCGAACAGCTCGCCGTGGTCCGCGGTGACGATCAGCCAGGTCCCCTTCGGAACTACGTCCATCAGCTTTTCGAGTAAACCGTCGACGAACCCCGCGGCCCGCACCTGGCGAGCGCGTAGCGCATTCAGCTGCTCCTCATCGAAGAAGCGGGGCTCGTCGTCCACGACGAGCTGGCCACCGACGATCTGCTCGTCCAAGTGCTTGAACACGCCGTGGACTCCGGAGATCCTGGGCCACTCGGACGGATCCTCGTCGGGGAGCGCGTACGGGTAGTGGGTCTCACCCACGTTCAGCAAGTGGAACGACGGCCGCTCCGTGTCGAACCGTATGCGATCGATCATCGTCGCGAAGTCATTGTGACGAGCCATGAGCTCGTAGGTGTCGAAGTCGCGGTTGATCGCCGTCGCCGGGTTGAGCACGGGCATCGAGACCATCGCGCCGGTTCGGTAGCCAAGCTTCGAGCGGAGATAGGTGGGAAGGTAGATGGACGGGAGCAGATCGCGGAACTCGACACCGTCGACACCGAGGCGCTCGGTGTAACGCGCGAAGTCCTTCTTGTAGTACTCGGACGCGTAGACGTTGGTGGGGCTGGAGTGCGGGAGCAGTCCCATGAGGAGGTTGTAGTGCGAGGGTGCCGTCCAGGATGCGTAGCTCCACCGCCTCTCGATTGGTGCGAGTCGCTCGAGGTTCGGCATGCCGGCCTCGACAGCGACGTCCCATCGCAGGCTGTCGAGAACCACTACCACCAGGTTCCGCGCTCCGTCCGGTGGCGCCGGGCGGTCGTCAACCGCCGGGACGGCCGCCACCTGCGGCGCAGCACCGCTCAAGTCGTGGCGTCTGCCCAGAAGCCCCCGCCTTGCTGCCATCTGGGAAGGATACGGCGACGGTCGTGATTACTGATCGGCCGCCGTTCACGTGTCGGTGTGACGCCGGTGGGGTCGGTCGCCTTCGCTTCGGCCGCGAGCGCGTGGGCTCAGCGACGCCCGGTGGCCCACAGGTCACCGGCACCCAACTGGGCGAGCGGCCCCATTCGTGCCAGCAGGTGGTAGATGCGGCGGGCCCGCGCGCTCGGGACCATGGCGGTGTGCATCCACTGGCCCAGCGTGACCTCAACGTCGAACCCGGCACGCTCGAACACCCGCTTCAAAGAGCGGAGACTCTGCTCGTTGATGTGCATCGTCTTCTCGAGCTCCCCGCGGGGGTCCTTCGGCCATCGACCGAGTCCTACCGTCCAGCGAAGAAGGTGGTAGGTGACGTCGTACACGAGCCGATTGGGGAGCGTGTGGGCGACCACCCGACCGCCGGGCTTCAACAACCGATGCGCTTGGCGCAGCGTCGCGTCGAGCTCGTGGGGAGCCAGATGCTCCACGACGTCGACCAGGCACACGAGGTCCGCGATGCCACTGGGCAGGACGTCGCTGCGGGCGTCGGCGAGGAGCACCTGCGCCCGGTCCTCGACCCCGTGCCGCTGCAAGGTCTGCTGGGCCATGCGCACCGCGTCGGGTGAGTACTCGATGCCGTACGCCCGCTCCGCACCCATCTCGACCGCGACCGCGAGCAGCTCGCCGCGTCCGGTGCCGAGGTCGACGACGACCTCTCCCGGGCGCAGGTCGGCCCGCGTGAGGAACCCGGGGTACAGGCCTGCCGCGCCACTGCCATCGGAGGCGACCCACTCTTCGTACCCCGCGCACCACCCGCGGTAGTACGCCTCGTTGTACACGGCGGCCGGCACGGTGGGCTCGGGCACTGATGTCACCTGGATAGTCAAGCAGTTGCAGCGACCGGCGGGGCGTGCAGGGCGGAGTGGGCCGCCGACCCGGATCACCCGCGACCACCGGCGTCGTCTATGAACGACGCGCGCGATCGTCGTGCCGTCTCCGCTCAGACGCTGGGGCGCAGGCGAGAGCCCAGGTGTCGCTGCAGCACGCTGCGAACCTGGCCCCGCCGCCCCGGCCGGCGGGTGCGGTAGATCACCAGGTGCGAGCGCCCGTGGTAGCGCCTGTATCGCAGGATGCCGAGCGATGCCGCGTGGTCGAGCAGGTCGGGAATCGGGAGCGGCCTGTGCAGGTGGGTGTCGTGTGGATCCGGTTCGAGCAGGTTGACCATCACGATGCCGGCCTGGCGCTCGAGGCGGTCGAGGAAGTCGAACGGGTCATCCACGTGCTCGATGACATCGAGGGAGTACGCCGCGTCGAACCCTCCAGGGAGCTCGTCACGATCGAGGTCATAGACAGGGGCATCTGATCCGCGCCGGGACAGCCGCCACCGGAGGTACTCCGTGCTCGGGTTGGCGAAGTCAGCGAAGGAGACACGATGGCCCTCGGCCAGCAGTCGCAACCCGTCGGTGCCGACCCCACAGCCGTAGTCGAGCAGCGACGACCCCGGTGGCACGAAGCGGCGCAGGTCGTTGAGGTACGGGCGCTTCGTGCCTGTCATGGCGAACGCGGTGAGGTCGTACAAGTACATCCGGCTCGTGCGGTAGAACGTCGCCTCGTCGCCCGCTGCCTCCTCCTCCGCGTCCACGGCAGTGACGTGCCCATGGAGCAGGTCGACGTCGAAGTCGTCACCGAGGTAGGCCTGCAGCTCTTCAAGGTCGGGCTGCCCCTCCCACGTGGCCAGGAAGGTCGGAGCGATCTGCTGCTGGTACCACCGGTTGGCACGATCGCGCGCCAGTCGGCGCAACGATCGCGGCCACCCGGGCACCCGTTCGACCACGCGGGGCCAAAGGTCGGACACGGGCGGCTGACGTGCTGCGCTGCCGGCGATCTCAGCGAACCACGGCTGGAACCAGTCGTGCTTGGACTGCATGAGCCGCTCCGCACGGGCGCGGCTCTCGTAGCGACGGCGGATCCCCTGCCAGTCATAGCTGTGCAGGTGGTGAGCAAGAGCGCCCCGCTCGTACCAGAGCTGCATCCCCTTCCGGTGCAGCCGCCACGCGATATCGAGGTCCTCGTAATCGAACGTGAAATCCTCGTCGAACCCGCCGACGTCGACGAAGAGCGAACGCTTGAGCGACACGTTCGAGGAATAGAAGCGACCCCACCCAGCGTCGTCACCGACGATGCCCTGGAAGTCGAACTGGCCGCCGGACGAGTCGAGCCAGCGCATGAGCGCCTGGTCCGCGACACCAGGGTGCCAGTCGGTGCGGCCGAGGACGGCGCTCGTGGCCTCGGGGTGGCGACGGTGGGCATCGAGGTGGGCGGCGACGAGGTCAACGGTCGGGATGATGTCGTCCCCGAGAAAGAGGACGAGCGGACGCTCCGTGGCCCGCACGCCACGGTTGCGCGCGGCACCGGGCCCGGCGTGTTCCTGCTGCAAGACGCGTGCCCCCGTGACGGCCGGCGCCGGTGTGTCGCCGCCGTCGACGACGACGATGACTTCGGCGCCTTGCGCGCTCTGGGCAGCGAGTGCGTCAACCGTCCGCTGGAGGATCTGCCAACGGTCGCGGGTCGGGATGACGACTGCGAGATCGACCGCGCGGACCTCAAGCAACGTGGACCGGGCCGGCTTCGGCGGGGCGACGATCCGAACTGACCGAGCTTTCCCGCTCCATTGCTCAGGCGAGACCGTTCGCGTCGAGGAAGTCCTCGGACACGGTCTGCTCGAAGTCGTTGTAGCGGGCGTGGTCGAGGATGTGGGCGAGGTACATCAGCTCAGGCCAGGGGCGCATGCCGTCTTCGAGTGGCAGCTCGTACCGCAGGCCGTGGATCTTCGCGATCTTGCGGCATCGATGGGCGTCGTTGAAGTCGACGATCGCGGCCCGCTCGCCGTTTACGTCACTCCACCCGTAGCCGAACAGGTCGTCGAAGTAGCACACGATGCGAGGCAGCAGCGCAAGGTCGGCGGCATCGAGCACCTGGAAGGCATCGATCGTCGACGAGTAGTAGTCGAGGTCGAAGGCGATGAACCCGACCGGGCGGTGCGTCCCGGCGAGCCACTGCGGCACAGTGTCGACCACGGGACCGAGCACCAGGTCCGCACGGGTGAGACGCGCTCGGAGGCGAGGCTCGTCCATGGCGAGCAAACCTGGCTTGATGACCCACGGCACGTCACGGTGGTCGATCGGCGCCGGCATGCCCGCGCCGCTGTCGAAGCCGACGACCTCGATCTCGACCGCGTAGATCTCCTCCGCAACCCTCGCCGCCGCCTCCAGCTCTAAGAGGCCGTTGCCGCCCGCGACTCCGAACTCGAGCGCACTGAATCCGTCGAGATCGGCGCTCGATGCGGCACGAGCTGCGTGCAGAACACCCCACAGGTACTGGGCGCGCACCGTCGACCCCGCGCCGCGGAGCGAGGCGTACAAGGCGCTCACGTTGATCGGATCCGGCTGAGCCCCAAGCACTGCCGAGGGGGGCCTGCGATCGTCTCCTTCAGCCCACGTCGCCACCGCTCGGATGGCGCGCCGCACCGCTCGCTTGGCAAGCGCGGTCGCCTTCACCGGCGCTGTCCGGGGTTCGCGCGCCTGACGCGTCGCAAGCCCCGCACGGCGACCGGAGGCAGAAGGTCCTCCCCCAACCTGCGCAACCGGCTCGGTCGGTCCTTGAAGATCGTGTTGTGCGCGCCGCGCTCGTCGGCCGGGTCGGCGTCCCGTGCGTAGTAGTACAGCGCGAGCGACTTGCGCGTCCTCCCTTCAGGGCACCTGAGCGCCGTCGGGTGCCCGTGGAACGACCGGTCGGTCGTGTTGAACACCACGCACCGGTTGAAGACGGGATCGATCCTCGCCTCGCAGCGCCTCATGTCCGCACTCCACAGCTCGAGCGCACCACCCCACGACGAGTCCCAGTCTCGGTTGAGGTAGACGAGCAGGTTGAGCCGGCGCTCCAGCCCGGTCAAAGGGTGGAGGTTGAAGTCGGCGTGCACCTCGAGGAAGCCACCCCGCTCGATCTGGTGCAGACCGCCGCCGACAAAGTGGGGATCGGGAACCAAGCCTTCGATGCCGGTCAGCTTGGTCAGGAAGTCGATCAGGATGGCGCCGTTCAGCTCCGCGAGCAACCTCCGCGTTGCAGGACCCATCCCGTCTTCGCCCGTGCTCGCGAGCTTCTTCTCTGTGCCGCTGTCGAACTGCATCCAGTCGATCGCATGCGCTGAGGGGAACTCGCCCAACACCAGCTCGAGCACTTCCGCCGGGAGGAAGTCGTCGATGACGATGTGTGGAAACGGTTGTGCGCTCCGGTAGCCCTCCCCATCAGCCTCGGCTATCGCGTCCAGCCGAGTTCGGTCGAGCGAGAAGACGGTCTCCATGGCGAATCGGTAGCGTACAGGCGTCGCTCGCTGCGCCTATGGGCGGTGAGCGGTGATGTACGACCCGGCGTTGAACGCCGACATCGCGTGCACCTCAGGATCCTCGAAGCCGGCATCGACCAGCTGCTGGCAGTACTGACCGGCGGTGTAGGCGCGTCCGCCGCGATACACGAGGAGCATCAATAGGTTGTGCAATGCCGGCCAGAGCGGCCCGTCCTGATCCTCGCCGAGCGGCATGGCGTGAACGATCATGAGACCACCTGGATCGAGGGACCTGAACGAGGCCTTCAAGATGCGCAGACACGACTCGTCGTCCTCTTGGTGCAGCGTGTTCGAAACGAGCACGGCGTCGAATCCGGTGGGGAACTCATCGGCGTGGTAATCGCCGGCGTGCATGTCGACCCGATCCTGCAGGCCTCGAGCGCTGACAACCTCCGCCGCGATTCGTACCACTTCGGGCAGATCGAAGATCGTGCAATGCAGCTCCGGGTTCGTCTCGGTGAGCAGCACGGAGTACGTCCCCGGCCCGCCGCCGACATCGAGAAGGCGGCGGCGCTCGGTGAGGTCGAGGTGCTGCGCCAGCTCATGACCGGGTCCGAGCGCGTAGTCGTGCATGCCGAGGATGAACGTGCGCGTGTAGTCGTCGGACCTCCCAAGGTGCTCCTCCGGCACCTCCGCCGGCTCACCGGATCGCACCGACTCAGCTAGATGGCTGAACGTCTGGTTCCATGTGCCGATCAGGTTCACCCAGGTGACCATCGACTCGTCGGTCCCTGACACCAGGAACTCACGCGCCCCGAGCCCGTTGTCGAAATGATCGCCGTCGCGCTCGATCACTCCGACGGCACAGAGCACGCCGAGCAGTCGACGAGTTGCATCCGGGTCGGTGCCGAGCTCCGCTGCCACGGCGGCCGACGACGACGCGCCCTTGCGGGCGAGCAGGTCGAAGATCCCCAGCTCGTTCGCGGCAAACAGGACCTGCGCAGCCCAGCCGTCGAGCGCGAGCCGGGTCAGTCGGATGCGGGCGCTGATGCGAGCGTGCTCGGGCCTCACGCCGTCTTCCGCTGGATCAGCTCGGCGATCGCCGTGATGCTACGAAAGTTGTCGGCTGCCAAGTCAGGCTGGTTGAGCTCGACCGCGTACGTCTCCTCCACGAACTCGACCAGCTCCATGACGCCGAGCGAATCGAGGACGCTGGGGAACAGCTCGAGATCGTCGGGCAGGTCTGCATTCCTGTCGAACAAGAACTCGCGCCGTATGAAGGTCCGTAGGGGTTCGATGTCGATCAACGTGCCTCCGAGGCAAGGCTGCGAGCAAGGGACCATGTGGTCGCATGCAGCGTACAAGCGCGGGCCGGAACATTTCCGCCTCGCGATGTCCACGCACTGAGACCGTCAGCGACCGACGAGAGGATATGGCATCCTGCTGTCCGTGTCGCCGACGGCCTCGCCGCTGCTCTCGGACGACCAGCGCGATCTCGCGGAAGCCGCCCGCCGGTTCGCGCGCGAGCAACTGCACGATCCAGAGATCGGAAGCCGCGACGCTCGTGGTGAATTCTGGGCAGAAGGTTGGCGCCGTTGCGCGACGTTCGGATTGTGCGGTCTCCCCGCGCCTGTCGAGCACGGTGGAGGCGGCGCCGACCACTTGACGACGGCGGTGGTCCTGGAGGCGCTCGGCTACGGCTGTGACGACGGAGGGCTCACCTTCTCCGTGAACGCCCACCTGTGGAGCGCTGTCATCCCGCTGTGGCACTTCGGGAACGACGAGCAGCGAAGAACCTACCTGCCGAAACTGTGCAGCGGCGAATGGATCGGGCTGCACGCAATGACGGAGCCCGATTCGGGCAGCGACGCATTCGGACTCAGGACAGCCGCACGTCGAGAGGGCGGCGACTACGTGCTCCGGGGCCGCAAAACGCTCATCACCAACGCCCCGATCGCCGATCTCTTCATCGTCTTCGCACGCGAGCCCGGGACCGAAGGACCGTTTGGTGTGAGCGCGTTCCTCGTCGAAGCGGGGGCAAAGGGACTCGAGGTCGAACGGCCGATCGAGAAGCTCGGGCTGCGAACGTCGCCGATGGCGGAGATCCTGCTCGACGACGTACGACTCGATGAGTCCGCGCTCCTCGGCAAGGAGGGGCGCGGCGCTCGCATCTTCATGACGTCGATGCAATGGGAGCGCTCGCTCATCATGGCGAGTGCATTGGGCTCACTGGAACGGTCGCTCGATGAAGCGTGCGACTACGCACGGGCGCGCCACCAATTCGGTCAGCCAATAGCCGCCTTCCAAGCCGTCAGCGACAAGCTGGTCGACACGCGAGTGGCGCTGGACGCAGCGCGTGCGCTGCTGTATGAGACCGCGATGCGCTACGACCGCGGAGATGCCGACGCCGGCTACGCCGCTGCGGTCAAGCTCGTGGCGACCGACGCCATCGTTCAAGGGCAGTTGCGGCTCCTCCAAGTGCACGGTGGTTACGGCTTCACCCGCGAGCTGCCTCTCGAGCGACGTCTGCGCGACGCCGTCGGTGGTCACCTGTACTCAGGAACGTCCGACATGATGCGTCGTCTCGTCGCTCGGAGCATGGGCCTGTGACGTCAGCGGGCGGGCGGGCGGTCTTCACCCTGCACGGCGCGATGCTGCGTGCCGCCGAGGATGACCCCGATCGGCTCGCAGTTTCGGCAGCCGACGGGACGCTCACGTACGGCGATCTGGCCACCCGGTCCGCACAGGTCGCGGCGGCGCTCACCGAGCTTGGCGTGCACCCCGGAGATCGTGTCGCGATTTGGTCTGCGAAATCGACCGCGGCGGTCGCAGCGCTCTACGGGATCCTCGGCACCGGCGCCGCCTATGTACCCGTTGACCCGCAGTCGCCACCAGCACGCGGCTCGCGCATCGTGGCTGATGCCGGTTGTCGAGTCGTGTGCACCGACAACCCGAACGTGCAAGACGCGCTGGCCCCGCTCCAAGAGGGCACGCAGATCCTCAGCCTGTCGGCCGACCTCGCCGATGCCGCGGTGTCGTGGGTGGATGTCGAGCAGGTCACCCCAACGGACCTCCGCAACGGTTCGGAAACAGATCTCGCCTACCTGCTCTACACGTCAGGTTCGACCGGCGCTCCCAAGGGGGTGATGCTGACCCACCGGAACGCGCTGGCGTTCGCGGAGTGGGCCGTCGATCGGTTCCAGGTATGTCGCGACGACCGGCTCGCCAACCATGCACCCTTTCACTTCGACTTGTCGGTGTTCGACCTGTATGGCGCCGCTCTCGCCGGAGCGATGGTGCGGCTGCTGGCACCGTACGAGACGGGCTTCGGCGCCGGGATGGCCAACGCCATCCGCGAGACCGGTGTCACGGTCTGGTACTCCACGCCGTCGGCCCTCACGTTGCTGGTCGATGGCGCGAGCGCAGACGACCTACGCAGCCTTCGTGTGGTGCTGTTCGCGGGCGAGGTCTTTCCGATCAAGCACCTTCAACGCCTGCGTTCGCTCGTACCACACGCAGTGTTGGCGAACCTCTACGGACCGACCGAGACCAACGTCTGTACCTACTACGTCGTCGACGGCGATCTCGAGGACGACCGTCCATTGCCGATTGGCGTCGCGTGTGAGAATCAGGAGGTGTTCGCGCTCGACGACGAGCTGTCGCCTACGCCCGTCGGTGCGGTCGGGGAGCTCTGGGTCCGCGGACCCACCCTCATGCAGGGGTACTGGGGCGACACCGAGCGCACCGCACGGGCGCTGCGTCAGAACCCGCTGCACGACCGGTTCCCGGACCCCACATACCGCACCGGCGACCTCGTCCGCCGGCTGCCCGGCGAGTCTTTCGAATTCCTCGGACGCCGCGATCATCAAGTAAAGAGCCGCGGGTATCGCATCGAGTTGGGTGAGATCGAGACCGCTCTCACATCACACCCCGCGGTGCGTGAGGCAGTGGTCGTGCCCGTCCCGGACGAACGGATCGGCAACGCACTTGTCGCCGTCCTGGCGACCACCGAGCCGGTCGATCCGACAGAGGTGAAGCGCCACTGTGCCGCTCACCTTCCTCGCTACATGATCCCAGGGACGATCATCGCCGTGGAGGCGCTGCCCCAGACGTCAACCGGGAAGGTCGACCGCCAAGCGCTCCAGGCTGTCGTGAGCCGTACTCTGCGGCAATGAAGGCCCGCCTGCGTCGTTGGCTACAACCATTGGCCGAAGCCGTCGAGCGGCGTGGCCACCGACTCCTCACCGTCCGCGCCGGCGACCCGCTCGCTCACCGCTTCGCGCGGTTCGGCGCCGGCTCGCACATCGACCACCCCTGGGTGGCCCTCCACAACCCTGGCAGCGTGGCGATCGGCGAGAACGTCGAGATCAGGTCCTACCTCTGCATCGAGGCACTCGCGCCGTACGGCCAGGTGGTGCTCGAGATCGGCGACGGCTGCATCATCGGTCACAACGCGCGCTTCGTCGCGCTCAACGGCATCGTGTTGGAACCGCGCTCCGGCATCGGGCACGGGTGCACGATCGCCGACAGCATGCATGACTGGCAGGCGGCGGAGGACGGTTCGCCGCCCTGGGCGACGCCGTTGATACTCGGAGGTCCCCTACGCATCGAGACCGGGGCCTGGATCGGCAACAACTGTGTCCTGGTCGGCTCGATCACGATCGGTGCGTGCTCGGTCATCGCGCCGAACTCCGTCGTGAACCGAGACGTTCCACCACACACCCTCGTGAGCGGCAACCCTGCGAGACGTGTGCCGTTCGGACGCGGTGGGCAGACCGAGGCTCACGATCAGGTAGGCGACCCGCCACCTCCCCTCGAACACCCGGGTTGACGGCTACCAGCTCCAAGGGGACGGCCACGCCCTCTTGACTCAGACGGGTGGTCCGTCGGTTGATGGCACCCTGCTGAGGTGAGCCCGGAGGTGATCCGCCCATTCGGTGCGTGCACCCTTGTCGCCTCGCAGGCGAGCCAGGAGGTACAACCGACCGCAACCGCCGACGCTCAGCGCACGGTAGGCGAGCGTGCCCACCCGCCCATGAGCGCGGCGATAGAAGCGGTAGCTGTTGTGGATGTGGGCACGGGTACGCTGGCTCCCATAGTTCTGCGTCCCCGAGGCGTTCCCCACATGGCGCACCACCGCGGCGGGCTCGAACCGGATGGTCCAGCCGGCAGCGCGCACGCGCCAGCACCATTCGAGATCCTCGGCGTACATGAAGAAGGATTCGTCGAAGCCACCAACGGCGTCGATCGCTGACCGGCGCATCAGCAACGCCGCGCCCACGGCCCAGTCCACATCACGAGGCTCGTCGTGGTGCCACGCACCTACCAAGCCCAGCCGATTCGACAGACGTGGCCACAGCGTGCGGTAGCCGCCGATCGCGGTGATCGCCGCGACGCTGAGTGACGGGAAGGCGTGCGTCGAGTGCTCGAGCGAGCCATCGGGGCGCAAGAGCAGCGGCGCGATCGCGGCTGCGGAGGGGTTCGCTTCCCCCGCAGCGACGAGTGCGTCGATCGCACCGGGCTCCGGCCAAGCGTCCGAGTTGAGGGCGAGGAACCAGGGTGCGGTCGATCGCGCGATGAGACGGTTCATCCCTGCCGCGAATCCGAGGTTGTGTGGGCAGGCGACGATGTCCACACCAGGCACCTGCCCACGCAGCGAGTCGACGGTTCCATCGATTGACGCGTTGTCGTGGATGAGCACCCGCATCGTGCTTCTGGTCGTCGTCGCCAGCAGTCGTTGCAGCGCAGTCACGGTGAGGTCTCGCGTGTTGAAGGTCACCACACCGACATCGACCTCTGCCACCCCCGGAGATTATCGGTGGCTCGTCGATTCCGAGCCTGACGCGATGTCTGTGGCAACCTGGCTGCGATCACATGCCTGCCACACCAGATGATCCGACGACGAGCGAGACCGCCGCAGCACCGACCGGGGGACGAGCGCAGAGCGACGAGTTCCACGAGGTCGCGTCCGCGGGCTTCTCGCTCGACGGCGGCCGTCCATCGTTGGGCAGCATGCTGTCCTCTGCCTGGCGATCGCGCCAGCTCATAGCGATCCTTGCGCGCAAGGACTTCTACGTCCGGTACCGGCGCGCGTCCTTCGGGCTGCTCTGGGCGGCGGCGCTCCCGCTCCTTCAAGCGTTAACTCTTGCGTTCGTGGTGCCCCGCATCGCCAAGTTCGCGACCGGCAGCGACTACGCCGTGTTCGTGCTGTCGGGCACCGTCGCATGGGCCACGTTCAGCGGCATCATCAGTGGCGGGGCAACCTCCATCGTCGACGGTGCAGGTCTCACGACGAAGATCTACTTCCCACGGGTGGTCCTCCCGCTGGTGACGGTGTGGACCGCTGCCTACGGTCTCGCGATCAGCGTTGCTGTGCTGATAGCGGCCACGATCGTCACGGGCGTCGGCATCGGTCCCAGGACGCTGCTGTTGCTGCCAGCGATGGCGCTGCCGCTCCTCCTGGGTGGCAGCTTCGCCCTCGTGCTCTCGGCTCTTCACGTGTACTTCCGGGATGTCCGCTACCTCGTGCAGGCCGCCCTGCTCATCTGGTTGTACCTCACCCCCGTGATCTACCCGCTTAGTGCGATCGGGCGGGTTCGGCCCTGGATCGAGGCGAACCCGGTGACCGGCATCGTCGAGGCCTTCCGAGCAGCGACGGTCGGCGCTGACCCGGGCTGGACAACCTCCCTCCTCTGGACAGGCGGGTGGTGCGTCTGCCTGCTCGTCATCGGTGTGTACCTCCACCGACGGTTCGACCGGCTGTTCGTCGACCTGCTGTGACCGAGCAGATCGCGATCGACGTCGCGGGCGTGGGCAAGCGCTACGTGAAGTACGAGGACACGCCGATGCTCGTGAGCCGGTTGTTTCGCCTGCGCAACCGGACCAAGCGCAGCTCGCTCTGGGCCCTGCGCGACGCGAGCTTCCAGATCGCGCGGGGCAACTGCGTCGGCATCATCGGGCGCAACGGATCGGGCAAGTCGACCCTGCTGCAGATGCTGGCCGGCGTCACCGCACCAACCGAAGGCGTGGTCAAGGTCCGGGGCCGCGTCGCGCCGCTCATCTCCGTCGGTGTGGGCTTCCATCCCGAGCTCACTGGTCGGGAGAACGTGTACGTCAACGGGGCGATCCTCGGGCTGTCGCGCCAGCAGATCGACGAACGCTTCGACGAGATCGTGGCGTTCGCCGAGATTGGGGACTTCCTCGACACACCTGTGAAGTTCTACTCATCGGGGATGTTCGTCCGCCTCGGGTTCTCGGTCTCTGCGATGGCGGATCCAGATGTCCTGCTGATCGACGAGGTGCTCGCCGTAGGTGACCTCGCGTTCCAGCTCAAGTGCTTCGATCGCATGGAGCGGTTGCGCGAGTCGGGTACGACAGTCGTCATCGTCACCCACAACCTGAACGCCGTACGACGGCTCTGCGACCGAGCCATAGTCATCCACGACGGCGCAGTGCGCTACGACGGCGACACCGTCGAGGCGCTGTCGACCTACCACGAGCTCCTCGGAGAGCCGCGCGACATCGACGATGCCAACGATGCCGTAGAGATGCCCGGGCCTGCGACGATCGACGCCGCCGACCTTCAGGACGTCGTGCTCGTGGGACTCGACGGCGAGCCGACCCGCCACCTTGCGACAGGTGACCCGATGACCGTCGAGGCATCGATCACGATGCGCGAGAAGGTCGACAGACCGATCCTCGGGCTCGCTCTCGTCACGGGGTCAGGCGTCCATGCCTACGGCGAACGGTGGCTGCTCGACGAGCTTGAAGGCTTCACCGGCACTGGATCGCTGCGGGTGCGGATCTCGTGCACCGTTGCGCTGGCGACGGGGTCATACTCACTCCACGTAGGGCTGGGCTCGCCTTCCTTCCCGAAGATTGCCGTCCCGCCACCGCCCATCCTCTTCTTCGTCACCGGCCGCTCCAGCGTCACGGGTGTCGCTGATCTAGGCGGCCGCCTGAGCACAACGAATGAAGATCCTCCCGCTCTTCGTTAAAGGAGTCCTGCGGTCAGCGGAGGCGCGCCCAGGCCCAGGCGTACAGCGTCCCGGTACCCTTGGTCGTCAAGAGCTCGAAGCCGGCCGATGTGAGCGCTCGTTCGATCCGCGCGACAGGCACTCGGCTGCCGAGGAACTCGGGAGCATGGCGCATGTAGCGCTCTGGACGGACGCGCGTCCGCTGCAAGAGCGCCAACCACCACCGCCTCAGCCGCCAGCGCACCGCGCCCTTCTCGTTGTTCCACTGGAACACGAGAAGCCCACCAGGTCGGAGCACGCGACCCGCGTCGCGCAGGTAGCCGTCAATGACCGCGACCGACGGGATGTGCTGGAAGACCGTGAAGGACAAGACGAGATCAGCCTCGCCATCTGCGACCCCGACGATCGAGCTCCCGTCGCCGAGCACGAACGAGACGTTCGGATCCTCGACGAGGACCTGCGCACGCTCGACCATCGTGGGTGAGATGTCCACACCGACCACCCGGTCGAACCGTGGCGCAAGGGCTTTGCACAGGCGGCCGAGACCGGAACCGATCTCAACCGCGAGATGTCCCCCGTTGGGGAGCGATAGCGCTTCGCGCAGCGCCTCGTCGACGATCACCTCGCCGTTCGCGAAGAAGCGCTGCATGTCGGGGTCGTCGTACGACAAGCTCGTATCGACGTACCACGCTGCGTTCTCGCGGGCGCGCGCGTCCCAGTACTCGCGCATACCCCTCGTCGCACGGTCCGGTCTGGTCACCGCGACAGCATGCCAGCCGATCTGGCGTCAGACGACGAGCGATGTCGGCAGCCGCGTAGAGCGGATCGGACGTGGTCGATCGCCGCTTAGCATGATCGCCATGTCGCGCCCGCCCCTCCGAAGGGGCCCATCGCACCTCCGGTACACGACGGCGTCGCTCGGTCCCAGCCTCACAGAGCCGCGCTGCCACTAGTGGGCACGGCTCGTTCTCAGTCCCCTGCGGACGCCCTGGGAGGTGTCACCCTGCCCAAGGTCGGTGTTGCCGCCGCGTGGTTCGACCCTGAGGATCCTCTCGTGTGGTCCGGTGTCCCCCGCGGCGTCGTCCACGAGCTCCGTCGCTTGGGCGTCTACGCCGGCTTCCGGAACGCGACGCCATGGGCACCCGCGGGCCGCGCGCTCCACCGCTGGGCGGTCAGGCGCAACCGAGTCGAGGGATGGACTCTGAGCAGGGGGATGCGAGCGCTTGCCCGCATCTCCGACGCGGCGCACCGGATGACCTCGCCACCAGATGTCGACGGGTGGGTCCATTTCGTCGGGGGCTACGGGCAGATCGTCGGCGGCAGGTACGTGACGTTGTTCGAGATGTCGCCATCCCAGCTGGAAGGGGCGGCGTTGCGGTGGGGTGGAGCGCTCGGCTTCCCCGGAGCGGGTCCGCGCCAGATCCAATGGGTCGCGCGCCGGCAGCAGCCGGTCTACGAGAAGGCCTATGGCTGCTGCGTCGCGAGCAGGTGGGCTGCCGACTCCCTCGTCCGCGACCACGGGATCGATGCCGGCAAGATCCACGTCGTCGGCTACGGACGCAACGTCGACCTGCCGCCTCCCGCCGACCGCGACTGGTCACAGCCGCGGTTCCTCTTCGTCGGTCGCGACTGGCCGCGCAAGAACGGCGACGCCGTGGTGCGAGCGTTCACCAAGCTGCGCCGGGATGTGCCCGCAGCCCGGCTCGACGTCGTCGGCGACCACCCGCACCTCGACGTCGCCGGCGTCACCGGCCACGGGCTCGTCGAGGTGTCGGACCCGGCCGGCCGGCGACGAATCGAGGAGCTGTTCGGCCAGGCGACGTGCTTCGTCCTGCCGTCGCTCTTCGAACCGTTCGGCATCGTGTACGTCGAGGCCGCCGCCACGGGGTTGCCGAGCATCGCCGGGTCGATCGGCGGCACTGCAGACTCGGTGGGGTCCGGCGGCATCCTCGTCGACCCCTACGACGACGACAGCATCTTCGCGGCCATGCGGCAGATGTGCGATCCCGACGCGGCCCGGGCGCTCGGAGCCGCCGCCCACGACCGGTCGGCCGAGCTCACATGGTCACAGACGGGGCAACGGGTCCTCCGATCGCTTGACCTCGCATCGATTCCTGGCGTCGACCTCGCCGGGTTCCTGTGACCCGGCTCGAGCACGCCGTCGCTCGCATCCAAAAGGCCCGATTCGCGACGCGCCTTCGGTGGCAGTTCTCGGTCAAGCCATGGCTGGCCGACCAACGCTGGCTGACAGCGCACGTGCCGTGGCAGATCTGGTGTCGCTTGTGCGCGTGGAACGCAGAGAGCGTCGTTCGGGAGCTGGCGAAGCGGTCGAGCGGTCCCCTGCACTTCGTCCAGATCGGCTCGAACGACGGCGTTGCCAACGATCCCCTCTTCGAGACCGTGCTCGCCGAGGGCTGGACCGGCCTCGCCGTCGAACCCATCCCACGGCTCTTCGAGCAGCTCACCGCGAACTACCGCGACGCGCCCGGCGTCCGGACCGCAAACGTTGCGATCGGTGACGAAGACGGCAGCACGACGATCTACGAGGTACGACCCGAACCCGGCGACCCCGCGTGGGTCACGCAGATCGCGTCGCTCGATCGTGAGGTCGTCCTCCGCCACGCGTACGCCCTACCGGATCTCGAGAACCGGATCGTGCCGACCGAGGTCGAGAGCGCTCGACTGCCGTCGCTCCTCGAGCGGTGGGACGTGCGCTCGATCGATGTGCTCCACATCGATGCCGAGGGCTTCGACGACGAGATCATCCGCCAGATCGACATGGGAGCGCCGTGGGCACCGCGCTACCTCATCTACGAGAAGAAGCACCTCCTCGGGCCTCGGTACCGCGCGATCGAGGCGCTGCTGCGCGCCGCCGGCTACCGGCTAGTCGACGTGTGGCCGGACGAGCTTGCCTACCGGCCCGAGAGCGCGTCCTCGTAGATCGCAATGCAGCGGGGCGCGACCCCGGTGAGCCAGTCGTACGGCTTGGCCGACTCCCGGCACGCCTCCGCTGTCTCCTCGCGGCGCGCAAGCGCGATCGCGTCGAGGCACGCTGTCGCGACGCTCTGCACATCGCGGTACTCGCACAGCGAACCGGTCACACCGGGTGAGACGAGCTCTGGGAGCGCCGCGTTGTTGGCGGCAACCACAGGGGTCCCGCAAGCGAGCGCCTCGACCAGCACGAGTCCGAACGTGTCGTTCTCCGACGGGAGCGCGCACGTCCACGCCCTGCCATAGCGCGCCGGTTGGTCCTCGAGCGTCCCGGTGGAGAGGACATCCGTTCGCCCTCTCGCAGCCGCTGGCGCAGCGGCAAGCAACGGCGCCGCGTCACCGGGACCGCTCAGCACCAGTCGCACGTCCGGCTCCTTGGCGGCGATGAGGGGCAAGGCCTCGAGCAGCGTCGCCACCCCCTTGCGCGGTTCGTCGATCGCACCGGAATAGAGGATGGTGGGGTGCTCGCTACGCCGCTCGGCCGGACAGAACCGCTCGAGGTCGACCCCGCCTGGAAGGAGCACCCCGCTCCTGCCGTAGTCGCGCTGCAGGATCCCCAGGCTGTACTGAGACATGCACGCGTACGCGTCGACCTCTCGGATCACCCGCTCGGCGTACCGGGCCTCCGCGCCCAAGGTCTCCCACTGGGAGCGAAGCGGGATGCCGATGTCGGTGTGGACAGTCGCCCGACCGCGGCGTACGCGCGCCGCCCGCAACGAGGCGACACCGTCGTGGCGACCGTAGGAGTGCACGACATCGAAATGACCACCGAGGAGCGCGGGCAGTATCCGACGCCCGAACGCGCCTTCGGCCCGTATGACGTCTGCGTGGCGGCGGCGAAGGCGCACCTCGCGCACGCCTGACGTCGAAGAAGTCCCCGGCTCGAACGCGCTCGTGAGGACGGTGACGTCATGGCCGAGACGAGCCAGCGCCCGCGAGAGCTCGGCGACGAGCCGTTCGGCTCCTCGGCGTACCTCGGGCCAGCAGAACGCATGGGTCATCGCAACTCGCACGGCCGCCGACCCTATGGGATGGCCGCCGGTGGCGATCGCGCCGCGACCGGTCGACCCGAGGTTCTGCACTGCTACTGTCCCCTGCCCAATCGGCCCGGGAGGAGCGTGGGGCGACCAGACTTCCTCATCGTCGGCGCGATGAAGGCCGGCACGACGTCGCTGGCGGCGTGGCTCGGCGCGCACCCGCACGTGTTCATGGCGGCGGGCAAGGAGCTCCACTTCTTCGACCAGGAATGGGACCTCGGCGTCGACCACTACTTCGACAGGCTCGGGACAGCACCACCCGGGGTGCTCGTCGGCGAGGCGACGCCGTCCTACATGGTTCGTCCCATCTTCATCGAGCGCATGGCATCGGTCGTGCCCGATGCGAAGCTGATCGTCGTCCTCCGCAACCCGGTCGACCGAGCCTGGTCGCAGTACAACCACAGCGTCGAGAGGGGCGATGAAGCGAGGTCATTCGCGGACGTCGTCCGACACGAGCTCGACACCGACCCGTCCGATTGGCGCACGAGCGGCATGTGCCTGGCGCGTGGCCGCTACGTCGAGCAGCTGCGGAACCTCAGCGCGCGATTCGAGCGCGAGCGCATCCACGTGGGTCTGTTCGACGAGCTGGTGCAGGCTCCCGTGGCCTTCTTCGCAGCCACGTGTCGGTTCCTCGGGGTCGATGATGGCGTACGACCCCCGATCGTGGGGGAGGTCTTCAACCCACGAGCGACCGTTCGCCACACGCCGCTCGCCTACTTGCTGCGTTCTGGCACTCTCCTCGACCGGTTGCCGAGCCGCCTGCAGCGCCGGGCGCGCGCCATGTCGGAGGCACGGCCCGAGAACGAGCCCTTGCCCGGCGAGATGAGGTCCATGCTCATCGAGTACTTCCGGCCACACAACGGCGCGCTGGCCGAATGGCTTGGTGTCGACCTGTCGGAGTGGAGCCGTTGAATGATCGCCAGGGGCACTGGGCACGTCGGCGAGGCGCGCGCGACAGAATCGCGCGTGTGCCCCGGTCCCGGTTCCTCGCAGCAGTCGGGCTCGCTGCGATCGTCGTCTTGGTGAGCGACGTCGTCGTCGTCGCCCGGCGCGAGGAGAAGCCGGCGCGTCCCAACGTGCTGATCATCGTCACCGACGACCAGCGGACCGACCAGGTCGATCACATGACCCACACCGAACGGATCTTCGGCGACGGCGGCATGTACTTCTCCCAGGCGTTCGCAACAACGCCGGTCTGCTGTCCGTCGCGCGCCTCGATCTTCACGGGCCAGTACCCCCACAACCACGGCGTCTGGACCAACCTCCTCCCCGAGGCGCGCCGGCTCGACCAGGACACGACCATTCAGCACCACCTGGCGGCGGAGGGCTACCAGACCGGCATCGCCGGGAAGTACCTCAACTCCTGGAACCTCGATGTCCCCCCGCCAGACTTCGACAGCTCCGCGATCATGCTCCGCGGTTACACCGACACTGACTTCTCGATCAATGGCAGCCGGCAGACGATCGAGCAGTACTCCACCGACTTCATCCGAGACCAGGCGATCGCGATGCTGGACCAGTTCGAGGACTCGGACGACGACCCCTGGTTCCTCTATGTCGCGCCCGCCGCGCCCCACTTTCCCTATGGGCTGGATCCCACCGACGCCGGCACTGACGTCGGTCGCTTCGAGCCCAGCGCGGCGGTCGGGGAAGCTGACGTCTCGGACAAGCCCCCCGATGTACGCGCGCTGCAGCGCGTTCCACCAGTCACCTACGAGGAGCTCTGGGCGCTGCAGCGACGGTCGCTCCTGCCCGTGGATCGCATGGTCGAGAATCTCTTCCGCAAGCTCGAGGAGCTCGGCGAACAGGACACACTCGCGATCTTCGTTTCCGACAACGGCTACCTCCTGGGCGAGCACGGCGTCTCCCAGGACAAGCGGCTGCCCTACCCAGAGTCAGTGCGGGTTCCGCTCTTCATGCGCTGGCCCGGCCACGTCGAGGCGGGCGCTGTCGACGATCGCCCCGTGCTGAACGTCGACATCGCGCCGACGGTGCTCGCCGCTGCTGGCATCGAACCGCGCGCTGCGGTCGACGGGAGGTCTCTGCTCGGCTCAAAGCGGCGCGACAGGGTGCTCCTGGAGTTCTACGGCTTCAAGGCGAGCCCACGCGATGTGGGCGTCTCGAGCTGGGCGTCCCTGTGGACGCCGACGGCCCAGTACACGGAGTGGTACGACGAGACCGGGCTGGTGATCGTCTTCCGGGAGTTCTACGACCTCACCCGGGATCCAGCCCAGCTCGAGAACTTGGCGGCCGACGGCCGGTCACCGCCGTCGGAAGCGGCCGCCATGGCCGCTGACCTCGCTCGCTACCGGAACTGCCGCGGGCCCACTGGCCCAGAAGCCTGTCCCTGACCCCGATGAATGGAGTCGCTGACCGCTGCCCCTTCGCTCAGGCGACATGGGGCTCGTAGTCAAGGCGCGCCATCTCGCCGGCCAGGCGGTGCTCGATCCGTCGCGCGCCGTCAGTGTCGACGTAGTCCCGCCACTCCTTGGTGGTCGTCACGACCCGAGCGAAGAGGTGCGGGTCGACCGCGAACTGACCGAACTCCCCATCGTCGGCGAGCAGGCAGACGGCGTCGAACGGCTCGCCAACATGGTCGAGCACGCGTCGCACGACCGGTTCGGTGTCGCCGGTGAAATCCTCGTAGCGCACGATCAGCATCCGCGGGTCGCGCCGGGCGAGCCGGGCCGCATACTGCGTCCGCGCTGACCACCCGTCGCAGAAGACCGCCTCGTCGACGTCGGCCCATCCCGAGCTGGCTGGGTCCACCGAGAAGCGCCGCTTGTAGCTGCTGTACACGTCGACAGGATGGCGCACGATGTAGAGAAAGCGCGCTTGCGGGAACGCGGTCCCGAGGTGGGGCACCCACGGGAGCTGGAGCGGTGACTTGTCGAGGAGGCGCCTCGCGCCGCGTCGCTCGTGGGCCTTGAGGAAGTAGCGCCGCACCACATGGTGTTCGCCGGCCGCCAGCCACACCGGCTTTCGCGCCAAGCTCGACCGGCCCGCGAGTGCCCGGACGAGTCGCCGGCGCCGGGCGAGGCCTTGGATGTCGTCGACGATGCCCGCCACCGCGTCCATTCCCTGCGCGTACTCGACCAGCGGGCTCGACTCGGGCGGGTGGTCGGGTCCGAGGAGGTCGAGCAGCAGGTCGGGGGCCTGGCTCTCCGCGAGGTGGGTCCCCCGCGCCGGTAGGAACGCGGGATGTGACTGGAGGCTCCGGAAAAGGATGGACGTCCCGCTGCGCGGTTCGCCGACGATGAAGACCGGCGCGGTCTCGCGGGCTCGCTGCCGCCACTCTCGTCGCTCGGTGCGCGCCATCGCTCAGATCCGCCTCGGATCGGCACTGTACCGGCCTGCCCGGCGAGCGATCGAAAGGCGCCGAGCTCTCGCCTCAGAGGACGACGATGCGGCTCCGAACCGAACCCACGAGGAGCCCGGCGGCCTGGGCGGTGTCGACGGCGAGCCGCTCGGCCATTAGCGCTGCCCGGCGATGGTGCCCGGCGGGAGGCCGTCGCCAATAGACGTAGGGCAGCGCGAGCAGCAGCGCGGGCCGCCACCGTGCCGCGGCCAGGGCACCGAACACCGCGACGGTGCACGCCGCGTTCTCGCGACGGAAAGCCCACGGGCGCCAGAAGGCCTCGCGGCGGAATCCCGGATGCCTCGCCGCGACGCCGACGAGGTTGCTCTCGTGGAAGCCGTTGTGGATGTGCCACCGCACGCCGCGCTCCTCGACATCGTGCTCGACCACGGCCGTCGACTCGTAGCCACGCTCCCAGCCGGCGTCGACGACGGCCCAGCCGGCGGCCGTGTCCTCGCCGGGACTGAAGCCGAGCACCTCGTCGAACCCACCCGTCGCCTCGAACGCTTCCCGCCGGTAGAAGATGTTGCAACCCTCGAAGAACGGCGTCGGGCCGGTGATCTCTCGCCAGAGCGTCCAGTCGCCAAGCTTGGTGCCCTCGGGGCGGCGGGTCTGACCCTGCAGCACGCCGAGCCGTTCGTCGCTCACCAGCCGGGCGAGCCCGGCCTCGAGCCATCTCGGCTCTGGCACGCAGTCGTCGTCTACAAATGCGAGCAGCGCAGCTCTGGTCGCGCGCCAGCCGAGGTTACGGGCCCCGGCCGGGCCGGCGTTCGCCGGCGTCGACAGCACCTGGACATGGAGCGGCGACCGGGCCCCTCGCTCCGCGATCTCGGCGACCGAACCATCCGGCGAGCAGTCGTCGACGAGCACGACCTCGAAGAGCGCTCTGTCGAGGGTCTGGCGCTCGAGTGCATCGATCATCCTCGCCGCGCCATCGGCGCGCTGGTACGTCGGGACCACGACGGCGATCAATGGGCGCGACGGCTCGGCGTTCACCGCGGCTTCATCCGCATGCCGTACACCAGCCCGCCGAGGAACGCCCGCATCGATGCAAACCCCATCTCGCCGCGCCAGACGAGCAGGAGCTGGTAACGCAGGCGCAACGCGGCGAGCCGGGCCCACCGCCTGGGCGCGCGCCGCAGCGCGGCGCCGACGAACGCGCCGGAGCCCCGCTCATAGACCAGGACGTTGGCACGGTGATCGCCTTCGTCGCGCCAGTCGAGGTGCGTGTTCGTCGGGGCACGGGCGATCACCGCTCGCCAGTCCCGCTCGCGAAGGCGCAGAAGGAGGTCGTGCTCCTCACCGTGGGCCGGCGCACCGGGGCCGAGCCGCTCGTCGAAGCCGCCCGCTTCCTGCACCGCGGTCGTGCGCAGCGCCATCGACGCACCGTGCGCGTAGAGCCACGTCGACAGCGGGGCCTCGCCGGGCGGAGGAGCGCCGAGGGGCCCCTCACCGTGGGTGCTGAGCCCGAGCACCGGCCCGAACGCGACCCCGACCTCGGAATCGACGAACTCGCGCGCCATCGCATCCACCCACCCGTCGCCGACCTCCACGTCGTCGTCGGTCAACACCAGGATCGGTGCCGTGGCACGCTCGATGGCCAGATTGAGCTTGTGGCTCTTCTCCCGACGCGCCGACGGTATGAGGATCACGGACGCGGCTGTCTCCAGAGCGGCCAGCGCGCTGGCCGCACCGCTGTCGCCGGACTCGACCACGATCAGCTCGTCGCATGGTTGGAGCGCGGGGCCGAGGCGGGCCAGGGCGACCGGGAGCATCGCGGGTCGATCGCGGGTGCAGATCACGGCGGTGACGGGTGGCCGCGTCTGGCCCTCGTCGCGTTCAGCGGGCGCCCTGCCGGTCGCCGTCACGTCACACCCGTGAAGCCGACAGCCACGGCGGGTCCCCCTCCTCGCACAGCTGGGCGAGGTCGACCGCGTCCTTGTAGGTGTCCATCGACTTCCAGAAGCCGCGATGCACGAAGGCGTACAGCTCGTCCGCGGCGCCCAGCGCCGGGAGGGCGTCACCTTCGAGAGAGGGGCTCGCCCACGAATCGAAGGCTCGTTGCTCGAGCACCATGAAGCCGGCGTTGATCAGGTGGTCCTGCAGGACGGGCTTCTCCTCGAAGCGGTCGACGCGCCCGTCGCCATCGACCTCGATGGTGCCGTACTGCGAGGGCAGCGGCACGGTCGTGAGCGTCGCGGCGGCGTCATGGTTGCGATGGAAGTCCAAGAGAGCGCCGAGATCAACGTCGCCGAGACCGTCGCCGTAGGTCAAGAAGAAGGTGTCGCCGACCCGATCGCGACATCGCTCGACGCGCTCGCCCGTGTCGGCGTCCTCTCCGGTGTCGACGACCTCGACCTTCCAGTCGTTGCCGACGTCGGCCGCGAACTCGCGCAGCATCTCGACCTTGTAACCCCCGGCCAAGACGAAGTCGTCGTGACCCTGCTGCGCGTAGATCTGCATGAGGTGCAGCAGCACGGGTTGTCCGGCCACATCGAGCAACGGCTTCGGCAGCTCGACCGTGTGCGGGTAGGCGCGGGTGCCCTTGCCGCCACAGAGGATCAGCGTCTTCATCGAAAGCCCCCGCCGACTTCGCCGGCACCCAGAACGCTGCGGTGCGTGTCCGCCCGGTGATGCACCATCCGGACCACGTTAGACAGTGCGCACGGATCGGTCGGTGCCGAGGTCGGTCTGTAACCTCCCCGGATGGCCGAGCGAGCGCAGCTGCGGGTTGCGCTCGACATGACGCCAGCGGTCGTGGCCTCGACGGGCATGGCTCGGCACGCCCTCGCCTTGGCGGAAGCGCTGGTCGCCCGGCCCGACCTCGACATCCGCGGGTTCGCCGCGGGGCGGGGCACGGGCAGGACACCGATCGGCCGCCGCTGGCCGGTGCCGCTGCGTGTCTTGCAAGGGCTCTGGCGGACGACGGGCTACCCGCTGGCCGAGTGGATGGTCGGTGGGGCTGACGTCGTTCACAGCATCGGCCAGATCCCGCCACCGACCCGACGCCCGCTGGTCGTGACGATCCAGGACCTGCTCGGGGTGACTCACCCTGAGTTCTACATCCCGCGAGCGCAGGCGGAGACGAGGGGCCAGATCGATTCGCTCGCACGCGCGAGCGTTGTCGTGACCACATGCGAGGCGACGGCCCGCGAGATCCAGCGTCATTCCGACATCCCAGCCAGCCGCATCACGATCGTGCCGCTCGGTGTGCGGTCCGCTGCATATGTTCGGCAGCGCGCGCCGGCGGATCCGACGCTGCTGTTCGTCGGCGCGATCACGCCCCGCAAGGGGCTCGAGGTCCTCGCCGAGGCAGTTGCCCTCCTCGGTCCCAACAGCCCGCCGCTGCTGGTCGTGGGCCCCGACGGATGGTGGGCGGAGGAGGTTCGTGCGCGGGTGCGAGCACTCGACCGTCATCACCGCATCAGCTTTCTCGGTCCGCTGTCCGACGAGCTCGTCGAGGCCCACCTGGCCGCGGCGACGATCGTGTGCCACCCCAGCCTCGCCGAGGGCTTCGGGATGGTCTGCCTGGAGGCGATGGCACTCGGGACACCGGTCGTGGCGGCCGACGTCCCGTCGGTCCGGGAGATGGGCGGCGGCGTCGTGCGGCTGGTGCCGCCGCGCGATCCGGCAGCGATGGCCGACGCGATCGCCGCGCTGCTCGACGACGCCGACGAGCGCGAGCGGCTCGCAGACGCGGGCGTGGCGCACGCCGCCGGCTTCACCTGGGAGCGCACGGCCGCGGGTGTTGCCGAGGTGTACCACCGCGCCGCCACCATGGCCGCGGCCGGGGAGGCGCTCGGGTGACGCCGCCGCGGGACGATGGCGTCGCGCCGCTCGAGCTCCTCTTTGACGCCTTCGCCCTGTCGACCCTCTCGGCCAAGAGCGGCATCGGGACCTACCAGCGCGAGCTCCTCACCCGGATGAGCCGGCGCGGCGACGTACACGTCACCGCGCTCGCCACAAGTGATGTGCGGCTGCCGCCAGGCGTGACGCGTCGGCGGATCCGGCGCGTGGCCCCCGGCCGTTTCGCGCAGTGGGAGCACGACCAGCTGCTTCGGTTCTCGACGCGCCGAGCTCACGCCGACCTGTATCACAGCCCGTCGTCGTTCCCGCCGACGCGTCCGCCACGCTGCCCTTGGGTGCAGACGCTCTACGACGTCATCCCTCTCGCCGTTCAAGACCCGGCGCTCGCGAAGACGCGACGGCGCTTCGAGGCTGCCATCCCCTCCTACCGTGCCGCCGACGCGATCGTCGCGATCTCTCGGTACGCCGCCGAGACGGGGATCGAGGTGCTCGGGCTCGACCCCGACAAGGTCCACGTCGTGCCGCTCGCCGCGAGCGACGAGTTCTCACCCGGTCCCGCCAGGCCGCGCGACGAGGCCCCGTACGTGCTGGTGGTGTCGACCTACGACGCGCGCAAGGGTTTCCCAGAGGCGTTTGCCATCGCTGGCGAGCTCGCCGACCGCGGCTACCCGCACCAGCTCGTCATGGCCGGAGCGCTGCCTGAGTGGCTCGGGCCGATCGTCGAATCCCTGCGCGCCGCTGCGCCCCGTCCCGACCGAATCGAGCTGCGTGGGTTCGTCCCCGACCTCGTCGACCTGTACCGGGGCGCCGACGTCGTCCTCGTGCCGAGCCGGGCGGAGGGTTTCGGGCTGCCGGCGGTCGAGGGCATGGCCTGCGGCATCCCCGTCGTCGCGTTCGCGAACACCTCCCTCCCTGAGGTGGTCGGCGACGGCGGGCTCCTGGTCCCCGACGGCGACGTGGTGGCGGCGGCCGATGCCATCGCCAAGGTTCTCGACGATCCTGCGCTCCGCGCCGACCTCCACGAGCGCGGGCTGTCGCGAGCGGCGCAGCTGTCCTGGGACGCCTGCGTGTCGGGCCATCTCGCCGTGTACACAAGCGTGTCCCGGTGACCAGCACGCTGCGCTCTTGGTGGCGGTGGCGCTGGCGGAACCGCCGTGGTCGCCACGTCACGTTCTTCGAACCGTTCGGCGATGTGCACGGCGGTGCACAGCGTGCGCTGGTGCTGGCCGCCGACGGGCTCCGTGAACGGGGTTGGTCGACCGATGTGGTCTTCCCCGGCGACGGCACCGTTGCCGATCGGGTTCGCGCGACCGGCGTTCAGGTGTCGATCGCCCTTCCGCCTCACGCACTACGGCGGATGGAGCTACTGCAGCACCGATCCGACGCAGTGCGAGGGATCATCAGCCTGCCCCGCTACTGGGTCCTCCTAGCGCGCCGATTCCGCCGGGTCGATGGTGTGGTGCAGGTCCACGACCAACGAGGGATGGTGCTCGCGGGGCCCGCGGCGATCCTCGCCCGGCGGCCGATCGTGTGGCACATCCACGCCATCAACCCCACGTCATTGGTCAACCGACTCGGCGCGCGGGTCGCTGACCGCGTCGTCGTACCGTCCAGGACCGCATTGCGGCGGATGCCAGAGATCGAGCGCCGCTTGCCGGCGGTCGCCATCCCGTACGCGGTCGAGCCCGGTCGCGCCATCGCGGTCGAGCGCGGCAGTGCCCCGGAGCTCGTGACGGTCGGACGCCTCCATCCGCACAAGGGTTACGACGTGCTGTTGCACGCTATGGCGCTGCTGCTCCGCACGGTTCCTGACGCCAACGTCGTGGTCGCCGGGGGTCCGGTGACGAGCCACCCCGACCTCAAGGACGAGCTACTCGAGCTCGCCCGGAGGCTGGGCGTCGATTCGCACGTGCAGTTCGTCGGGTACGTGAACGAACCCACCGAGCTGTGGTCGACGGCAGCTGCGTACGTCCAGCCGTCGCGGGAAGCGAGCGAGCTGCTTCCCATCGCAGTGCTCGAGGCGCTCGCCTCCGGGCTGCCGGTCGTCGCAACCGACGTCGGCGCGGTGTCCGACATGGTGCAGCACGATCGGACCGGGCTGCTGGTCCCGCCGGAGGACCCGGTTGCGCTCGCCGCCGCGCTCGAGCGCGTGCTCACCGATCCCGCGCTGGCGGCGCGCCTCGCGGAGGCGGCACCGAAGGCCATGGCCGAGGTCGCGACTGTTGACAACCTGGTCGGATCGCTCGCTGACGTATACGAGTCGCTGCTGCATCCCCCGGCGACGAACGGGGAGGCGTGACGTGCGGCGCCGGCACTCGGTCACGAGCGACCGCCAGTGGGAGCGGATCGCGCAGACCGACCCGATCTGGGGTGTCATGTCGATCGACGCGCTCCGCGCCGAGAACCGGACCGATGCCGCGGAGCAGCGCTTCTGGGAGTCCGGCGAGGAGCACATCGGTCGCATGCTGGAGATCGCCGAGGAGCTCGTCGGCCCGGTCGACCTGCGCGGGACGGCGGTCGATTTCGGTTGCGGCGTGGGACGCCTGCTCGTGCCGTTGGGTCGTCGCTTCGCCCGCGCCGTGGGCATCGACGTCGCCGCGTCGATGCGCGAGCACGCTCGAGCCAGCTGCACGCGTGCAGGGCTCGAGAACATCGAGCTCCATGAGAGCCCTGCGCGTCTCTCTGACGTCGCCTTCGTGCACTCCACGCTCGTGCTCCAGCACATCCCGGTGGGCAAGGGGCGGCCGCTCTTCGACGAGCTCGTTGGCGTGCTGCGACCGGGCGGCGTCGGCGTGATCCAGGTTCCGATCGCGCGAACCGGCCACCGTCTTCGCGGGTTCGTCCGCGACATGCAAGGGAGGGTTCCCGGCGTGCGACCCCTGCTGAACGTCGTGCGCGGCCAGCCGGCGTCCGAGCCGCACATGCAGATGAACATCTACGAGCTCGGGCCCTTGGTGCGCTCCCTGCACGAGCGAGGCGCGGCAGTGGTCGCGTTGGCCGATCTCCGTGACGACGGCGAGTTCCTGCACGGGACGCTCGTCTTCCGCGTGCCGGACGGCTCGCTGACACCAGCCACCTAGCTGCGCGCCGACCGGCTCGCGAGCAAGGCCTCCAGCCACGCGACCATGGTCGTACCCATGCGCTCCCAGCCGTAGCGCTCCTCGACGAGTGCCCGACCGGCTGCCGCCCGCGCGTGAGCGATTTCGTCATGCTCGAGCAGCCGCACGATGGCGTCAGCGAACACCGCGGGGTCGTCCGCGATGTCGACTTCGACGCCGTTGGTCACCGCCAGGCCCTCGAGCCCGATGGACGTCCCGACGACGGGGCGCGCCGCGGCCATGCCTTCGAGCGCCTTCAACCTCGTGCCCGTCCCCACCCGTAACGGCACGACGACCACCCGAGCCTCCTCGAACAGCGGGACGAGCGACGGCAGGTCCGCGAGCACCCTCACGCCCGGTCGCTCGCCCAGCCGTGTCACCGGTGGGATCGGATCACGCCCCGCGATCGTCAGGGTCGCTGCCGGTACGCGTTCGATCACGCGCGGAAGCACGTGGTCGCAGAACCAGATGGCACCATCGACGTTCGGCGCGAACGCAAGCGTGCCGGGCAACAGCATCGTCGGCGTAGCGGGGACGGGGGTCACCGTGAACCGGTCCAGGTTGACGCCGTTGGGCACGACCGCGATGTCGGGCTCGGCGCTCCCGGCGATGAGCGATCGCAGGTAACCGGCGTCGCTGTCGGAGCACGCGATCGCGGCATCCCAGCCGCGCACGGCTGCTTCCTCGAACCGGCGCGCCTTGCGCGCCTCGACCTGCCACATCCACCGCTGCCGTGACCCAGGCGCCTTCTGCACCTCCTGCTCGGCCATCATCGAAAGCACGTGCTGGAAGGTCAGCACCCAGGTGCCTGGGTGCTCGCGAGACAGCAGCGGCGCCAGCGCCTCTTGCTCCACCAGGACGAGGTCGGCATCGGCCCCGACACCGTGCCGGAGGGCCCGAGCCAGCCGGCGGCGCGACAGCACGGTGGGGAAGGCTTGCCAGGGCTCACGCCATGCGAACGTCATCGCCAGCGTGAACAACCGGCGACCGACGGAGCCTCGCGGTACCACGTCGCGCGGCACGCCGAGCTCGACGACGTGCCGCAGGTCGCGGCGCAAGGCGTCGTCGCGCAGGCGGCCGACCACGAGGAGGTCAGTGGTGAACGCTTGCGCGACCGCGTCGAGCAGGTACGCCTGACGGATGTTGCCGCCCCCGCCCGACCGGTCCGGCGGCTCGTTGGTCACCCACAGCACTCGAGGGCGGTCGATGACAGGGTGTGCGGGCGCGGCGGGATCTCCCGAGGCTGGCACCGGCACGGCTCGACTGTACCGGGCACGACCGAAGTGCCCGGTCCGACCGCCCGGTGCCGCCAACGCGACCTCTCGGGGATAGTTGGTGCGTAGAGTGTTGCCGGTCCCGCGCCATGGAACTTCGCAACTACCTCCTCATCCTGCGTCGCCGGGTCTTCCTGATCGCGCTGACGGTCCTTGCCGGCCTCGCCGCGGCCTGGCTCACCACCGACCGCTCGGTCGTCTACACGGCCGAGACCAGCATCTACATCGGCGCCAGCCGCTTCTCGTTCGAGCAGAGCGCGGCCAACCTCTCCGGTGATCGCAGCCTCGGCCTCGACCGCATCCTGCGCACCTACGCGCTCATGATCCCGAGCGAGCCCGTCGCGAACGCCGCGCTCGACAGCACCGGCTTCGAGCGGAGCGCGCTCACGGTCGCCGCGCAGACGCGCGCTGCGCTGGCGCCGAGCAGCAACCTCCTCACCGTGGAGTTCAGCGACAGCGATCCCGTAGTCGCCCAGCAGCTCTCCATCGGGATGGCGGAGGGCTTCTTGCAGAAGCTCCGCGAGATCGAGCCCGGTCAGACCGTCGGCGAGGGCGAGATCCCGTCGATCCCGGCGAGCATCTTCCAACGAGCGCGGCTGCCAACGACACCCCGCCCGATCGACCTGCGCAAGAACCTCTTCGTCGGTGGGCTGTTCGGCGGCGTGCTCGCGGCGGCACTGATCCTGCTCGTCGAGTACCTCGATGTCACCGTGAAGAGCCCAGAGGATGCCGAGCGCCGGCTCGAGCTCCCGGTCCTCGGGGTGATCGTGTTCCAGCGCCAAGGTCTGCCGGTGCCTGCCCAGCTGCGGACCAGGTCCGAGCCCACCGCGTGGGCTGAGCACAGTGCCTAGGCGCCGCCGCTTCTCGGCGACGCCACGCCGGAGCGCGATCGTGCAGACCGACGAGGCGTTCCGGGTGCTGCGGTCGAACCTCGCCGTCGCTCTGAGCGATCTGGAGCGGCCGATCGTCATCATCACCAGCGCGTCGCCGGGCGAGGGGAAGACCACCACCTGCGTGAACCTGGCACAGGCGATGGCGCTCGCGGGTCAACGCACGGTCCTCGTCGACGTCGATCTGCGCCACCCCGACGCCCATCGCCAGCTGGGCGCTCGCAACGAGTATGGAGTCTCCGACGTGTTGCTCGAGCGCCGTCCGCTCGAGGACTGCCTCCAGTTCGTGCAGCTCGGCCCGGGTCCCTCGCAGACGCCACGTGGGTTGTACTTCCTTGCGACGGGCGAAGGGGTCGCGAGTCCCACCGAGCTCCTCGCCACGCACCGGATGGCACGGCTGCTGGATTCCCTGGCCGCCCAGGCCGACATCGTGCTCCTCGACACCCCACCGGTCCTTCCCGTCGCCGACACCCTCGTGATCGGTCGGATGGTCGCCGGCGCGGTCTTGGTCGTGGAGGCGAGGCGGACGCCCATCGACGCGCTGCGACAGGCAAAGGACGCGCTCACCCGCAACCAGACCCGCCTGCTCGGGCTCGTGGTGAACAAGCTCCAGCAGCGCGACGTCGGCATCCGTTTCGGCTACGGCGAGGGGTACGGCTACAACGACGTCAGCAGCGCCTACGTGCCGGGCGACGACACCGGGTCGGGCTGACGTCCCGATCGCAAGCTCGCTTGTAGTGGCTGTCGAGCCAGGAGCTGGCGGAGATCGTCGGCTTGCGGCACGCGCCGGTTCACCCGCAACCACGTCGCCCCCTCGAGCAGCGCTTCGGCGGTCCAGAACAGCGTGAAGCTCACGAACATCAGACCCCAGTAGGGCCGGTCGACGATGAGACCCGTGAGGGGCAAGGACAAGTACGGACCGAAGAAGAGCAGCTCGCGCCGTAGCCAGAGCTTCCACAGCGCGATCGCCCACAGCACGCCACCGAACACGAGCGGACCGGGCACGGCGTTGTCCATCATCGCCAGCATCGACCACGGGATCCGGGCCGTGCCGAGCAACGGGGCCTCGTTGCCGACCGGCGAGAGGTAGTCGGCAGCAAGCGCGTAGTGGAGGCCGTACGCCACGGCGGCCACACCGAGCCCCGCGAGCCACGGCGCCCGTGGCTTGCGCTCGATGTGGGCTGAGAGCAGCCCGCCGAGGAGCAAGAGAACCGCCAGCTCGCGCAGCAGCACGGCGCCGACAGCCAACAGCACCGCCAGCCACCACCGCTGCCGTCGCCACGCGACCAAGGACCCGGCGACGAACGGGACGACCCAGACCTCCGGGAGCAAGAAGGCGTCGACGGGCGTGTCACCCCAGTGGTCGATGGTCCTCCCCGCGAACAGCAGGTAGAGCGTCACGGGCAACGCCGCAAGCGGACGGTTCGTCAGCCGGGTCAACACGACGGTCGCTCCCACCACGACGCACACGCAGAAGAGCCCGAACCAGGCACCAGGCGGGAAGCGCGCCCAGAACAGGAACACGACCGGCATGCGGATCGACCGTGACTGGCTCACGAGGATCAGCTGCTCGGCGAAGGCATCGCGGTGCGCCTCGTAGTACCCCTGACCCGCGCGCATGCGCTCGAGCAT
The DNA here is from genome assembly GCA_964428815.1 of uncultured Acidimicrobiaceae bacterium. Taxonomy (GTDB): domain Bacteria; phylum Actinomycetota; class Acidimicrobiia; order Acidimicrobiales; family CAYSAC01; genus CAYSAC01. Next base: position 10,109 of record CAYSAC010000002.1, on the reverse strand, counting down.
CCGTACATAGGCGACCTGGTCGGTGTCCGCCCCGCCTGCTGGGAGCGCCAACCAGTACGCGAGCGTGGTGGCCACGCCCGCCCCGCACGCGGCGAGCCGCCGCGTGCGCAGGCAGTCCGGCAGAGGCACCGGCGCAGCGTACTCAGCGAGCTCCCCGTGGCTGCAGGCGCAGACCGCAGCGCCAGGGCCTCGCTATCTCGGTTCGCGCCTTGGCGGGACGGGGCCACGGTCTACGCTCGGCCCGATGCGGCTGACGTCTTCGGTCGAGCGTTGGCGCATCACGATTGCGGACACGCTTTGGCTGCTGCCGGTCCTCGTCTACGCGGTGCTGCGCCGCTACCCCACGGATCTCCAACGGCCGATCGCCACGATCCTCGGCGCAGGGCTGGTGGTCCTCGTACTCAAGGCACCGGACCGCGCCCTCGCGCTGCTGGCCGGGCTCATCGTCTTCGACCGGATCCTCTTCCCGATCCTCTTTTGGCTCGGGATGCCGCTCCCGCTCGTCAACGGCGCCGGCTCGTGGAACGAGGTGCTGCTCGTGGCGCTCGCCGTCGCCGCACTGCACCACGCGCTCGAGCAGCACCATCGATTCGACGGCATCGACCGTCTCGCAATCGCGTACATCGCGGTGTGCACTGCGTACCTGCTCATCCCGTCGCTCCTCGCGACCGGCGACATTCGCTCGTGGGACGTTCGCCTCATCAGCTTCCGGATGCACGTCTCGATGTTCGTGCTCTTCCTCGCCGCCCGGCACATCCCGACGCGCGAGCAGGCGCGGCGCTGGTTCGTGCGAGCGGTGCTCGTCGCCGTCGTGATCGTCGGGTTCCAGACGCTGTATGAGTTCTTCAACTCGTCGGGCTGGAACACCTTCGCAACCAAGACGCTGCAGCTGAACCGCTTCAACGTGCTGACCACGGGCTTCTCCCTCCCCCGGCCGTTCGACATCCGAGCGACCGAGACGGTCGGCGGGCGCGTGATCACGCGCGCCGGCTCCGTGGCCTTCGATCCGATCCGCATCTGCTTCTTCTTCATCGTCCCGTTCGGGCTCGCCTTGGAGTCGATCAACCGCAGGCGACCCGCCCGCCTCGCCACGCTCGCAGCGGTCCTCGCGGCCACCGGCGCCACCTTGACGCTCACCCGCTCCGCAGTGATCGCGGTCATCGTTACCGCGCTGGCAGCACTGCGTCCGGGCGTCGGCCGCATCGGCGAGCATCGCGCCCGTCTCGGTTTGATCCTCCTCGGCGCGATCGCTCTCGCCACGCCGGGGCTCGCAGGTGGTGCGCTCGGCGCGCGCACGACGGCGGCTGCCGAGGGAACCGATCTGTCGTCAGATGCACACCTCGACCGGTTCTGGGATGGCGTCGACACCATGGTCGCCAATCCCCTCGGGCTCGGTCTCGGTGCCGGGCCATCCGTGCCCCAGGACTACAAGTGGGACGCCAACCCGGAGAACTCCTACCTACTGGTGGGCGACGAGATGGGTGTGATCCCGATGGTCATGTTCATCGCGCTCCTCTTCGCGACGGTCCGGCGGCTTGGCAAGGCGGCGCGGGGCGAGACCGCCGACGACGTCCCACTCGCTTCGGGCCTGCGCATCGCGGGCTTCGGCTTGATTGCAGCCGGGATGTTCCTGCAGGTGTGGACCGACCTGCCCACCTCGCTCATCTTCTGGGGTGGCGCCGGCCTCGCGCTCAACGTCGGCATTGTCGGGGCGACGGGAGCGAGCGAACCAAGGACCGAACCGATCACTGCGTGGTCGGCGCGCCGCGCGTAGCCGCGCCGATCGGCGTAACGGGCGCTGGCGCCGAGGTCGGTACGATCGCCCGGATGCCCACCCGTCACCTCGTGCTGCTCGAGGTCTACCCGCACGCCCCGGGCGGCGCGCAGGTCACGACGGGAATGCTCGCGGAGCGCCTGACCACGCGTGGGTGGACCACCGAGATCGTCGCACCCATGGACGGACCTGTCCTCGATGACTACCGCGTGCGCGGCATCGACGTGACTGTGCTGCCCGTCGGCCGCGGCCTGCTCCGCTACGGCGGGCGCTTCGGGCCGATCGACCTCGTCGCCGCGGCTGCATCTCTGGTGCCGTGGTGGCTGTCCTTCGCACGCCACCTCCGTGCGCGCGGAGCGGCGCTCCTCGACGTCATAGACCAGCGGGGTGTCGTATTGGGGGGCCCCGCCGCAGTTCTCGCGAAGGTGCCGTGGGTCTGGCACATCCATACGCCAGGCAGATCGCGCACGATCAACGCGTTCGGTCACCGGTCCGCGAGGACCGCCATCGTCGCTTCTCGCGGCGTGGCCGCGGAACTCGGCGGTGTGCGCCACGTCCGCATCCCCGTCACGCCGCGTGAGCTCCCGCGACTGGTGGCGCGTCGCACGCCGGCGGACCCGCCGCGAGTCGTCGCTGCCGCGCGCCTTCACCCGGTGAAGGGCTACGACGTGTTCCTCGAGGCGATCGCACAGGTCGTCGGCGATGTCCCAGAGCTCGTGGTCGAGATATACGGCGCGCCGCAGCGGGGCCACGAGGAGCACGCCTCCGCACTCGGGGGGATGGTCGAGGATCTCGGTCTCGCTCGCGTCGTCCGGTTCTGCGGCCACCAACCTCGCCCGTGGGAGCACTGGGACGGTGCCGCGCTGTACGTGCTCCCGTCCATCAACGAACCGTTCGGGATCGCGCTCGTCGAAGCCATGGCGGCGGGCCTGCCCGTGATCGCGACGCGCACGGCCGGGCCCACCGACATCCTCGACGACGGCCGCACCGGGCTTCTCGTGGACGTCGGGGACGCGACCGGCCTGGCAGCGGCCATTCGTCGCGTCCTCGGCGACGACGAGCTCGCGCTCAACCTCGCACGGGCTGGGCGGGAGCATGCGCTGGCCACCTACAGGCCGGAAGACCTCGTCGAGCGGACCGCGGCGGTCTTCGACGCATTGATCTGACGGATCGACCTGCGAATCTCCCCGCAAGTTGGGACACGCGGGGACGTTTCACTCTCGGTGATCAATGGTCACCGTGGGAAGGAAGCGGACCACCCCGCGACGAATAGAGACGGGGTGAGGCGGACGGAGGACTACGTGGCTATCCTCGGCAGGTCTGGGAACGGTGCGACGGACATCGAGGGAGGCCGGCGCGACGTGATCAAGCGGGGGTTCGACATCGTTGCGGGCGCCCTGCTCCTGCTGCTGACCCTGCCCATCATCCTCATCGCGGCGCTCGGCAGCGCCATATCGCTCCATGCCTGGCCGTTCTTCGTGCAGGACCGGGTCGGCCAGGATGGCCGGATCTTCCGGTTCGTCAAGGTCCGAACGCTTCCCACGGACACGCCCGCGTACGCGGACAAGTACCAGCTGAGCGACGTCGAGGTCCCGGCGTTCACCTCGATCCTCCGCCGGCTCCACCTCGACGAGCTGCCGCAGCTCGCCCTGGTCGTCGCCGGCACGATGAGCCTCGTCGGGCCCCGCCCGGAGATGCCGGGCCTGCACGCCCTGCTCGAGCCAAGGTTCGCCAGCGTTCGCACCTTCGCCCGCCCCGGTTGCACCGGGCTCTGGCAGGTCAGCGAGCACTGCGTCCGCCTCATTTGCGAAGCGCCTGAGTACGACACCTTCTACATCCGCCACTACGGCCTGAAGCTCGACGTCTGGATCCTCCTCCAGACCGCGCGCAAGGTGCTCTGGGGCGGACGGACCGTTCGCCTGGAGGACGTGCCTGAGTGGGCCATCCGCACGGTCCCGGTCGCGCTGCCGCTGCCCGACCTCGCCGCCCGCTCGGCCACGATCATCGAGCTGCCGAGCGCAGACCTCGCAGGCGAGCTGGCCTACCAGGTCGCCGAGGGCTGAAGCCCTTCGGGGACCTCAGACAGCCCGCGCGCACGGAGCGGTCACAATGATCGCGTGACGAGCAGCCGTCCGCAGGTTGCCTTCGTACAGGATCACCTCGTGCAGCGGGGAGGCGCCGAACGCTGCCTGCTCTCGATGCTCAAGGCCGCGCCTGACGCTGAGGTAGTGACACCGTTCTACGAGCCGGCAGCCTGCTACCCGGAGTTTCGTGCGATCTACGTGCGGGCATCACCGCTCAACCGCGTCGGTGCCATCCGGCGTCACCACCGCGCGACACTGCCGGTGATGCCTCTGATCGCGTCAGGCCTGCGCGTGGATGCGGATGTAGTGGTCTGTGGAACGAGTGGGTGGGCACAGGGCGTTCGCGTCACCGGGCGCAAGGTCCTCTACTTCCACTCGCTCGCGCGCTGGCTCTATGAGAGGGATGCGTACCTCAAGGGCGCCAGCGTCGGACGCCGGGCGGCCGCCTACAGCGTTGCTCCACTGCTGAAGAGATGGGACCAGCGAACGGTGGCAACAGGCCACCGCTTCATCACGCAGGGAACTGTGATGCAACGTCGTTTGGCCGAGATCCATGGGATCGAGGCCGAGATCATCCCGCCCCCCAACACGCTCGATGGGGACGCCCCGCGCCAGCCGATCGACGGTCTGGATGAAGGCTTCTTCCTCTGCGCATCGCGGCTGTTGCCCTACAAGAACGTGGACGTGCTCGTCGACGCGTTCGCAGATCTGCCTGGCGAGCGGCTCGTCGTGGCAGGCGATGGTCCGCAGCTGGACCGCCTCCGGGCGCACGCAGGGCCGAACGTCCACCTCCTCGGGAGCTGCGACGACGCGCGGCTCCGATGGCTGTATGCGAGCTGTCGTGCCGTGATCAGCGCCGCCGTCGAGCCCTTCGGGCTGACGCCCGTCGAGGGCGCCGCCTTCGGGAAGCCGACCGTCGCGTTGCGCGCGGGGGGCTTCGTGGACACCGTGATCGACGGCGAGACGGGCGTACACTTCTCCAGGGCAGAGCCTGCTGATGTGATGGATGCGATCCGCCGCCTGTCCTCGATGCGATTTGAGGATCGTCGGATCCTCGCTCACGCCCAGCAGTACTCAGAGGACGTGTTCGTCCGACGACTCGCGCACGTGATCGACGAGGAGGCGGCCCTGGTTTGATGGTCGTCGTCAACTCTTCAGCAGTCTCCTAGGCTCCTCGACCGGTGACGCTTCGCAAGCTGTTCATGTACTCGCTCGCCTCGGTGGCGGGGGTCATCACCGGCGTTGCGGTGCTCGCCTTCGCCAGCGTCGTGCTCGACTGGGGCCCCGTCTCCGCCAACGTCCTGTCGGTCGTCATCGGCGCGATCCCCAACTACCTGATCAACCGCTACGTGACTTGGTCCAAGAACGACAAGAACCGGTTCTGGGGCGAGATCGTCCCGTTCTGGACCATGAGCTTCCTCGGCTTGCTGCTGTCGATCTGGTTCGTCGTGCTCGCTGACAACCGCTGGCCAGACAGCACGCTGGCGCGCATCGGCGCGAACCTCAGCGCGTTCGGCCTGCTGTGGGTGGCGAAGTTCTTCGTGCTCGAGAAGATCCTGTTCATCGCCGTCCCCGAGGCGGCTCCGATGTTGGAGGACTGAGGATGGGAAGGCTCGACGACAAGGTCGCGCTCATCACGGGCGGCGCCCGTGGCCAGGGAGCAGCGGAAGGCCGGCTCTTCGCGGCAGAGGGCGCGCGGGTGGTGCTGACCGACATCCTCGACGACGAGGGCAAGGCGACGGTCGCTGCGATCGGTGAGGCCGCGACCTACCTCCACCACGACGTGACCCAGGAACAGGAGTGGGCCGACGTGGTGGCCCGCGTCCTCGACGAGCATGGGCGCCTGGACGTCCTCGTCAACAACGCTGGCATCTTCCGCCTCGCGCCGCTCGCCATGACCGACCTCGCGGTGTACGAGCAGGTGATCCGCATCAACCAGATCGGCGTGTTCCTGGGCATGAAGGCGGTGCTCGCGACGATGGTCAGCGCGGCCCGGGGTTCCATCATCAACATCTCCAGCATCGCCGGGCTGCAGGGGTCGCCGATGACGATCGCTTACTCGGCGTCGAAGTGGGCCGTGCGCGGCATGACGAAGGTCGCGGCCAAGGAGCTCGCGCCGTTCGGCGTTCGCGTGAACAGCATCCACCCCGGTCTGATCCAGACGCCGATGCTCGACGAGGTCGCCCAGTTCGGACCGGACGCGATGGATCGCATGCTCGAAGCCGTCCCGGTCGGCCGGCTCGCCGAGGCCGATGACGTCGCGCGGCTCGCGCTCTACCTCGCGAGCGACGAGAGCGCGTACAGCACGGGGAGCGAGTTCGTCGTCGACGGCGGCCTCACCGCCTGAGGTCGCACCGCCTGAGGTCGCACCGCCTGAGGTCGCACCGCCTGACGGTTTTGCCGGGTTTCGCCCGGCTCCAGCCGCGATAGGAGCCGAAAGGCCTCTTACTGTGGTGGTCTCAGCACGCTACGTTGTCTCCACGGCGCCAGCGACGGGCCCGACCCGGAGGTAGACGTGCAAGGCGGTCTGGTGGGCGTGACGACCTTGGCGATCGGCTTCGCCGGCGCTGGCGCGGGCGCGGTCGGTGGCGACCGCGTCACCCTCGGGTGCACCGCCGTCGTCGCCGCCCTCGCGCTCTACGGTCTCTGGATCGGCCGCGCCGCACTCGACCCGGACCGCGAGCGCCCGCGCGGGTCGCTCGATCCGATGCGGCTCATGGGGATGGGCGTGCTGTTGCTGTTCTTCGGCGAGCTGCTGATGCGGGTCGGCAGCGGCGGGATCGTCTGGGTCGGTGACGGAGGAGTCGCGGTCGGGATGCTCGCCGCGGTCACCGGCATCGCATGCATGCTCCGCTACAGCGATGGCGACTACGCGAGCGATGCGCTGCTCGCCTGCGTCGTCGTCGCCACCACCGCGACGGTCACGGTCTGGCTCGTCGGGATCGAGCCGCACGCGCATGACGTGGTGCCGACCGGGCGTCTGCTGCTCCACGTCGGCAGCACCGCGCTCGCGTTGCTGGCCGCACTGCTGTGCGCGCAACTCGGCATCACCCGGCCCGGCTCGGGTGCGGCCCGCGGGATGCTCGTCGTGTTCACCGTGCTCGGCATCGCGCAGGCCATCGAGGTGGCCGAGCTCATCGGCGCGGTGCGTGTTTCCAGTGCGCCGCTGCTCTCCACGACCGTCGGCATCGGCATGCTCGGTGCCGCGGCCGCCGATCCCGCCATCGCCATGCTGCGCTGGCAGATCGCGCTGGCGCCGGTCCGCCTCGGTGCTGCCCGTCTCGTCGTCCTCGTCGCCGCCGTCCTGGTCGTGCCCGCGATCGCGACCTACCGGCTCCTCACCGGCGACCCCGTCGCCATGGAGGGCGTGCTCCTGTGCTCCGCGCTGATGTCGCTCGTGGTCGTTGTGTACCTCGGCGTTCTCCTGCAGCAGTGGGCGCACATCGAGCACCGAGTCCTGCACGACGAGCTGACAGGACTGCCGAACCGGCGACAGTTCTATGAGCGGCTCTCGCTCGCGCTCGGCGAGCGGATGCGCTCCACTTCATCGGGCACCGAGCTGGCGGTGATGTTCCTCGACCTCGACCGGTTCAAGGTCGTGAACGACAGCCTCGGCCACGCGGCAGGCAACCAGCTGCTGCACGCGGTCGGGCAGCGCATCGCGAGCGCGCTGCCACCCGACGCGCTGGCAGCGCGCTTGCAGGGCGACGAGTTCGCCGTGCTCCTGCCGTCGGTCGATGACGACAGCGATCAGGCCATGCAGGTGGCGCAGCTGCTCCTCGACCGGCTAGCCGAGCCGTACACCATCAACCGACGCCAGCTGTACGTGACCGCCAGCATCGGCATCGCCCACTACCCCGCTGACGGGGCCGACCACGAAGGACTGCTGCGCAGCGCTGACACCGCGATGTACTTCGCCAAGGAGCAGGGCCGCAACAACGCGCAGGTGCACACCAGCGACATGCACGCCACCGCGCTGGGTCGCTTCGACATCGAGAGCGCCCTGCACGGCGCGATCGGTCGAGGCGAGCTCAAGCTGCTCTACCAGCCGCGCGTCGACCTCGTGACCGGCAAGGTCATGGGCGCCGAGGCGCTCATGCGGTGGGAGCACCCGGTGCTCGGCATGATCTCGCCGGATCAGTTCATCCCGATCGCCGAGGAGAACGGCCGGATCGTCGCGCTCGGCGAGTGGGCGCTGATGACGGCCTGCGCGCAGCTGGCCACCTGGCAGAAGAACGGGTTCCCCGAGCTGACGATCTCGGTCAACCTGTCACCACGGCAGTTCCAGCTCGACAGGGTCGCCGACATGGTCGCACGGGTGCTGCGCGCGACCGAGGCCGATCCGAGCTGGCTCGAGCTCGAGCTGACCGAGAGCCTGGCCATGCAGGACATGGACGAGGTGACCACGACGCTCCAGGACCTCGACCACATGGGCGTCGGCTGCTCGATCGACGACTTTGGGACGGGCTACGCCGGGCTCAGCTACCTGAGCCGCTTCCCGCTGCGGGCGGTGAAGATCGACAAGTCCTTCGTCCAGGGCCTTGACGATCCCGCGACCTCCGGCAACCAGGAGTCGATCGTGCTCGCGGTCATCGCGATGGCCAAGGGCCTCAAGCTGCAGGTGATCGCCGAGGGCGTCGAGACCAACACCCAGATGTACTTCCTCCTGCGCAACGGCTGCGACCAGATGCAGGGCTTCCTCTTCTCGCCCGCCGTACCGGTCGGACGGTTCGAGGACCTCGTCATGCTCGAGCGGGTGGCCGGCGGCACAGGTCGCCTCGGCACAGATGATCCCTTCACCAACGTCGTGGCGATGCAGCGCCGCTGACCCTTTGTTGGCGCCGTCGCATCTGTGATGGTGGACTCTGTCGATGCCTGAGCGGCCCCGCGCGTCGATCGCGCACATCGAGGGCCGCGAGCTCCCGGACGAAGACGTCGTCGTCGCGGCCGAGGACCACCACGGGCTCGCCGGTCGGTTGATCTGGTTCGTCACCGGCCTCGGCCTCTTCGTGACCGCGCTCGGGTTGATGAAGTCGGGCGCGGCGGCGCTGGTCCCGGCGCTCGAGGGCTCGGTCTTCACCGACAACGCGTGGAGCACGCTCGGCCTCGGCTGGCTCGGTGCCTGCATCGTGCTGTCCGGGTCTCCGGTGGCGGCGTCCTCGCTCGCCCTGCTCGACGGCGGCGCGATCGACCGCACGCAGTCGTTCACCATGCTCACCGGCTCGCGCTTGGGCGCTGCGTTCGTGGTGCTCGTGGTCGGCTGCATCTACGCGGTGCGCAAGGTGGGCGACGGACCGCGCGCGCCCATCTCCATCGGCATCCTCTCGCTGCTGATGACCGCCGTCGTCTACCTCCCCGGAGCGCTGATCGGCTTCCTGGTCATCGACCGCGGCGCGCTCGACGGCGTCGACATCGCCAACTCGCCTGGGCTCACCTCCGCGACGGACGCGCTGTTCGGGTGGGCGGTCGACGCGGCGAGGGAGGTGCTGCCGGGGTGGGGGCTGTTCCCCGCCGGTCTCGCCGTCCTCCTCGCCGGGTTCTGGTGCTTCGATCGCGTGCTGCCGGAGGTCGGAGGCGAGCGGCTCGAGGAGGGGCGCGAGGGCTGGTACGACCGCAAGTGGCCGATGTTCCTGCTGGGCTGCGGGGTGTGCCTGCTGACCCTGTCGGTCTCTGTCGCGCTCACCGTCCTCGTGCCGCTCGTGGCCAAGGGCTACCTGCGCCGCGCCAACACGCTGCCGTACATCGCGGGGGCGAACATCACGACGCTGGCTGACACGCTGGTCGCGGCCATCCTGCTGGGCAACGCCGACGCGGTGCGAGTGGTGCTGGCGGTGACCATCTCGGTGACGGTGTGGACCGTCGCCCTGCTCGCCTTCGCCTACCCGCAGGTCCGATGGCTCTGCCTCGGCATCGCGCGTCGCGCGCTGCTCTCCCGCAAGCACCTCGGCGTCTTCGTCGCCGCGCTGCTGGCTGTGCCGGTCGCCCTGATCGCCGTCTAGCTCTAGCGAGGTTCGGGGCGCTAGAGCCCCGAATCGGTGCGTGGATGCCCCCAACCTCCGACGGTCGCCGCGTCCAACCCGTCCCGAGCCAGATGTCGACCGCTTCGACCCAATCCGTCGCGATGGCCGGCAGTGTTGCGCAGACCCTCTGAACCCGCCTACGAAGACCCCGCGCAGCTGCCGCAAGAACGCGAGCGCTAGTGCAACCCCGCAGAAGTAACGCCCACGTCTCGCCGGCCGGATGTCGCCGCT
>CAYSAC010000001.1:0-92224 GCA_964428815.1 uncultured Acidimicrobiaceae bacterium | reverse complement strand
CCGGTCGCCCGAAGGAGGAGTACGGCCTCGAGCCGCAGAGCCTCGACGAGGTGCGGCCCGGTTGCTACGACGTCGACGAGCGGGTGAAGGACATGAACGCTGGCGGCGTGCTGGCCTCGATGAACTTCCCGTCGTTCCCCACCTTCACGGCGCGGACGTTCGCCAGCGACGACCCTGACCTGTCGCTGGCGCTGGTGCGCGCCTACAACGACTGGCACATCGACGAGTGGTGCGGTGCCCACCCCGGCCGCTTCATCCCGATGGCTGTCCCGGCCATCTGGAACGTCGAGCAGACGGCCGCCGAGGTGCGCCGCGTGGCCGAGAAGGGCTGCCACTCGCTCAGCTTCACCGAGAACCCGGCGGCGCTCGGCTACCCGAGCTTCCACGACGACCACTGGGACCCGCTCTGGCGGGCGTGCTGCGACACCGGCACGGTGCTGTCGATCCACCTCGGCTCGTCCGGGCGGTTGGCGATCCCGGCGGTCGACTCGCCGCCGGACGTGATGATCACGCTGCAGCCCATGAACATCCAGTCGGCGGCCGCTGACCTGCTGTGGTCGCGAGTATTGAAGAACTTCCCCGACATCCGGATCGCGCTGTCGGAAGGCGGCAACGGCTGGATCCCCTACTTCCTCGACCGCGTCGACCGCACCTTCGAGATGCACCGCGCGTGGACGCTGCAGGACTTCGGTGGCCGGCTCCCGAGCGAGGTGTTCCGGGAGCACTTCATGACCTGCTTCATCAGCGATCCGGTGGGCGTCGAGATGCGCGAGCGCATCGGCGTCGACAACATGTGTTGGGAGGCCGACTACCCGCACAGCGACTCGATGTGGCCGAACGCCCCCGAAGAGCTCACCGAGGTGTTCAACCGCAACGCCGTGCCGGACGACCAGGTGCGCAAGATCACCCACGAGAACGCGATGCGCTGGTACTCCTTCGACCCGTTCGTCCATGTGCCGAAGGACGAGGCGACCGTGGGCGCGCTTCGTCAGCAAGCAACTGGGCACGACGTGTCGATCATGGCGCGGAGCACGCGGTCGCGCACCCCGGACGAGAAGCTCGAGGGCTTCCGCGAGCGGGCCAGGCGAGCCGTCGCGGCGGGGCTCTAGACGTGATGAGCGCGAAGCGACAGATGTCGTTGGTGGGGTTCATGCAGGCGGGCAACGCCACCGTGTACGCGGGCTCGTGGCGCCATCCCGCCACCGAGCACGGCTTCCTCTCGGCGAGCTACTACCAGAAGCTCGGCCGCACCCTCGAAGAGGGTTGCTTCGACATGATGTTCTTCGACGACCGCCTCGCCATGCCGGGCATCTATGGCGGGTCGGTCGCCGACGCGGTGCGGCTCGGGGCCCGGCCGGTCAAGCTCGACCTCAGCGTGGTCCTTGGCGTCGTCGCCGGCGCCACCCAGCACATCGGTCTTGGTGCGACCTACTCGACGACCTACTACACGCCGTTCCACGTCGCTCGCACCTTCGCCACGCTCGACCACCTCTCGGGCGGCCGCGCCGCGTGGAACGTGGTCACGTCGGTCAACGACAGCGAGGCGCAGAACTATGGCCTGAAGGAGGTCATCGATCACGACGCCCGCTACGACCGCGCGGATGAGTTCCTCGAGGCGACCACCGGACTTTGGGATACCTGGGAGGACGACGCGCTCGTCCTCGACCGGGAGGCCGGCTACTTCGCCGACCCTGACAAGGTCCACGAGCTCAACCACAAGGGCGAGTGGTTCGACGTCCGCGGTCCGCTGACGGTGCCTCGATGCCCGCAGGGCCGGCCGGTGCTCCTGCAGGCAGGGTCATCGGGTCGCGGTCGCGACTTCGCCTCCCGCTGGGCCGAGCTGATCTTCACTGGTGATCCCGGCATCGACATTGCCAGGTCCCACTACGCCGACCAGAAGGAGGGCATCGCTGCGCTGGGCCGCGACCCGCAGTCGGTGAAGATGCTCCCGATGGCCTACACCGTGGTCGGCGAGTCGCGAAGCCACGCCGAGGAGCGCGAGCAGCTCTTCATGAACGACCTCGTCGACCCGCAGGCGTCGCTCACACTGCTGTCCGAGCTGATGAACTACGACTTCTCGGGTCTCGAGCTCGACTCGCCGATCACCGACGAGCTGATCCAGTCCGTCTCGGGCATCCGCGGCCTCGTCCAGAACATCCGCAAGCACATCGGTGGCGACACGGTGACGCTGGCCGACCTCGCCGGCCACCGCGCGACCCTGCTCCAAGGCCCGCGCTTCGTCGGCACCGGTCCCGAGGTCGCCGACCAGATGCAGGAGTGGGTCGAGGGCGACGCCTGCGACGGCTTCGTCATCGCGGCCACGCACTCGCCTGGTGCCTACGAGGACGTCGTCCGCCTCGTGGTGCCCGAGCTTCAGCGCCGAGGCGTCTTCCGCGACCGCTACACCGGCACGACGCTGCGCGACACGCTGGGCCTCGCCCGTCCCGAGGTCGCCGCACGTGGCTGAGGCCCGCGGCCCGCTCGACGGGCTGCGCGTGGTCGAGTTCGCGACGCTCGCCGCCGGGCCGATGGTGGGCACCGCGCTCGGCGAGTTCGGCGCAGAGGTCATCAAGGTCGAACAACCCGGTTCCGGTGACCCGATGCGCACGTGGGGCAACCGCAAGGACGGCATCGGACTCGTGTGGAAGAGCGTGAGCCGCAACAAGCGCTGCGTCACGCTCGACCTCCGCCAGAGCGAGGGCCAGGAGCTGTTCCACCGGCTGCTCGAGGTGAGCGACGCGCTCGTGGTCGGGAACCGTCCGAGCGCGCTCGAGCGGTGGGGGATCGACTATGAGTCGGTGCACGCCCGGCACCCGCACATCGTGATGCTCCACGTCAGCGGCTACGGAAGGGGCGGGCCGAAGAGCGACCGGCCCGGCTACGGAACGCTGGCCGAGGCGATGAGCGGCTTCGCCTACGTGACCGGCCAGCCGGACGGGCCGCCGACGCTGCCTCCGTTCATGCTGGCCGACGGCGTCGCCTCGCTCGCCGCGACGTACGCGGTGATGATGGCCCTCTACCACCGCGACGTCCACAGCGGCGGTGGTCAGCTCATCGACGTCAACCTGATCGAGCCTTTGGCCCGGCTCATCGAGTCCAGCACGCTCGGCTACGACCAGCTCGGGGTGATCACCGGCCGCGTCGGCAACCGCCTCGACGCCAGCGCGCCCCGCAACGCCTATCGAACCTCGGACGACAAGTGGGTGGCGATCTCGAGCGCGTCACCGAACATCGCCATGCGCGTCTACCGCGCCATCGATCGACCCGAGCTCGCCGAAGACCCCGACTACGTCGACCCGGTGCGGCGCCAGGACCGAGCGCTCGAGGTCGACGAGCTGGTTGCCGGCTGGATCCGGGAGCGAACCCTCGAGGAGGCGATGAAGGTGTTCGAGGACGCAGAGGTCACGGCCTCGCCGATCTACGACGCGCAGCAGCTGCTGGCCGACGAGCACCTCCGCGCCCGCGGGACCTTCCTCGAGATCGACGATCCAGACTTCGGCCGGATGACCGTGCAAGCGCCGGTGGCGCAGCTGACCGAGACGCCCGGGCGCGTCGAGCACCTCGGCCGCGCGCTGGGAGCCGACAACGGTGCCGTCTTCGGCGACCTGCTCGGCATCGACCCCGACCGCCTCGCCACCTTGCGCGCGGCTGGCACCATCTGACCGTGGGAGAACTCCGCGTTCGGCGATCCGAGCTGGCCACGCCGGCCAGCAGCGAGAAGATGTGCGAGAAGTCCGCCACCTCTGGTGCGGACCTCGTGTTCCTCGACCTCGAGGATGCTTGCGCGCCGATCGCCAAGGAGGCGGCACGAGGGACCGCGGTCGCCGCACTCACGAACCTCGACTGGGGCCGCACCGTGCGCGCCGTGCGCGTCAACGGCATCGAGACGCCGTGGTGCCACGGCGACATCATCGAGGTGGTCACCGGAGCGCGGGACGCGCTCGACGTGCTGATCGTGCCAAAGGCCCGCACCGCGCGCGATGTCTGGTGGGTCGACGTGCTGCTCACCCAGCTCGAGACCAAGCTCGGCATCCAGAAGCGGATCGGCCTCGAGGTGCTCATCGAGGAGGCCGAGGGCCTGACCAACGCCGCCGAGATCGCCCGCGCCAGCGATCGGCTCGAAGCGATCATCTTCGGCGCCGGCGATCTGTCGGCATCGCTCCGTGCACGCGTTGACGGCAACTTCGATCCGATCGGGGAGTATCCCGGCGACTTCTGGCACCACGCGCGCGTGCAGGTCCTCAGCGCCGCGAGGGCCGCTGGCATCGACGCCATCGACGCGCCGTACCCCGCCTACCAGGACCCAGAGGGGTACCGCCGGTCGGCGATGCACGCGAGCCTGCTCGGCTTCGATGGCAAGTGGGCGATCCACCCGAGCCAGATCCCCATCGCCAACGAGGTCTTCGCCCCGACCGCGAAGGAGGTCGAAGAGGCGCGCGAGGCCATCGAGATCTACCGCGCATCCGAGGCCGAGGGTGTGGGCGCCATCGGGCGCGACGGCAAGCTCGTCGACGCCGCCCACATGCGCCTCGCCCAGAACGTGCTGCACAAGGCATCGCTCGCAGCGGAGGGGGTCTGATGGTGTCCGACGGACCGTCGTATCGCGTGGTGCAGTGGGCGACGGGGAACATCGGCCTGCGCTCCCTGCGGTCCGTGATCGAGCACCCTGACCTCGAGCTGGTGGGGCTGTACGTGTACGCCGACGCCAAGGCGGGCCGCGACGCGGGCGAGCTGTGCGACATCGCGCCGGTCGGCGTGACCGCGACCCAGGACGTCGAGGAGATCGTCGCTTTGCAGCCCGACTGTGTCCTCTACATGGGGGATCGCACCGATGTCGACGTCCTGTGTCGGCTGCTGGAGTCGGGTGCCAACGTCGTGACCACCCGCAGCGAGCTCCACCACCCGGCCAGCATCGATCCGCCGGTGCGGGAGCGACTCGAGGCTGCGTGCCAGCGCGGCGGCTCCAGCCTCCACAGCACCGGCAGCAGCCCCGGGTTCATCACCGAGGCACTGCCGATCGTGCTCACCTCGCTCCAGCGCCGGCTCGACCGCGTGACCATCGACGAGTTCGCCGACCTGACGTCGAGGAACTCGCCGGAGCTGCTGTTCGGCCTCATGGGGTTCGGCAAGGAGCCGTCGGCGTTCGACCCGGGCCGCTGGGCCCACGGCGCTGCGTCGTTCGGCCCGTCGCTCCGCGTGCTGGCTGAGGCGCTGGGGATGCCGCTGGACGCGGTCGAGTCGACCGGCGAGGTGGCGACGGCGCGGCAGAACATCGAGATCGCGGCCGGCACCATCGACGCCGGCACGGTCGCTGCCCAGCGCATGATCGTGAGCGGTCTGCGAGACGGGGAGCCGCTGCTGCAGATGCGGACCAACTGGTACTGCGGCACCGACATCGAGCCGTCGTGGGACCTGCGCGAGAGCGGCTGGCGCGTGCTGGTCGAGGGCGACACACCGCTGGCGGTGGACATCCGCTTCCCCGTCGCGCCCGAGCACTACGCGGCCACGACACCAGGGCTCACGGCGCATCGTCCCGTGAACGCGGTGCCCTACGTGTGCGCCGCCTCCCCCGGAATCCGCACGATCACCGACCTCCCGCAGATCATCGCCAACCTGGGCGACTGACGTTGCGACCGCTTCCGGAGCTGACGCTCGCGACCGAGTGGTTCTGGACGTCCGGAGCCGACGGCGTGCTGCGGATCCAGGGCTGCACCGAGTGCGCGACGCTCGTGCACCCGCCGGTGCCGATCTGCCCGCGCTGCCGGAGTCGCTCGTGGCAACCGACGCCGGTGTCCGGCCGCGCCACGGTCGTCGGCTTCACGGTCAACGCGCACCAGTGGCTGCCCGAGTTCGAGCCCCCTTACGTGATCGCTGTCGTCGCCCTCGCCGAGAGCGTCGACGTGCGCCTCACGACCAACATCGTCAGCTGCGATCCGGGCGACGTGCACATCGGGCAGGAGGTCACGGTCCGGTTCGAGCAGCACGACGACGTGTGGCTCCCGCTCTTCGAGCCGACGGGCGCGACGCTGCCGAACCCCATCCCGGAACCCGACCTGCCCGCTCCGCGCGCGCCGCTGAGCGACGATCGGTTCGAGCACAAGGCGGTGCTCTCCGGGATCGGTCGCTCCGCGCTCGGGCGGCGGCTGATGGTCGACCCGCTGTCGCTCACCGTCGACGCATGCCTGAAGGCGGTCGCCGACGCGGGCCTGACCCTCGACGACATCGACGGCCTCTCCACCTACCCGGGCGCCGGCGGGATGGGCATGAGCGAGGGGGGCGTCATCGCTGTCGAGGAAGCGCTGAGGTTGCACCCGACGTGGATCAACGGTGGCGGCGACCTCCACGGTCCCGGCGGCTCGGTCATTGCAGCGATGTTGGCGGTGGCCAGCGGGCTGTGCCGACACGTGCTCTGCTTCCGGACGGTGTGGGAGTCGACGTTCGCGACGCTGCGCCTCGGCGGTGGCGGTGGCGGCGGCGGCGGTCGTGCCTCGGGCTGGCAGGCGTGGCGCGCCCCGTTCGGGGCGATGTCGGCGGCGAACTGGCTCGGCATGAACGCGAACCAGTACTTGCACCGCTACGGCGCCAGCCGCGAGCTGTTCGGCTACATCGCGCTCAACGGCCGCGCCAACGCGGCGCGCAACCCCGCCGCCATCTACCGCGACCCGATGACGATGGACGACTACCTCTCGGCCCGGCCGATCACGAGCCCGTTCGGCCTCTACGACTGCGACGTGCCCTGCGACGCCTCGATCGCGGTCGTCGTCTCCGCTGCCTCGGTTGCCGGCGACCTCCCGCGGCCGGCGGTCCGCATCGACGCGGTGGGCACACAGATCCTCGAGCGCGCCTCGTGGGACCAGGGGACGATCACCCATGAGCCGCAGGTGATCGGGCAGTCGGCGCACCTGTGGACCAGGACGTCGCTGCGGCCCGACGACGTCGACGTCGCGCTCGTCTACGACGGCTTCACGTTCAACGCCATCTCGTGGCTCGAAGGCCTGGGCTTCTGCGGGTTCGGCGAGGCGAAGGACTGGATCGACGAGGGCCGCCGGATCGCGCTCGACGGCGACCTCCCGGTGAACCCGCACGGGGGCCAGCTGTCCGAGGGACGCACGCACGGCTTCGGCTTCCTCTACGAAGCGGTGACCCAGCTCCGCCACGACGCGGGGGAGCGCCAGGTGGCGGGCGCGACCACCGCGGTCGTCACCTCGGGCGGCGGGACGCCGTCCGGCGTGATGCTCCTCCAGCGCGACGGCGCGTGAGCGCTATCGCAGGAACGTCTCCTCGAATAGGTGGAGGTGCTCCCATGCGAGCTCCGGAGGGGTGCCCCCAACCATCGGGTGGAGACGAGCAACGGGCACCTCGGAGCGTTGGAGCTCGGCCGCGTACTCGTCCGGCGTCAGGATGCGGTACTGGCTCCGCGCTCGCAGCTCGTCGATGCCGGCGACCGGCTCGTAGACCGCCTTCACACCCGCGGCCGCCTGCAGCGCACCGTAGGCGTTCACCTCGTGCAGGAAGTACGGGGCGAGCACGGGCCATACCGCGGCCGGGTCCTCAGCGAGGACGACCACGGCCGCGTCGATGGTCATGCCCGGCCCAGGGTCGGCCTTGCCGAGCTTGAGGCACTCATCGCGGTAGAAGGTCCAGCATGAGGTCTCTGACGGGATGAAGCCGTCGGCGATGCGGGCAGCCCGTCGCGCAGCCGCTTCGCTGGTTCCGCCGAGGACGATGCGCGGTCCGCCGGGTTGCGCCGGGGTCGGTCGCACCTGCACCGTCCGGCCGCGGAACTCGAACGGCTCGCCCGTCCACGCCGCCCGCAGCGTCGCGACGGTCTCCTCAACGCGGGTCGGTCGCTCCGACATCGGCACGCCGAACATCGCGAACTCGTCGGCGACGTAGCCACCGGCGATCGTCAGGTCGAGTCGACCCTCGCTGATCAGGTCGACGACAGCGGCGTCCTCCGCGAGGCGGAGCGGGTCGTGGAACGGCGCGACGAGCGCGTTGATCCCGATGCGGACGGTGGAGGTGCGGGCGGCGATCGCTGCAGCGAGGGCGAGCGGGCTGGGCAGGTAGCCGTCCTCGACTCCGTGATGCTCGGAGAGGCTGACGTACACCCCGCCGCGCGCGTCAGCCCACTCGCACATGTCGATGGCGGCGCGCACGCGCTCGGTCATCGACACGCCGGCGAAGGCGGGGTTGCGCAGGTCGAACCGGAGCGTGAAGAGGGTCACGCCCTCATTGCCCCGGTCCGTCATCGGCGATGTCGCTCGCGGGTGCGTCCCAACGGTCGAGGAACGTGACCCGGGAGAGAGGACGGCGACGGACCGGCCCGTGGTTCCCCCGGGGCCAACCCACTACGACGTGCCCGGCGAGCATCCAGTCATCGGGCACGCTGACGGCGGCGCGGAGCAGCGACTCGCCCCCGTACGACGCCCAGCTGGTGACACACGCCCCCAGCCCTTGGGCGCGGGCGGCTAGTAGGAAGTTCTGCATGGCCGGGAAGATCGAGCCCCCGAGGAGGAGCTCTGACGCCGTCGGGAATCGCTGTTGGGTGAACAGCACGGACGTGAACTCACCCGCCCGATCGTGGAGCTCGTACGTCGCTCGATAGGTGCGCGCCCTGCGGCTGTCGTCGTCATCGGCGGGACGCGTCATGCCGTAGACCGGCTCGATCACCTGCAGCGCCTGCGCGTTCGCACCAGACGGCGCCCATGTCGCGGCTTCGAGGCAACGGGCGAGGGTGGCGTCGTCAACCGGCTCGTCAGTGAACCGACGGATCGTCCGGGCTGTCGCCATCACGTCCCAGACGTCGGTGCTTGGTCCACTCATGCATGCTCCTGCTCAGATGTACATGCCGCCGTTGACCCCGATGATCTGGCCCGTGATGTAGCTGCCGCCCTCTGAGCAGAGGAACGAGCATGCTGCAGCGATGTCGGCCGGTGTGCCCGCTCGCCCGAGCGGGACCATCGGGCCGACCACGTCGACGCCCGGGAAGTCGCCGGCGGCCTCCGCGGCTCGCGCCATCGGCGTGTCAACGAGGCTCGGCGGGATGGTGTTGACGGTGATCCCTTGCCGGGCGAGCTCCACCGCCAGCGCCTTCGTGAGCGCGATGACGCCGCCCTTCGACGCGGCGTAGTGCGCCATGTTGGGCGCGCCCGACTGGGCGCTCGACGATGAGATGGTGACGATGCGGCCCCAGCCAGCCGCCAGCATGTCGGGGAGCGCGGCTTGGACGGAGATGAACGTCCCTGTGAGGTTGACCGCGAGGATCCGGTCCCACTTCTCGGGCGTGATGTCGAGAACCGGGTCGAAGGACTCGATGCCGGCGCTGGTGACGAGGATCTCAACCGGACCGAGCTCGTCCCGCACCTGGGCGAACCCGGCGTCGACCGATGCCCGGTCGGCGACGTCGACCTCGACCGCGAGTGCCGTGGCGCCCTCACCGTGCAGCTCGTCGGCGGCGGCCTTGGCCGCCGAGCCGTTGCGATCGAAGATGGCGACGCGGTGGCCGTCGGCGACGAGCTGACGGGCGACGCCGAGGCCTATGCCAGAGGCACCGCCCGTGACGACAGCGACCCGGCTCACCGGCCGGCCTCGGCCGGCTCGAACTCGAGGTGCAGGTTGGTGAGCCCGCGGAGGACCCAGGTCGGCTCATAGTGGAAGCGCCGAGCGCCTGCAGGGCCGTGATGCTCCTCGGACAGGTGGATGTTCCGCGTCCGTTCGAGGATGCGTTCGAGGCTGATCCGTGTCTCAGCCCGGGCCAGGGGCGCTCCAGGGCATGAGTGGACGCCTCGACCGAACGCGAGGTGGGCCTGGGCGTTGGGACGGTCGACCTGGAACTCGGCCGGGCACTCGAACCGCCGGGGGTCGCGGTTGGCGGCGCCGTTGAGCAGCATGACCGGCGTGCCGGCCGCGACCTCGACGTCGCCGATGGTCGTCGCGCGCTGGGTAAGGCGGAAGTCGGTCTTCACCGGACTCTCGACCCGCAGCACCTCCTCGAGGAAGTTGGGGATCTTCTCGTGGTCGGCCCGCAGCTCGTCCTGCAGCTCCGGGTGCTCAGCGAGGTGCTTCAGCGCGGCGGCGAGCAGGCGGGCGGTCGTCTCCTGCCCGGCGGCGAACAGGAACGTCGAGGTATGCACGACCGACGTGACCGGCGGGGTGCTCCCATCGGGGTAGGTGGCCAGCGCCAGGTCGGTGAGCACGTCCTTGCGTGGCTGGCGCCGCCGGTCCTCGATGTACTCGGCGAACCAATCGTCGAGCCAGCCGAGGGCGTTCTCGCCTGGGCCGCCCTCCTCGCCGGCGCCGACCGCGCCCGGGGACTTGCTCAGACCGAAGCCTTCGACGAAGCGCTGGTGGTCCTCCTCAGGCACGCCAAGGACGTCGGCGACCACGAGCATGGCAAAGGGCTGGGCGTAGGCCTTGATGAACTCGCAGTGGCCGTCGGCCACGAACTCGTCGAGCTGCGCGTCGGCGAGGCGCCACATGAACGCCTCGTTGTCCTTGAGCCGCCTCGGCGTGATCAGCCGCATCAGCAGCGCCCGCTCGCGGGTGTGCTCCGGCGGGTCCATGGTGACCATGTGCTCGCTCATCGGGAGCTGGTCGCGGTAGCGAGCGACGATCTCGGTCACGTCATCGCCCTCGAGCGGCACCGGGAAGGTCGCGTACGGCCCGATCACCGAGTTGCACGACGAGAACGCCTCCGTGTCCCGGTACACCTCGTTCGCTTCGTCGTAGCCGGTCACCGCCACCACCCCGAGGTGGGGCAGCGGGAGCACCGGACACTCGGCCCGCAGCTCCTCGAAGTACGGGTACGGGTCCTCGACCAACGACTCGTCGGTGAAGAAGTCGATCGTCTCCCAGTCGCTCAAGCCAGGTCCCCCTCGTGCCCCTGCTGTGCACACGCACGGCAATGCTGAGCAGTTGCTTAGCATCCGATCTGCTGACGTGGCAACGTGTCCCCGGTGAAGACCGCCCCGTCACCCCGACGCATCGGAGCTGAGGACTCCGAGACCCGCGCCCAGCTGCTCGACGCCGCCGAGGTGCTGCTCCTCGAGGAGGGCTACGCCGCAGTCACGTCGCGACGGGTCGCCGCCAAGGCCGGCCTGAAGCCGCAGCTCGTCCACTACTACTTCCGGACGATGGATGACCTCTTCCTCGAGGTCTTCCGACGCAGTGCCGACGCGAACCTCGCGCGGTTCGAACGCGCCATCGTGGCCGACTGTTCGCTGCACACCCTGTGGCGTCTGAACGCCGACCCCCGCGGTGCGGTGTTCAACATCGAGTTCGTGGCGCTCGCGAATCATCGCAAGGCGATCCGCACTGAGATCGCCGCCTACGCGGAACGCTTCCGTGCTGCCCAGGTCGAGGCACTCACCGCCGCGCTCGCGGCCGACGGCATCACCGCTGACCAGCTCCCCCCGATCGTCGTCCTCCTGCTGATGACAGGGCTGACCCAGGTGCTCGCGCTCGAACAGGCGCTCGGAGTGACCGCTGGCCACAAGGCCACTGTGGCGTACGTCGAGCAGGCGATCGCTCAGCTCGAACCGCCGCGTGCGACCTCAACGTGAGCGTTCCGGTGTTGGACGACATCCTCGCGATCGAGCAGCTGAAGGCTCGTTACTTCCGGATGATGGACACGAAGGACTGGAACGCGATGCGCGACGTGTTCACCGATGCCGTCGTGGTGGACACCACGGACTCAGGCGGAACTGTGATCTTCGGTGCGGACGCGTTCATGGCGTTCTTGCGCGAGACCCTTGCTGACGTCGTCACCGTGCACCACGGGCACACTCCGGAGATCGAGCTCACCTCCGAGACGACTGCGACGGGTGTGTGGGCCATGGAGGACATGTTGCGGTGGCCGGACGGCACCGAGCTGCACGGCTTCGGGCACTACCACGAGGCCTACGAGAAGCTGGACGACGTCTGGCGGATATCGGCGACGAGGCTGACTCGTCTGCGCATGGACTTCACGTCGGGAGCGGAACATGACGGCTGACCGCGAGGTCGCCGTCATCACCGGCGGTGCATCTGGCTTCGGGAGGGCGCTCGCGGCGGAGTGTGCAAGGGCGGCGATGAACGTCGTGCTCCTCGACCGCGACGGTGGCCGGGCGGTGGAGGAGGCACGCGCGATCGTGGATGCGTTCGGCGTCGACGCTGTCGGACTGGCCATGGACGTGGCCGTCGCCGAGCAGGTCGATGGCGCCGCGTCGATCGTCATGGAGCGTTTCGGGCGGGCTGATGTCGTCGTGTCGAACGTGGGCGTCCAGCTGTTCGGCGCCATCGAGCGGCTGACCGACGATGAGTGGAAGTGGGTGCTCGACGTCAACGTCGTCGGTAGTGCCCGCACGGCGCGGGCTTTCGTGCCGCTACTGCGGCGGGCGGCGCGGCCACGATTGGCCTTCACGACTTCGTCGTCGGTCTTGTCGCCGGCCAGCCGGCTCGGCGCGTATCAGGCAAGCAAGTTCGCAGTGTGGGGCCTCGCCGAGACGTTGCGTCTCGAGCTCGCGGCCGACGGAATCGCAGTGTCGGTCGTGTTTCCGTCAGGGATGCTGTCGCGTCATCTGGAAACGAGTACTGAGGCGCAGCCGCAACACCTCCAACGCGCGATCGGTGAAGCCGAAGACTTCGAAGCAATGACCGCGAGCAACCCCGACATGACGAGCGACCTCGCCACACCTGAAGAAGCGGCGCGCCGCACAGTGAACGCGTTGCTCGGGGCAGAGCCGTACATCGTCACGCACGGGGATCTCGTCGCTTCTGTCGACGCGCGCGACGCCGCGCTGCGCCGAGCAGCTGAAAGCGCCCGAGACAGCTGAGAGAGCGCGGTTGTACCGGTCGGTCCAATAGGATCCGGCCGTGGACTTCTCGCTCACCGAGTCGGAGCGCGATCTGGTGGGCCTCTGTCGCGAGTTCGCGCAGAAGGAGATCGCCGTGCGTGCCCCGCTGGCGTGGGAGGAGGCGCGGTGCCCGACCGACCTGCTCCGCGAGATGGGTGCGTTGGGCCTGCTGGGAATGCTGATCCCGGAGGAGTGGGGCGGGATCGGCATGTCGACGGTCGGGTTCGTCGCGGCGATGGAGCAGCTCGGCCTGGCGGACCAGTCGGTGGCCGCCGCGTGGCAGGCGCACGTGACGATCGGTTCGCTGCCGCTGTACCTCTTCGGCAACGACGCGCAGCGCGAGCGCTGGCTGCGACCGTTGGCCGAGGGACGCTCCCTCGGCGCGTTCGGCCTGACTGAACCCGATGCCGGGTCCGACGCACGAGGGATCAGCACCAGGGCAGAACGGCACGATGGTGGCTGGCTGATCAACGGCCGCAAGGCGTTCATCTCCAACGCGGGCACCGACATGTCCTTCGGGGTAACGCTGCTGGCGCGGACCCAGTCGGTCGAGGGGCAGGCGAGGTTCGCGAGCTTCGTGGTGGAGAAGGACACCGCCGGCTTCACCATGGGCCCGAAGATGCGCGGCATCGGCTGGCGGGGCCTTGACACGCGTGAGCTGTTCTTCGACGACGTCTGGGTGCCCGACGATCACCTCGTCGGCGATCCGGAGATGGGGCTCAGCCAGTTCCTCGGGACGCTCGAGGTCGGGCGCATCTCGATCGCGGCCTTGTCGCTCAGCCTCACCCAGGCCGTGCTCGACCTGGCTCTCGACTACGCGCGGCAGCGCGTGCAGTTCGGCCAGCCGATCTCGAAGTTCCAGGCGGTGCAGTTCAAGCTCGCCGACATCGCCACCGAGCTCGAGGCGGCACGATGGCTCACCTACCGCGCCGCGTACCTGCGCGACACCGGGCAGCCCTTCCTCAAGGAGGCGTCGATGGCCAAGCTGAAGGCCAGTCGCCTCGCGGTGTCGGCGGCATCGGAGGCCGTCCAGATCCACGGCGGCGTCGGCTACATGCTCGAGTCACCCGTGGCCCGCTTCTACTGCGATGCGAAGGTGCTCGAGATCGGCGAGGGCACGAACGAGATCCAGCACCTGGTGATCGCACGCGCCCTCGGCTGCTGAACGGAGAAAACGTGACCAGTCAACCTGTCGAGATCAAGCGCACCTACTGCCGGGTGTGCATCACCGCCTGTGGAATCGTCGCCGAGGTCGCCGGTGACCGGATCCTGAAGGTGCGCGGTGACAAGGAGCATCCGCTCACCGCGGGCTACACCTGCCCGAAGGGCCGAGCGACTGGTCAGGTGCACCACATCGAGGGCGCGATCACGCGCCCGATGATGCGCAAGCACGGCGAGCTCGTCGAGGTGGGATGGGACGAGGCGCTCGACGACATCGCCGCGAAGCTTCGAAGCACCATCGATGCGCATGGCCCGAACGCGGTCGCCATCAACTACGGCAGTGGCCTCGGCTTGGACTCATCCGGCTACGCCATGGAAGACGCGTTCTACCGCGCCTTGGGTACGCCGCCGAAGTTCTCGCCGCTGACCATCGATGGCACCGCCAAGACGATGCTCGCGGCCGCGATGATGGGGTTCCCCCTCAACCCCAAGACGGACTACGACAACGTCGAGCTGCTGATCTACATCGGAACGAACCCGGTGGTCAGCCACGCGCACAACACGGGGATGTTCGACCCGGTCACCTGGATCAGGTCCGTCGCCGAGCGCGGTGAGGTGTGGACGATCGACCCGGTGCTCACGCAGACGGCGAGGCTCTCCACCCGCCACATCGCCGCCTACCCCGGCAAGGACTACGCGATCCTCGCCTGGGTGGTGCGCGAGCTCATCGACGGCGGCCCGTGCAACCCCAAGCAGCCGGTCACTGGCCTGCCGGAGCTGCGGGCGGCGCTCGAAGGCTATGACCGGGCGAAGGCCGCGGAGATCGCCGGTGTCACCGAACAGGAACTCGAGGACCTGCTCGGGGCCATTCGCCGGAAGGGCCGCGTGGCCACGGAGACCGGCACGGGCATCACCATGTCCGCCGGCGCCAACCTGACGCAGTGGTTCGCCTGGCTGATCATGGTCCTGACCGGCTCGATGAACGAGAAGGGCGGCGCCTGGTTCCACCCCGGCTTCCTCAAGCCGTACGAGGACTGGGAGCTGCCGGTGCTCGACACCTTCACCCCCGGGTCGAACGTCCGCCCTGACGTCAAGGGGATCGTCGGCGACTGGCCGTGCGCAGTGCTTCCGCTGGAGATCGAGCGCGGCAACATCCGCGCCCTGTTCAACTTCGGCGGCAGCATGCTGCGCGCGTTCCCCGACACCAATGCGCTCAAGGCCGCGCTGCCGAAGCTCGACCTGCACGTGGGTGTCGAGATCGTGCACAACGAGCTGACGCCGTTGTGCACGCATCTCCTGCCGACCAAGGGTCCACTCGAGCGGGCCGAGCTCACGCGCTGGGACACGCTCAACTGGAACGTGTCGTTGCAGTACACCCCGCCGCTCGTCGAACCGTTGGGCGAGAGGCGCTCGGCCTGGTGGGTGATCTCGCAATTCATGAGGCGGGCGGGATTGCGAGTTCCCGACTACGTACCGGACGATGATCGCCAGGAGGGCGCCGACGACTTCATGCTCGCGACGCTGATGAAGCGTGCGCGCTCCAGCTTCGAAGATCTCAAGGCGAAGCAGTACGTCGAGTTCCCGCACGAGTTCCCGGCCCCGTGGGCGGAGGAGCACTTCGAGCGGATCGGCGGATGGCGATTGGCACCGCCGGAGATGCTCGAGCAGTGGTACGAGATGCGCGACGCCGATGAGGCCGCACTCGGCAAGCCGAAGCCGCTGGTCCTCAGCTCGAGGCGCCAGGTCAAGAAAATGAACGCGCAGCTCAGCTTCATGGGCGAGCCGGCGGACATCTTCCTGCATCCCGACACAGCGGCGGCTCACGGGATCGCCGACGGGCAGAGAGTGCGCGTCCACAACAAGAGAGGCGAGATCATCGTTGCGGCGAAGGTCGATGCCGGTATGCGCAAGGGCGTTTGCTCGATCCCGCACGGACACCTGCACGCGAACGTCAATCACCTCACCAGTACTGATGATGTCGATCGTCTCGGCGGCATGGCGCTGTACTCCGGCGTTCCGATCGAGATCGAACCGGTGATCTAGACCGCAGCGAGGTGCCGGATCGCCGCGGCGATGTCGTCGCGATCGGGTAGCCACGCACGTTCGAGATCGGGCGCGTACGGCGGGGGAGTCGCCGCCGCGCCGACGCGCTGGATCGGCGCGTCGAGGTCCCAGAACGCCTCACGGGCGACGGTGGCAGCGATCTCGGCGCCGATGCCGAAGGGGATGACGGCTTCGTGGGCGATGAGCAGCCGGCCGGTCTTGTGCACCGAGTCGAGGATCGGGGCCATGTCGAGCGGGGCGACGGTGCGCAGGTCGATGACCTCGACCGAGACGCCTTCGCCGGCCAGGCGCTCGGCGGCGGCGACCGCCTCGTGCACCATCCGTGAGACCGACACGACCGTGACATCGGCTCCCGGACGCACGACGGCGGACGTTCCGATCGGGACGATGTGGTCGTCAGGCGGCTGCGGCCCCTTCATGCCGTAGAGCAGCCGGTTCTCGATGAAGACGACCGGGTTCGGGTCCTGGATCGCGGCGCGCAGCAAGCCGTAGGTGTCGGCCGGGGTCGACGGCATGACCACGGTGAGCCCGGGGATGTGCGCGAGCAGCGCCTCGAGGCTCTGCGAGTGCTGGCTTCCCGACGAGCGGCCGGCGCCGAACTGCGTGCGCACGGTCAGCGCCATCTGCGCCGCGCCGCCGGTCATGAACGGCAGCTTCGCTGCTTGGTTGAGCAGCTGGTCGAGGCAGACGCCGACGAAGTCGAGGTACATCAGCTCGACCACCGGGCGCATGCCCGCCATCGCCGCGCCGACGCCGAGGCCGATGATCGCGCTCTCGGAGATGGGGGTGTCGCGGACGCGATCGCCGAAGCGGTCGTGCAGGCCGCGCATCAGGCCGAACACATTGCCTCCGGCCGCGACGTCGATTCCCGCGATGAACACGCGCTCGTCGCCGGCGAGCTCAGCTTCGAGCGCGGCGCGGATCGCGTCCATGGTGCGGAACACTGGAGCGTCGGCGGCCGGTGCCGGCGGCTCGGCGGGTTCGGGTCTCGGGCGGGCGACGAAGTCGGTCAGCGTGGCGGCCGCCGGAGCCGTCAACCGCCGAGCTGTCTCGACGGCCTCGTCGAGCTCGTGCGCGACTGATGACTCCATGGATTCGAGCGCGTCGTCCGTGATGCCCGCCAATCGCAGCCGGCGGGCATTGACGAGCAGCGGGTCGCGTGCTTCCCACTCCCGCACCTCGTCGGGCGATCGGTAGCGCTGCGGGTCGCCTTCGTAGTGACCGTGCCAGCGGTAGGTGGCTGCCTCGATGACGACGGGACCCCGTCCGGCGCGGGTCGCCTCGATGGCCGACTGCATGGCGACTGCGGTCGCCTCGACGTCGTTGCCGTCCACCGCGACGTAGTCGACGCCGTAGCCGGCGGCGCGCAGCTCGAGTGGCGCCGCGTGCTGGGCCGATGCGGGCGAGAACTCGGCGTAGCCGTTGTTCTCGCAGAAGAAGATCACCGGCAGCCGCCAGACGGCAGCGAGGTTGACCGCTTCGTGGAAGGTGCCGTGGGCAACCGCACCGTCGCCGAAGAACGCCACCGCGACGCTGCCGTCGCGTCGCAGCTGCGCCGCTGTCGCCGCACCCGCCGCGATCGGCAGGCCGGCAGCGACGATCCCGTTGGCGCCGAAGATCCCGATCGTCGGATCGGCGATGTGCATCGAGCCCCCGCGCCCGCGGTTCGTGCCAGCGTCCTTGGCCATCAGCTCGGCGAACATCCCGAGCGGGTCCAGACCCTTCGCGAGGCAGTGGCCATGGCCGCGATGGGTGGACGTGATCACGTCCGTCGGGGCGAGTGGCCAGCACGCGCCGACGGCCGACGCCTCCTGCCCGATCGACAGGTGCACGAAGCCGGGTACCTCACCGTCGCGGTAGAGCGCGGACACTCGCTCCTCGAACCCGCGGATCACGAGCATCCGGCGATGCATCTCGAGGAGATCGGCGTTGGAGAACGAGGGAGCACCAGCCACGAGGTCTGTAGTGTACTGACCGGTACAACACTGGAGGTTGCCTTCGTGGCGCAGGTGCAGCCGATGCAGGCCGACATGAGCTGGTGCAGTGTCCTCGCCCATCACGCGAGCCGCACGCCGACCAAGCCGCTGTGCATCTTCGGTGACGACGTCGTGACCTATGCGGAGATGGCCGCTCGATCCGCCGCGCTGGCGGCCGGACTGCAGGCAGCGGGCGTCGGCGCCGGCGACGTCGTGGGCCTGCTCTCCTACAACTGCTCGGAGTTCCTGGAGACGATCTTCGCGGCCAACCACCTCGGCGCGATTGCGATGCCGATCAACTGGCGGCTCGCCGCACCCGAGGTCCGCTACATCCTCGAGCACTCAGGGGCGCGCGCGCTCGTCTCCGACGAGTCGCTCGTCGAGCTCGCCAACGACGCGACGAAGGGCATCGAGGCAACGCTGGAGCGCGCCTGCATCGCGGCGGCGGCACCCAGCGGATGGACCCCGCTCGCACAGCTTCGCGAGGCAACGGACATCTCGCCGCCAGCGCCGGCCGCCGGCGACGACCTCCATCGGCTGATGTACACGTCGGGCACCACCGGACGCCCGAAGGGCGTGATGATCACCCACGCCAACCTGGTCTGGAAGAACCTGGCGCACATCGTCGAGTTCGGGATCACGGGCGCCGACCTCGGCCTCGCGTGCGGGCCGCTGTACCACGTCGGCGCGCTCGACCTGACGACCACCACGCTCATCGCGGCAGGCGGCACGACGATCCTCCACCGCGCGTTCGACGCGGCCGCCGTGGTGGACGAGCTCGAGCAGTCGCGCGTGACAACGGTGTGGCTGGCGCCCGCAATGGTGAACGGGATCATGTCGTTGCCCGACATCGACCAGCGCGACCTGTCGTCCGTGCGCCTGGTGATCGGCGGCGGGGAGAAGATGCCGATCCCGCTCATCGAGCGGCTGCAGCGGACCTTCCCGTCGGCATGGTTCGCTGACGCCTACGGGCTGACGGAGACGGTGTCCGGTGACACCTTCCTCGACAAGGGCAGCACCGTGACCAAGCTCGGCAGCGTCGGCCGGCCGTGCCTCTACCTGGAGGTCGACATCTGGGACGAGGACGGCGCGTCGGTGCCGGCGGGGGAGCGCGGCGAGATCGTGCTGCGCGGCCCGAAGGTGTTCAAGGGGTACTGGCGTGACCCCGACGCGACCGCCAAGGCGTTCACCGGCGGCTGGTTTCACACGGGCGACATCGGTGTGCGGGACGACGACGGCTACCTCTACATCGTCGATCGGCTGAAGGACATGATCCTGTCGGGCGGGGAGAACATCGCGGGCTCGGAGGTCGAGCGCGTCCTCTACGAGCACGGCGAGGTGCTCGAGGCCGCCGTGGTCGGACGTCGCGACGATCGATGGGGTGAGGTTCCCGTCGCCTTCGTCGCGTTGCGGCCTGAGGCGACCGCGACCGCTGACGAGCTCATCGAGCACTGCCGTGGCCAGCTGGCGCGATTCAAGGTGCCGAAGGAGATCGTGTTCATCGACGCGCTGCCGCGGAACCCGTCAGGCAAGGTCCTGAAGCGCGAGCTCAGGGACCACGCATGACCGACGATTCTCGACGCAGGCCGAACTGGCAGGCACGTCGCGAAGCGATCATCGACACGTCCGCGAGCGTCTTCGCCCGGCAGGGGTACCACGCCACGGGGATCATGGCGCTCTGTGCCGCGAACGAGCTCGGCAAGGGCGCGCTCTACCACTACATCCGCTCCAAGGAGGAGCTGCTCGCCGCGATCCACGACCGAGTGATGGACGAGGTGATGCTCGGCGCTGATCGCGTCGCCGAAGCGGGCGGCTCACCGTCGCAGCAGCTGGCCATGCTCGGTGATGAGCTGCTCGACGTGATCCACCGCTACCCGGATCACGTCTGGGTCTTCCTGCACGAGTTCCCGGCGCTCACCGGCGAGCGCGCCGAGCAGTTCCGGCAGCGGCGCCGCGAGTACGAGCGGCGGGTCGAGGCGGTCTTTCAGGCCGGCGTCGACTCGGGCGAGTTCCGTGAGATCGATCCGAGGCTGACCGCCCTGGCGTGGCTCGGCATGCACAACTACACGTACCTGTGGCTGAAGACGGGCGGACCGCTGACGGCGCGCGATGTGGCGAAGCCGTTCGCCGACATCTTCATGCGGGGGATCGCTCAGGGAGCTGAGTAGCCCCCGTCGACGACGATCGCCGACCCGGTCGTCCAGCGCGATGCGTCGCTCGCGAGGTAGGAGTACGCACCCACGAGGTCGGCAGCCGATCCGAGCCCGAGCGGATGGCGCGCGGCGATGGGCTCCAGCGCCTCTGGCGGGAGATCGGCATGGATCGCGGACCGGAACGTCCCGGGGCACACGCAGTTGACGCGGATCCCATCGCGGGCGTACTCCACCGCAGCGACCTTCGCGAGCTGGATCACTGCGGCCTTCGTCGCGCAGTACGGCGCCGCATGCGACCACGCGGTCAGGCCGGACACCGACGCCGTCAGCACGATCGAGCCCGACCCTTGCGGGCGCATGACGGCCACCGCGGCACGGATGCCGTTGACGGCGCCGAGAACGTTGATACGGAACGCGCGCTCCCAGTCCTCCGTCGAGAGGTTGTGGATCCGGCCGTTCGGCGAGAGCACGCCGGCGTTGCTGATCAGCACGTCGAGGCGGCCGAACCGCTCGACCGCCAACGCGACGACGGAGGAGACCTGGGCGAAGTCGCTCACGTCAGCGAGCAGCGTCTCGACCGACCCGCCAGCGGCAGGGAGGCCGGCGACGGTCGCCTCGAGCGACGGTGCGCTGACATCGCTCAGCACGAGATCGGTGGTGGGCTCGCTCGCGAGCTGATGCGAGAGCGCCGCGCCGAGCGCGCCTCCCGCTCCGGTGATGACGACGACCCGTCGCGGCGCCGTCATACGAGCAGGTATCCGCCGTCGACGCTGAGCACGGTGCCGGTGATGAACGCGGACGCGTCGGAGGCCAAGAACGTGTACGCGCCCGCCAGGTCGGTCGGTGCTCCCCAGCGCTGCTGCGCGGTGTGGCCGGTGATCGCGTCCGAGGTCTCGGGGTTGTTCTTCCACCCGTCCGCCAGCGGCGAATCGAACCACCCGGGAGCGACGACGTTCACCGTGATGCCGGCGGCGGCCAGATCCAGGGCGAGGCCCTTCGCCATGCCGACCAACCCGGCCTTCGAGGCGCTGTACGCGGTCAGCCCCTTGCGCGGTCGCTCTCCGAGCACCGAGCCCGTGAAGATCAGCCGTCCTCCCTCGCGCATCACTCGGGCCGCGGCGCGAGCCCCGAGGAACGCGCCGGTGAGGTTCACCTCCAACACCTGCCGCCAGACCGAGGCGTCGGTCTCGCGCGGGCCGGCCACGATCGGCGAGATCCCCGCGTTGCAGATCCACACGTCGACGCCGCCCCATTCGGTCACGGTGGCGTCGGCCACCCCTTCGTTGAAGTCCTCGTCGGTCACGTCGCCACTGAGCACCATGGACGGTCCGGGGAGGGCCTCGGCCACGGCCTTCAGGTCGCTCTCGGTGCGCGCGACGAGCGCGACGGATGCGCCGGCGTGCGAGAACGCATGGGCGAGCAGGGCACCGAGGCCCCGACCGGCGCCGGCGATCACCACGCGCTTGCCCGCGACCGCGCCGGGGCCGGGGAAGGATTCGGGGATCTCGATCGGACTGCTCATTGCTCACCGGCTCCCACGCGCAGGTGGGCGATGAACGCAGCGGACCAGGCCATGAGGTCGGTCGGGATGTCGTACCCGGTCTCGTCGTTGATCGCCGCCCAGTTCTGTGCCACGTCCTCGATCGTCGCATCTGGAGTCGCGTGGAGATAGCCCGGCGTCGATGCGATGAAGATGCGCGCGAACCGTCCAGCGCCGGCGGCGTAGATCTCGCCGCTGACTGGGCTGCTCTCGTGGGCGAGGAACGCGACCATCGGAGCGACGAGCTCTGGCGTCATCTCCGCCGGGGCGGCGCTGCCTGCCATGCGCGTGGTTGCTGCCGGTGCGATGAGGTTGACCTTGATGCCGTGAGCGACGCCGGCGGTCGCGAGGCTGCGGGCCATCCCCACGACGCCGCCCTTCGCAGTCGCGTACGAGAGGTTCTTGGGCAGCCCGAAGATCCCCGATGACGTCGTCATCACGACGCGGCCGTAGCCCTGCTCGACCATGTGCGGCCACGCGGCGCGGGTGGTGTTGAAAGAGCCGGTCACGTGCACGGCGAGGTGACGAGCGAGGTCATCCGCGTCGGCCTCGGGGAAGCCCGCCCACCGCATGATCCCGGCGTTGTTGATCAGGATGTCCAGGCGTCCGAACCGCTCGACGGCCGCGTCGATGAGCGCCTGGGCGCCGGCGTCGGTGGCCACGTCGCCGGTGTCCGCCAGCGCGGCGCCACCGGCTGCGACGATCTCATCGACGACGGTGGATGCCGGCCGGGCGTCGGCGCCGTCGCCTGCCATCGAGCCGCCGAGGTCGTTGACCACGACGCTGGCGCCCCGCTCCGCGAGCAGGTGCGCGTAGGCGCGTCCGATGCCGCGGCCCGAGCCGGTGACGACCGCGACGCGCCCGTCGAAGCGGAGCTGCTCGCTCAGGCGGCCACCGGGGCCTTGAAACCGAGCAGCCGACCGAGGGTGCCGCCGACGATGGCGGCGCGCTCGTCCGCGGGAACATCGGCGAACTGCTTCGCCAGCAGCTCCCGGCTGCCGCGGAACGTCCCTTCGGCATGCGGGTAGTCGTTGCCCCACACGATCGTCGACACCCCGGTGAGGTGCCGGCAGGCGACGGCGACCGGATCGTCCTGGAACTGGACGTGGAACTGGCGCTGGACGTATTCGCTCGGCGTCAGCGGGTACGGCCACTTCTCGTTCAGGCGGAACAGCTGCGCCATGTCGGGCTGGTCGTTGGCGGGGCGGGTGTGGTCCCAGTTCCCGATCCACCAGTCGGGGTCCTGGCCGATCCCGGTGATCCAGCACTTGTCCATGCCGCCGACCACCGACGCCAACCAATGGGCGTTGAACTCGATGAGGGAGAAGTGGAGGGCCGGGTAGCGCTCAGGCACTCCGCCACCGATGAGCTCGCACATGAGCTTCCCGGGGACGAGCCCGGCGTAGACGGACTGGGTGATCATCCTCTTCGATGCCGCCGCCTCGGTCATCGGCTGGTTGACCTGTCTGGCCGATTCCATGACGACCTTGAGCGTCGTGGATTCCGGGTCGTTGACCTTCACACCGCCGGTCTGCGTGTGGAAGAACGGCTGCAGGCCAGTGGCCTGGAGCGCCGCCCACACCGGGTCGAAGTGCCGTGAGTAGTACGGCTTCGGCGGCGTCGCCGGCAGGAGGGCGGCGCGGAACCCGGCGGCCGCGACCCGCTCGATCTCGACGACGGCGTCGTCGATGTCGGTGATCGGTATGGGAGCGGTCGGGGCCAGCCGAGAGAAGTACGGCGAGAACCGCTCGATGACGTAGTCGGTGTACACCCGGGCATGGGCCATCGAAAGCTCGTGGTCGTCGGAGTAGAGCCCGAAGAGCGACAGGTTCGGGTGCAGCACCTGGGCGTCGACTCCGTCGAGGTCCATGTCCTCGAGGATCATCTCGGGGTCACCCTCCGGCATCCGCCCGCGGGTCTGGCGGTAGCGGGAGACCGTCCAACCTTCGAACCCAGGGGAGTGCAGCTGGCGGAAGATCCGGGCACCGCCCTTCTCCAGCGGCTCGATCTCGAAGTCTTCTTCCCAGACGGCCCGGTCCCGCAGGTGTTTCGGAAGGCGCGTCTTGAACAGGTCCGTGGGCTCGAGTAGATGCCCGTCGCCCGAAACGACGAAGTCCTTGTCAGTCATGATGCGACCTCCCCGATCCGGAAACGGTGTTCTCTCACGGCGCGAACCATTGTGGCGATGCTAGGTTAGTCTTCCTTCCAGGATCAAGGCACTCCAGCCTGAAGGAGGCGCAGCGTGGCGATCGTGGACCAGAAGAGGTCGGCGCTAACGGTGCCCTATGCGATGGATCCGGAGCTTCCGGACCGCGTTCCCAAAGAGCGCTACTTCGATCCCGACTTCTTCCAGCTCGAGGTCGAGCGCATGTGGTCGCGGGTCTGGCAGATGGCGTGCCGGCTCGAGGAGATCCCACAGCCGGGCGACTTCGCCGAGTACGAGCTCCTCGATCAGTCGGTCGTCGTGGTGCGCACCGACGACCTTGGGGTGACGGCGTTCCAAAACGCCTGCCGCCATCGTGGCGTGCAGTTTGTGAAAGGTCGCGGGACGTGCGAGAACGGGTTCACCTGCCCGTTCCATGGCTGGTGCTACGGGCTGGACGGCAAGAACACCTCCATCCCGCGCCGGAAGTCGTTCTCCGAGCACAACCTCGCGCCCGGCGACGTCGACCTCGTTCCGGTGCGCTGCGAGGTGTGGGGCGGGTGCGCGTGGATCAACTTCGACGACGACGCCCCGCCCGTGCGCGAGTGCATGGAACCGGCCGCCTCCATCCTCGACGCGTGGAAAGTCGAATCGCTGCGGGCCGAGAGTTGGTACGCCGCCCGCCTCCCCGTGAACTGGAAGCTGGCGATCGAGGCGTTCGTCGAGATGTACCACGTGGTGGTCACGCACCCTCAGCTCGACATCCCCGGGATGCGCTACTCGTTGCGTCCCGGCGCGCCGTTCGACCGGAGTGCGTTCATCGACGCGGAGATCGACTACCTGCGGGTGATGAGCGAGGGCATGGACGGGATGGTCCACGCCAACGACGTGCGCGTCGCCGAGGGGTTGCGCGGTATGGAGCTGCCCGCCGACCCGACGCTGGCGATCTCGACGTGGAACCGGGCGCTCAACGACGCCGTCATGCGGTGGCACCAGGAGCGGAAAGCGGACATCCCCGACATCAACGAGCTCGACGCCAGCGGCTTCAACGACACCTTCTACCAGTGCTTCCCGCACTACTTCGTGCTGCCGATGTACAGCAGCGCGTCGTCATACCGCTTCCGGCCGTTGGGACCGGAGGAGACGCTCATGGAGATCTGGTCGCTGGCGCGGTTCCCCGCGGGCGAGGAGCCGGCGCCGCCCACCCGGCCGGAGGTGTGGGAGCCCAACGACACGCGTTGGCCGCCGATCCCCGCGCAGGACTTCTCGAACCTGCCGAGGCAGCAGAAGGGCCTGCACGCCAAGGGCTTCGAGTACATGCGGCTGAACGAACGGCTCGAGGGTCACATCTCCAACCTCCAGCGCACGGTCGACGGCTTCCTCGCCGGCCTGTCCTACGACCGACTGCTGCCGGCGCTCCAGAAGGTCAACGTGGCGCCCTTCGACAAGCCGGTCCTCGACCTCGGCTTCTGAGCGCGGACGCCGGCATGCAAGGGCACAAGGTGTTGTTCGTCGGCGGACAGGGACCGGTGAGCGCGCCCGCGCTGCGGTTGCTGGCGCCGGACAACGACGTGTTCGCCATGGCTCGCTTCTCGAAACCCGACGCGCGCGCCGCGTTGGAGGCGCAGGGCGTCACGTGCATCCAGCACGACCTGTTCGACTCGTTCGACGATCTACCCGACGACTTCGACTACGTGTTCCACAGCGCGCTGCCGCTGACACCCAACGCGGACGGTCGAGTCGACGTCTCCGGCAGAGATCGGTGGCCGAGCTCCTTCGATCCGTATGCCGACGCGACCGGGCGGTTGATGGCGCACTGCCGACCGGCGAAGGGCTTCCTCTTCGCCTCCACGATCTCGGTGTACGACCCTCCTGGTGGCGACACGCCGGTGCCCGAGTCCCATCCGTTCGGCATCCACACCACCAGCGCGTACTCCTTCACCAAGGTGGCGAACGAGGCGGTCGTCAGCTACGTCTCCCGCAGCCTCGACATCCCGGCCACGATCATCCGCGTGGGCGGCGCGTCGGGGGTGGACGGCGGCCCGATGCGGGACCGGCTCGACCGCATCGTGCAGGGCAAGCCGATCTGGCTGCA
Source organism: uncultured Acidimicrobiaceae bacterium (assembly GCA_964428815.1). Classification (GTDB taxonomy): domain Bacteria; phylum Actinomycetota; class Acidimicrobiia; order Acidimicrobiales; family CAYSAC01; genus CAYSAC01. Next base: position 66,256 of record CAYSAC010000001.1, on the reverse strand, counting down.
TCCCGACAAGCCCAACTACGCGCGACCGATCTTCGAGCCCGATTGCGCCCGGCTGGGCGTCGCCGCGCTGGAAGCGGGCCGCGTGCCTCCCTTGGTGGTCAACTGGTGCGGTGACGACGTCGTCACCGTCGAGGACTACTGCACGTACCTGGGCGAGCTGGTCGGCAGGGAGCCGTCGTTCCAGTACACGTCCAAGACGTGGTGCGCGCTGGTGCCCGACACCACCTTCAGACGCGAGGTGCTCGGACAGTGCGACGTCACCTGGCGCGAAGGGTGCCGCATGCTCGTCGAGCAGTGCTACCCCGAGCTTCTTGCAACGAACGCAACGGAGGAGGACCAGTGACGAAACGGTGGAAGCAACGCCCGCCCGGGTCGACATGGGGCGACTGGGGCGACGACGACGAGCTCGGGCGCATCAACCTGCTCACCCCCGAGAAGGTCCTCCAAGGTGTGCGGGAGGTCGAGGCCGGCATCAGCTTCTGTCTCAGCCTGCCGCTCGACTATCCCGGTGGGACCGCCTTGAACCAGCGGCGGTACCCGCCAGTCCTCACGCCGACCGAGGCCATGGACGGCACTCCTGACACCTTCTTCAACATCCACCAGAGCCAGATGGAGAAGTGGGGTCACCCGAAGTACGTCGATGTGTGGGCCGACGACAAGGTGACGCTCTGGTTGCAGTACTCCACGCAGTGGGACTCGTTTGCTCACGCCGGTGCCGAGTTCGATGCCGACGGCGACGGGATCGAGGAGGCCGTCTTCTACAACGGGTATCGCGCCGGGGTCGACCTCGTCGGACCGAAGCCCGACGCTCGGGGCGACGGCAGCGAGCACGTCTCCTTCGCGCACCACCTCGGCCTGGAGCACATGGCCTTCCACGGAGTGCAGGGGCGGGGCGTCCTCATCGACCTCGCGCACCACCTCGGGATCGAGTGGCGTGGCGTCGATCGCAAGACGCTCGAGGAGGTCATGGCCGCGGACGACGTCGTCGTGGAGCCCGGCGACATGGTGTTGTTCCACACCGGATTCGCCACGCAGGTCCTCGAGTGGGGGCGCGACCCGGATCCAAAGAAGATCCACACGATGTGCACGTACCTCGACGCGCGCGACCCGGCCATCCTGGAGTGGATCACCGAGTCACAGATCTCGGCTCTGATCGCGGACAACTACGCGGTCGAAGGGATGGTCGGCGGAGATCGCGACGAGAGCCGGCACTCGTTGCTGCCGATCCATCACCTCTGCCTCTTCAAGCTCGGCGTGCCGCTCGGCGAGCTGTGGTACCTGCACGAGCTCGCAACCTGGCTGCGCGAGCACAACCGGAGCCGCTTCCTGCTCACTGCACCCCCGTTGCGGTTGCCCGGTGCGGTCGGCTGTCCCGTGACGGCGATCGCGACAGTCTGAACGCCTGGTAGTCGGTCGCGCGGACTCTGGCGATCTCCTTGAGGAGCTTTGGCCGGCCACCGGCGTTCAGCAGGTACCGGCGTGGCTTCCCGGGGATGTTGGTGCCAAAGTAATAGCTCTTCTCGCCGAAGGAGGGCGGCATCCTCGCCGCGGTGTCGATCATCGTCGTCCACCTGTCTTCGGCGGCGGGGTCCACTTCGATGACGTCGTAGCCGTGGTCGCGCACATAGACGAACGTCTCGGTGATGAAGTCCACTTGGTCGCCGTTGTACCGCGGGTTGTTGCCGGCTGCAGCGTGCGGCCCACCGGGGAAGAAGAAGTTCGGGAAGCCGGTCGTCTGGACGCCGAGGAACGTCGTCGGACCGTCCGCCCAGTGGTCCTCGAGCGCGAGAGCGGCTCGACCGCGGATCCCCATGCGGTTGAGTGCGCCGGTGCCGAAGTCGAAGCCGGTCGCCCACACGACGATGTCGAACTCGCGCACTCCTTCGGCCGTCTCGATCCCGCGCTCGGTCACACGCAGGATCGGCGTCTGCTTCAGATCGACGAGCGCGACGTTGGCCTGGTTGAAGACCTCGTAGTAGCCGGTCACGAAGGGAGGCCGCTTCTCGCCGAAGCGGTGATCCTTGGGGATCAGCTTCTCGGCGGTCTCGCGATCCTCGACGATGCTCCGCGTCTTGTCGGCGAGAAACGCGCACCACTCCGCGTTCGCGTCGGGATCGAGCAGCAGGTCGGTGTAGTTGCTGGTGAGCTTGGTGAAGCCGGGGCTGGCCCACATCTTCTCGAAGAACGCCGACCGCTCCTCCGCTGGGTCGTCGAAGGTGCCGCGGTCGTGCGGCACGTGGAGGAACCCGGCCGGCGAGGTGTTGAGCGTCTCGCAGATCGCGTCGAAGTCGGCCCGCAGCCACGCCTGCTCGTCGGGCGTGATCGGTCGATTGTTGAGCGGGGTGCACCAGTTGGCCGACCGTTGGTACACGGTCAGGGAGGCGACCTCGCCGGCGATGGCCGGGATCACCTGGACGCCGCTCGATCCGGTACCGATGACGGCGACGCGCTTCTCTGCGAACTCGACGGGCGTCGCCGGCCACAGACCCGTGTGGTACGACTCACCGCGGAAGTCCTCGCGTCCCGGCACGTCCGGGAAGTACGGCACCGACAAGACGCCGGTCGCGGCGATGAGGACCCGCGCGCGGAGCTCCGTGCCGTCGCTGACCACCACGGTCCACGTCCCCGACTGCTCGTCCCACAAAGCCGAGGCGACCTTGGCGCCGAACCGGATGTCGCGCCGGAGGTCGAACCGATCGACGACATGGTTGAGGTAGCGCTCGGTGTCTGGTTGCTCCGCGAAGTGCTCCTGCCACTCCCACTCGTCGAACAGCTCTCTCGAGAACAGGTACGCGTAGGTGTAGCTCTCCGAATCGAACCGCGCCCCCGGGTAGCGGTTCCAGTACCACGTGCCCCCCACGCCACCGCCGGCCTCGAGCAGCTTCACGGAGAACCCTGCTTCGCGGGCGCGGTACAACTGGTAGATGCCGGTGATGCCTGCGCCGACGACCAGAACATCGACGGTTTCGGGGTCAGATGAGAACGCCATTGTACCGATCGGTTAGTATAGTTCTCCGGCGCCGACCTCCGGGGGGAACGAGCCACATGACCACGAGGACGACGCACGCGGAGGTCGTCGAGGGCGTACGCGCCACCATCGCCGCGTACGCGCATGCGCTCGACGACGGGCGGACCGACGACATCGTCGCGACGTTCTGCCCCGACGGCGTCTGCGAGATCCCGGACATGGGCACCTACGCAGGCCACGACGCGCTCCGGACGGCCTTCTCCGGGTGGAAGCCGAAGCGGCCCCAGCGCCATCTCGTCGTCAACACCCTCGTCACCGACTGGAACGACCACGAGGCCACCGCGATCAGCGACGTGGTCTTCATCCTGCAGGGCGTCACCGGCTGGGCGATCCAGCTCGTGGGCTGCTACCGCGACACGTTCCATCACGACGACGGCACCTGGCTCATCCACCACCGGGCGGCCGAGTTCGTGCCAGCCAGCCAAGAACAGGAGACGGCGTGACCGACTACGACGCGATCGACTTCTTCAAGGGTGAATCGCTCGTCGAGGATCCCTTTCCGTACTTCGACTGGCTGCGGTCGCAGTGCCCGGTGCGCCGTGAGACGCACCATGACGTGATGATGGTGACGGGCTACGAGGAGGCCCGCGCGGTGTACACCGACCCGGCGCGGTTCTCATCGGCCACGGCGGTGACCGGTCCGTTCCCCGGGTTCTCGGTGCCGCTCGAGGGCGACGATGTCAGCGCCACGATCGAGGAGCATCGCGACGAGCTGCCGTTCAGCGATCAGCTGCCGTGCTTCGACCCGCCGAAGCACACCGCGCATCGCGCGCTGCTCATGCGGCTCATCACGCCCAAGCGCCTGCGCGAGAACGAGGCCTTCATGTGGCGGCTGGCCGATCGCCAGCTCGACGAGTTCGTCGCCAACGGCCGGTGCGAGTTCGTGCGCGAGTTCGCCGGGCCGTTCGCGCTCCTGGTCGTCGCCGAGCTGCTGGGCGTGCCCGAGACGGAGCACGAGACGTTCCGGCGCGAGCTCCAGGGCGGCCACCGCGAGGGCATGGGCGTCGGCAGCACCCGCGAGGGGACGATGGCGCACACGCCGCTCGAGTTCCTCTACGAGCGGTTCACGGGTTACGTCGAGGAGCGCCGGCGCGAGCCCCGCGACGACGTGCTCACCGGCCTCGCCACGGCATCGTTCCCTGACGGCGCGCTGCCAGACGTACAGGACGTGGTACGGATCGCTGCGAACCTCTTCGGCGCGGGCCAGGAGACGACGGTGCGGCTGCTCGCCTACGCGTTGCAGATGCTGGGCGAGAACCCAGAGATGCAGGAGCTCCTCCGCAACAAGCGCGACCTGATCCCGAACTTCATCGAGGAAGCGCTGCGCATGGAGAGCCCGGTGAAGGGCGACTTCCGGCTGTCACGCGTGCGCGCGGAGGTCGGCGGCGTCGACATCCCGCCTGGCACCACGGTCATGGTCGTGAACGGCGCCGCCAACCGTGACCCGCGGGAGTTCGAGAACCCGAACGAGTTCCAGGTCGATCGAGAGAACGCCCGCCACCACCTCGCGTTCGGGCTCGGCATCCACGTGTGCCCGGGAGCGCCGCTCGCTCGGGCCGAGGCGAAGGTGAGCCTCGAGCGCATCCTCGACCGGACGTGCGACATCAAGATCTCGGAGGAGCACCACGGTCCCCCCGGCGCCCGCCGCTACCGCTACGCGCCCACCTTCATCCTGCGCGGCCTGAACCAGCTGCACCTGGAGTTCACCCCAGCCTGATCAACGGAGGTCAGATGATCGTCATCATCGTCAAGCAACCGGTGCGTGCCAAGTACGCGGATGACTGGCCGTCGCTCGTGGAGGAGTTCACGACGTCGACACGCGCGGAACCGGGCAACATCTCCTTCGATTGGTACCGGAGTGCCGACGATCCCAATCTGTGGGTGCTGATCGAGGTCTTCCGCGACGCGGAGGCGGGAAAGGCCCACGTCGAGTCAGCCCACTTCAAGGCGGCGAGCTCGATGATGCCCCGCTGGCTCGCGGCTGTCCCGGAGATCATCCATGTCGAGGCGCCTGGCGACGGCTGGTCGAGCGTGAGCGAACGTCCTCCTGAGCAGGTTGCCGCGCCCGAGACATGAAACTAGCGGTCGGCACGCCCGTTGTGACCGTGCTCCCGGGAGCCCACGCCCGATGGGAGGAGTCCGGGACGATCGAGGACGTGGCACGGATCGCCGAGACGGCCGACCGGCTCGGCTACCACCACCTCACCTGCAGCGAGCACATCGGTGTGCCCGCAACCGAAGCCGTGCGGCGGGGGTCACGGTATTGGGATCCCCTCGCCACTTTCGGCTACGTCGCCGCCCGCACCGAGCGCATCAAGTTGGCGACGAACGTGCTGGTTCTCGGCTATCACCATCCGTTGGAGATCGCGAAGCGATATGGCACGCTCGACCTGGTGAGTGGTGGGCGTCTGATCCTCGGTGTCGGTGTCGGCACGCTGAAGGAGGAGTTCGACCTCCTGGAAGCGCCGTTCGACGACCGTGGCGGGCGCGCCGATGACGCCCTTCGGGCCCTCCGTGCCTCGCTGTCTCGGCGCGAGCCGTCCTATGCCGGCGAGTACTACACCTACGGGGGTCTGGTCGTGGACCCCTGCGCCGTGCAGGAGCGCGTTCCCATCTGGGTTGGTGGCCGAACGCTGCGCTCGCTGCGCAGAGCAGCGAGACTCGCCGAGGGCTGGTGCCCGTTCGGCATCTCTCCGGCCCAAGCCCGCGAGTGGCTCGAGCGCGTCGAGCTGCCGTCAACGTTCGATGTGGTGCTGGGCCCCGCTGCACCGTTCGATCCCATCGAGAACCCGGCGGCGACCGCCGATGCCCTCGGCGAGCTGGCAAATGCCGGAGCGACCATCGCCTCGGCACGATTCGTGCACCACTCGGTGGAGCACTACCTCGAGCAGCTCGAAGCTCTAGCGGAGGTGCCCACCACCGGGTGACGTGACTGGGACCGGTTTCAGGCTGGCCACGCCTCCCACTGGATCATCGTGCGGAGGGGGCCGGCGAAGACGGGGCGGACTGCTCCGGACCGCCAACGGTCCTCGACGAGGGCCTGCATGGCGCGCGTCGTATCGAGTGGGTCGTCGTCGAGATACACCACCGTGGTGTACTGCGGATCACCGTGGGTCGCCGGGTGGAGCTTCCAGGTGCTGGTCGACCCGTACATCCAGGCGCCGGCGACTCCGGGCGTGGCGAGCACGCGGGGGAAGTGCTCCTGGTGAAGCCACTGCAACCACGACGCGACGTCGACATCGTCGCCCTCCGGTTCCTCCACGATGAGCACGATGCCGCGGTGTGGGCGGAACGGCACGACCTCTGCGGAGACGAGTGCGGCGGGCGCGGCGTACCAGCCGAGCAGCGCCGGCATGCGCAGCTGCAGCGACGGCCGCTTCTCCGGGAACCGGCCGAGCTCCGCGAGCCGACCACCCAGCTCCATGAAGTCGTCGTGGGTCTGCTGCACCGGGTCGCCGACGAGGTAGTTCACGACGTTGCCGACATCGTCGAGGGCGCCCCTGGCCGCGATGCGGCTGTCGAGGTAGGGGCCGTCCGCGATGTACCGCAGCGCATGTTGGATCCCGGCCAGCTGATACTGCTCAGGCATGTGGTCGAGCAGATGCCATTGCAGGTAACTGCCGTCGTCGTCCGAGGGACCCGGTGGCGTGAGACTGAAGAACGCTGCCTTCACTCTGATCATGGCTGCCTCCGCCACCGCACCCCTGCGACGAACACGCCGCCTGGGGACACCGCATCAACATCGTCGCTTGACCGCTACGGCGCAAGGGATCTAGGCCCGCTCTCGGAGCACATCGCAACCTACGCGAAACCGCTCATTCCTCGAGCAGGTCGGGCTGGATCGACACGATCCACTCGTAGAGCGGTTGGAACGCCCGCCATCCCGCCAGCGGCGGTCCGACCTGTGGTGCGGTCTTCTCTGCTTGAGCGGGATCGATGAGCACCGGCGTGCCCGCCGCCTCCGCCAGCAGCTGCACCTGGCACGTGCGCTCCATCGTGATGAACCACCACGCCGCCTCGTCAACCGACGTCTGCCCGACAGTCAGCAGCCCGTGGTTCGACAGGATGAGAGCCTTGCGCCCGCCGAGCGCGTGCGCGATGCGCTTGCCCTCCTCGAGCTCGAGCACGGCGCCGGTGTAGTCATCGAACACGGCATGGTCGCCATAGAACGCGCACGCGTCCTGCGTGATGGGATCGAGCGGCCGGCGCAATGACGACCACGCCTTGCCGTGCACCGAGTGCGCGTGCGCGGCCGCGACCACGTCTGGTCGCGCCGCATGGATCTGCGAGTGGATCGCGAACGCGGCCGCGTTCAGCGGCCAGTTGCCGTCGACGACCTCACCTCGATCGTTGACGAGGATGAGGTCCTTGACGCGGATGAGCTTGAAGTTCATCCCGAGCGGGTTGACCCAGAAGTGGTCGAGCAGCTCGGGATCGCGTGCGGTGATGTGACCCGCAAGCCCTTCGTCGAACCCGAAGTGTCCGAACAACCGGAAGGCGGCGGCGAGGCGCTGCTTGCGGTGCCGACGTTCGTCCTCGACGTTGTCGAACTTGGGGAACCGCGCCGGAATGCGGTCTGACGCCATCAGCAGATTCTACGAGAGCGTCGCGCAGGATGGCCGAGGGTCGCCTGTCACCGTCGTAGGCCAGACGGAGCCGGAGGGATGCCTGCGGGGAGGACGCCGACGGCCTGGTCAGTCGCGGGTCCTGATCCAACGGGCGGCAGCTGGTGGATCGCACAGAACGAGGACATCTCGGCGGTCGTGGTCCTCGCCGCTGAGATGTTGCTCCCGGGGCCGCTCGGAGGTCGGGCGGGCCGGCCGTTCGAGTATCGGGGATAGGCCGGGTCGGTCGGGTACGGCAGCCCGAGCGCCTCGAGGACCTGGGGCTGGACCTCGAGCACCTGGAGGCCGCTGCCTCCGGGAGCCAGGATGAGTCCCCTCGCGGCGTCGAAGTGGGAAACACCTGCGTGCTGCATCGCGCCGCGGTTGAAGTACGCAGCCTCCTTCGGTGCTTCCGGGTCGCGGATGTCGAAGACGCGCAGCGCGGCGTCCCCCATCGAGACCATCGCGAACGTCGCGTCGTTCGGGTCGTCGACGCTGTGGTAGGCGACCCCGGTGTTCTGCTGCGACGCCAGCTTGGCTTGGCAGTTCTCCGGCTTGTTGATGGCCAGCTCCACCAGCGACGTCCGCTTCAGCGTGTCGCCTGTGACCTCGGTGATGAGCGCCTCGTGGGCCCAGCCCAGCGAGGACGGCCTGGGGTGGGGCGCGCAGCTGGACGCGGGTGCGTTCACGATCTCGTTGGCGTGCAGCACGTACTCGCGGCCATCGGCGCTCCTGAACCAGTCGATGCTGTGACCTGGACCGGGGATCTCGTCAAGAATCCGCGGCGTCGGACCCGTCATGTCGAGGATGCGCAGGACGTCTTCTTCCGGCCATAGGCCCGAGCCGGCGACCTGCGAGCCCACGTACAGCCGTGAACCGTCGCCGCTGTCGTCGGGCCCATGGGAGACGGTTGGACCGAACTCCCAGCCGTGATCGCACAGGTCGACCCCGGCCGCCGCCGGTGCCGCGTGCAGGGGGTGGTATTGCGCGGCGACGTCACAAGAGCGGTCCTGTACCGTCCACGTGCTCGGGTCGTCGAGGTTGGTGATGTCGGCCTCGACCACGAACAGCCCTGCGTACACTTTCTTACCGTCGTCGCTGATCCTGATGTCGTGGGACTTCCCGGCCGGCCAGGGGACGACGCCCGGCCACTGGATCTGGCCTTTCACCACGGGCTTCTCGCAGTCACGGATGTCATAGACACCGCTGCCGGAGACCATCACGGCCCGCTCGTCGGTGACCACCGCGCGCAAGGTCTCCGAAGAAGAACCGTGTGCAGGAGCGAACGTCGGCAACGGGTCCCCGACCTGCGTGGGGTTCGCCGGATCGCTCAGGTCGATGACGTTGATGCCCCCGCCGGTCCGCACGTAGGCGCAGTGGCCGGCTACCTGCACGGCGCCGCCCCCGGGGACCTCGCTGAGCAGTGAGATGCCGCAGTTGTAGCCAGCGTCCACTCGACCCGAGTCCTGATCGGCGCGCGGGATGTCGCCCTGGATCCCCGTCTCTGGCGTGTCCAGCTCGCCGCACGCCGCCGGCGACGCGTTGGCGTCAGGTTCAGCGGCCCGTGCTACCGGGGTCAGCCCGATGGCCAGAAGCGCCACGACAGCCAACAGCCAGTGCTTCGTCCTGGAATGCATTTTGCCCCCCCAGCGGGCTGGAGCCACCTGGCCCCAGCCTGTACAAAGGGGTACTTCTACATCGATACCGGAAGTCCTTCGCAGGCGCGACGGAAGCCCTGTGACTCGGCAGTTGGCATGCGACGCCGTTGTTCTGGACACCGCAAGTCGCGTTGTTCGTGAACGAATCAGAAGGTGGGCACTGGTGTCCGTCCAATGTCCGAGGCCTCGGCTGCTCGAACCAGCTCGGCCGCATCTGGACGGCGCAGCCACCCCTTCGTCACGGCTTCGTCGGCCGCGGCAGCGAACTTCCGCACGTAGTCCTCGTGCGTGGGGTACAACCCGGCGAGCTTGGCCTTGTCGTAAGGGATCGTCGAGCCGAACAGTGCGCATTCGGACGTGTAGGTCGCCACCGGCGCCGCGATCGGCGGGAGGCGAAGGCCGCCGCGGATGTTTCCTGTCTCCGGGTCGACGACGGGCGCACCCCTCACGGGGTCACGCTCGAACCGCGGCGCTGTCGTCGGGCGGACGCGGTCCTTGACCCAACGGTCGAGGGCGATCATCGCCGCGCGGATCGGGTAACGGCTCGGGAACAGCTGCACCGGGCACGGCCCACCGCTCTTCTGACCGTAGTTGTCGAAGCTCCTGCACCGGGAGCTCCAGTACGTTGCCAGGGGCGGTTCCATCGTCCGGGGTCACCGCAGGATCGGCGGTGCAGCACGACGCGATGGCGCAGAATGGCCTCGTGACGTTCGAGCTCGCGGCGTTCTTGCGGACGACGCTTCCGCTCGATCTCGGCCGGGTCGCCGAGGTTGACGACGGGCGCTACCACTCGGTCTGGTTGCCGGACCACCTCGTCAGCTTCTGGCCCGATGCGATCTGGACGCCAGAGTTCACGGACCTCGCAGAGGTGTCGCACTCACCGCATCGCCACCTCGACGCGCTGGCCGTGGCCGGCGCCGTCGGAGCGCTGACCCGACGGGTCGCGATCGCCACCAGCGTGGTGGATACCGTCCGACGGCACCCGGTGATGCTCGCGCAGTCGGCCGTCACGCTCAGCCATCTCTCTGGTGGCCGGTTCATCCTGGGGCTGGGCAGCGGGGAGAGGGAGAACGTCGCGCCGTACGGCTTCGACTTCGATCGCGCGGTGAGCCGGTTCGAGGAGGCGCTTCGTGTCATCGATCTGCTGTGGCGCTCGGATGGGCCGGTGGACTTCGACGGGATCTACTTCCGGCTGCATGGTGCGCGGCTCGACGCCGAGCTGTTCGATGGCCGGCCGCCGCCGATCTGGATCGGCGGGAACGGGCCTCGGATGCTCGCGCTTGCCGGCAGGCACGCCGACGGCTGGTGGCCGACCGGGAGCGATGGCCCGGAGGAGTACGCCGCAAAGCTGGCGGTGGTCCGCCATTCGGCGGAGGAGGCCGGGCGGGATCCGCTTGCGATCGTGCCGGCCAAGATGGTCGTCTGCCTGATCGGCGAGCCCGACGAGCTCCGGGAGATGCTCGAGCAGCCGCTGGTCCGCTCCCTCGCACTGCAGCTCACGGCCGAGAGCTTTCGCGTTCGGGGCTACGACCACCCGATGGGTGACCGCTGGCGCGGCATCCAGGACATCGAGCCCGGCAAGCTCTCCCGTGAGCGCCTGCTCGCGCTGTTCGACGAGGTAGACACCGACGCCATCCTCTCGGTGGTGCCGCACGGGACGCCGGAGGAGGTCGCCCGCGAGATCGCGGCGCTGCACGAGGCCGGCCTTCGGGTGGCGTCGATCCTGGACTACAGCGGGATGGCCGGCCAGGCGTTCGCCGCCCGGTCGGCCCAGAAGGTGCGTGAGACCGAGGATGCGGCGTTGCGGCTGATCGGTCGGGGCGCATGAGCGAGTCTTTGCAGGTGTTGGACGTCGACGGGCTCTTCGCGCGCGCAGAGCAGGAGACCGGGCTCTCGGACTACGGGGACGACACCCTTCCCGAGCGCGTCGAGATCGCCTTGGCGGCCATCCGGGCGAGCCGGCTCGACGTCGCCGGCGAGGCCGCTGCCGCGGCGACGATCCAGTGGCTCCTCACCTCGCGCCTGGCGTTCTTCGAGGATCGCAAGCGCCACCCGATCGCCGAGGAGGAGATCGTCAGTCCGGTCTTCGCGACCGGCGAGCCCCGCTCGGGGACGACGTTGCTCCACGCGCTGCTGGCGGAGGACCCGGCCGCACGCGCCCTGCGGTTCTGGGAGGTCATGTACCCCTCACCGCCGCCGGGGTTGGCGGGGCCCGACGATTCCCGGCGGGCTCGGGCCGACGATGACTGGCGCGACATCCTGGGCCGGATCCCGCCATGGATCGTCAGCCATCCGTACAACGACCTGCTGGGCGATGGGCTCCCGGAGTGCGAGCGAACCTGGGCGTTCGACTTCCGCACCATGACGCCGAGCGCCTGGTGGCGCGTGCCGATGACGATGCGGCCGGCGCTGCCGCAGGATCCGACCGCGCAGTACCGGATCCACCGCATGGTGCTGCAGCACGTGCAGCTCGCCCGGCCCGAGCGGCGCTGGGTCCTGAAGGGCTTCCATGGTCGGCGCCTCCGGGCGCTCTTCGACTCGTACCCCGACGCCTGGGTGATCTGGGTCCATCGCGACCCCGTGCAGATCATCGCCTCGCAGATCACGGCGTTTGGTCAGATCAACGAGTGCCTCGCCGGCTCGCTCGACTGGGACGCGTACGCGACGGCGCAGCTGGAGTCGTCACGGCAGAGCTTTCACGCCCACCTGGAGGAGCCGCTGCTCGACGACCCTCGCATCCTCCACGTCCGCTACCCCGACTTCGTGCGCTCCCCGGTCGAGACGATCGCGGCGTTCTATGAGCGCTACGGCCTACCGTTCACCACAGAGACGGAGGAGGCGATGCGCGGCTACCTGGCCAACAACCGCGGCGACCGCCATGGCAGGTTCGTCTACTCGACCGACGTGCTGCCCGTCGACGTCCAGTCGCTGTACCGCGAGTTCGCGCCGTACCGCGAGCGGTTCGGGCTGGAGATCGAGGCTCGGAAGTAGTGGTGTTCGGCGACAGCGAGCATGACGAGGGGCTGCGGGACGCCTGGCACGACTTCTGCGATCGTCTGAAGGCGGCGGGCGATCTGGTCTTCAAGGACACGAACGCCACCCACCCGCTGCAGCGCGCCGACGGGTTCCGCTTCCTCACCCAGAACCTCAGCCAAGCGTTCGACTTGGCGCTCGAGACCAAGGACGCGCGCTACCCGGCGATCCACGCCTTCTGCGCGCCGGACCGCAAGCTCGGTGGCGACAACGCAGACTTCATCTACCTGCAGGCGTGGATCGACGGCGAGTCGGTCTACAAGATCAGCGGCCACCGTGGCACGGCGCGCTTCATGAACTTCACCGTGCAGGGGCCGCGCCCCGACAAGGACATCTACTACGGCGCGGACCACCCGAACCTGCACGAGCCCTTCGGCGACGTCCCTGAGGCGAACCTGCTCGGGGACGATCTCGTCACGGAGCGGGACGGGAGCTTCGTCCTCTACATCGGTGGACCGGAGCGCGGACTGAACTGGCTGCCGACGACGCCAGGGTCACGGAAGCTGTTCATGCGGCAGGGCTTCGACTCCTGGGACGAGGAGGCAGCGGCGTTCAGCATCGAGCGCATCGACATGGACGAGCCCCGGCCGGTGCCCACTCCGAAGGTCGTCGCGGAATCGATGCGATGGGCCGGCGACTTCCTCGCCGGCGCGATGCGCGACTGGCCAGACCGCGAGCTCGAGATCGGCTCGCTCTTCGGAGAGGACCAGGTGAACGCGTTCCCGGCCAGCCGCTTCAGTGCGACCGCTGAGGAGCGGGACCAGCGTCGGGGACGCTTCATCGCGACGATGCGCTGGAAGCTGGCAGCCGACGAGGCGCTCATCCTGGAGTTCGACGACGACGACGGGTTCTGGATGTTCACGAACATGGGCATCTTCTGGAACAGCATGGATTACCTGTACCGGCCGGTGAGCTACACGCCGAGCCGCACCGCGGTGGATGGCGACGGTCGGGTGCGGCTCGTCATGGCGCACGAGGATCCCGGCTATCACAACTGGATCGACACCCAGGGCTTCGAGGAGGGCTACCTGACCTACCGCAACGTCCAGAGCCGGACGTTCCCGCCGATCGAGACGAAGGTCGTGCGTCACGACGAGCTCGGCGCGCACCTGCCGGAGGACGCCCGCAGGGTCACGCCCGCGGAGCGCACCGCGCAGATGCACGCCCGCTTCGACGCAATCCGGCGCCGGTACCGGATCTGAGGAGGGCACGTGGATCCGAAGCTCCTGTCGCTCGCACCCACGGCGATCGAGAACGTGTACCACGTCGGCCACCTCGTGCCCGACCTGCGGAGCGCCATGGAGGCGTTCGGTCGACGTCTGCAGATCACGTGGGCGGCGCCGTTCCAGATGGCGAGCGGGTTCGAGCGCGCCGACGGCGAGCCCGACTCCGACGAGGTCCGGATCGCCTTCTCGGTCGAGGGTCCGCCGTACCTCGAGCTGATCGAGGTCGTGCCCCGACCGGGGTCGATCTTCGCCGAGCCCGCGGGCGGCGGCGTTCACCACATCGGCTTCTACGCCGAACGTTGGCGCGACGAGGTCGCCCGCCTCACCGCCGACGGCATGGAGCTCGAGCGTCGGGGAGCCGGCGTCGCCTTCGTGCGCGATTCCCGGCTCGGCATCCGCTTCGAGATCGTGAGCTTCAAGGGGCGCGACTTCCTGACTCGCATCCTCAGCGGCGAGATGGGCGAGTCGCACCCCTTGCGCGACCGCCCTGGCGACTGACGGGCTTTGGTCGTCGCACGGACGAGCCTCGGCGCCCTGCGCGGCGAGCAAGCCGGTCCGCTCCAGGTGTTCCGTGGCGTCCCCTACGCAGCACCACCGATCGGCGAGCTGCGTTGGAGGTCCACCCAGCCTGCGGCATCGTGGTCCGGCGTTCGAGACGCCACCCGCTTCGGGCCGATCGCGCCGCAGGCCATCAGCGCAGAGCGCCTGGCCAAGCGGGGCCTCGCGATGTCGGAGGACTGCCTCTCACTCAACGTCTGGACGCCGGGCATCGAAGGCGGCAGGCGCCCCGTCGTCGTGTTCATCCATGGCGGCGGTGTCGTCGCGGGCTCCGGCTCGGCCGCGCTCTTCGACGGAGGCTGCCTGGCGAGCCGAGGCGACCTCGTGGTCGTCACCATCAACTTCCGGCTCGGGGCCCTCGGGTCGCTCCACGCGCCAGAGCGGCTCGGCGTCGATGGCGACCCCGCCACGAACCTGGCCGTCCGCGACCAGCTCATGGCGTTGCGCTGGGTCCGTGCCGAGATCGGCGCGTTCGGCGGCGATCCGGGCAACGTCACCGTGATGGGTCAGTCGTCCGGGGCGGTCGCCATCGCCTGCATGCTGGCCGGGGATGCCGCCCGCGGCCTGTTCGACCGGGCCATCCTCCAGAGCGGCGGGCTGGAGCGCGTGCGCTCCGCTGAAGCCGCCGCCGATGTCGCCCGCCAGTTCTTCGCTGCGGTCGGAGGCGACAGAGCCTTCGACCGTCTGCGCCTCACGGTGGAGGAGATCCTCGAAGCGCAGGCACAGATCCCCACGGGCTTCGTGCCCCCGGTCGGTCCCTTTCACCACGCGGTCGACGGGGAGCTGATCCCGGAGCACCCGCTCGTCACCGCCGCCCGGAGGCCGCTGCTCCCCGTGCCGATCCTGGCAGGAACGACAGCAGACGAGTGGCGGGCCTTCGACGTCGTGCTCGAGGACGACGAGGTGACGGAGGGGCTCCTGCGAGAACGAGTCCGGGTGCTGGCGGGCGCCGACGCGGATGTCGACACGATCCTCGATCTCTACCGGGCCGAGCAGTCCGGTGACACCCCGATCGCGCATCGGCGTGCGGTTGCGAGTGCGCTCGTCACCGACTTCCACATGGGTGCGCCGACCGAGCAGCTCGTGCGAGCACACGCCGCCCACGGGCACCGCGTCCACCACTACGAGCTGCAGTGGCCATCCCCCCGGCCCGGGATGGGCGCCTGCCACGACACGTGTCTGCCGCTGGTCTTCGGGACCATGGACAGCGCCCCAGCTCTCGCCGGAACGAGCGCGGACGCGAGGTGGATGTCCGAGACCTTTCAGGACGCCTGGATCGCGTTCATCAGGGCAGGCGATCCCTCGACGCCGGCCGTGGGGGAGTGGCCCGCCTACGACGAGCGCAACCGGGCCACCATGCTCCTGGGCCGGGAGCCCCGCGTCGTCGACCGCCACCGTGCGGAGCAGATGGCGGTCTGGGAGGGCAGGTATCCGGCCTTCGGCTGACCTCGCCCGCGGTTGGGCGCTAGGCGGTGGTGCGGGCGTTGCGCAGGAGCGCCTCGTTCGGCTCCGCCGGCAGGTCGAGCAGCGGTTGCGCGACCTCTGCGACCCGTGGCCCGACCTTGGCTGCCGCGGCGTCGAGGGCCTCGAGGTCGAAGTCGTAGAGCTCGGCGGCGTTCGTTGCGAGGACCTTGCGGAGCTCGGTCTCGTCCCAGTCGCTGAAGACCTGGCGCAGGGCGAGCGTCGAGTACGGGTAGGTGCCCTCGTCGTGGGGATAGTCGCTGCCCCACATGAACCGGTCGATGCCGATCGTCGACCGAGCGGCCGCGACGTCGGAGCGCTGGGGGAAGCTGGCGCCGATCCACACGTTCTGGTGGAAGTACTCCGTCGCGGAGCGCGGCAGCGTGTGCTCCGGCTTGAAGCGCAGCTCGCCGATGGCGCCGCGGTCACGGACGCTCTTCAGGATGCCGTCAAGCTGCTTGAGCAGCGGCGGCACCCAGGAGCAGCCCTGCTCGGTCATCACGAAGCGAAGGCGGGGGAAGCGCTCGAACACGCCGGAGAGGATCATGAAGAGCAAGGGCCTCTGCGAGTAGGTCTGCACCTCGGCGATCATCACCAGTGCGGAGGACGGCACCGGCTCGTAGGCGGGTGAGCCCGTGCCGCCGTGGCAGTTGACCGGCACCTCCAGGTCCTGGCAGACGGCCCACAGCCGGTCGTGGTCCGGATGGTTCAGGGGCTTGATCCAGCTCACGTCGGGTGGGATGGTCGGCAGCAGGATGCCCCCGCGCAGTCCGTGCTCCTTGATCCAGTGCACGTCATCGATGGCGTCGTCGATGTCGTTGAGGAAGATCTGGCCGATGCCCGCGCGTCGCTCGGGCGCTCGGCTGCAGAAGTCGACGAGCCAGCGGTTGTGGGCGCGCATGCCGGCGATGCGGTGCTCGTACTGCTCGGGCGTGGGTGGCCGAGCGAAGAGGACGAAGCTGGGGAAGAACGGCGGCACGGTGTTGGGAAAGATCACCTCGCCCACGACGCCGTCGTCGTTCTGCTGGGAGTTGCGCATCTCATCGTCCCAGTTGCGCAGCCGGCGCTGGTCGCCGAGGTCGCTGAACGGGTTCTTGTACTTGCCTCGCCATGCGTCGAAGTCCTCGAGGTACTGAGGGTCGAGGTACTCGCGGTACATCGCGTGGCTGCCGCCCGCGTGCGTGTCCGACGAGATCACCGTGTAGCGGTCAGCGGTGGCGCTCATCACAGCGGACCGTAGCCCCAACGGGGGCCCACTCCGGCCCGATCAGCTGGGCTCGCGCCGGTTCACCGCGACGACGTCGCCCTCGGCGGCACGGATCTTCTCGATGAGTCCTACGAGCAGGTTGAGCTCCTCCTCAGAGAGCCCGACCATGCCGAAGAGATCGGTGTTCAGCTTCTCGACCGCGCGGTCGAACAGGCGTCGTCCCTTGGCGGTGATCTCGAGGAGCGTGGCGCGGGCGTCGGTGGGGTGGGACACGCGGCGACACAGGTCCGCCGCCTCGAGACGGTCGATCGCGCTGGTCACCGTCGCCGGCGTGATCCACAAGCGGTGGCCGACCGCGCCGAGCGTCAACGGGCCGGCCCATCGCACCATTCCGAGCACCTGATAGCGAGCGAAGGTCAGCCCGAGCGGTCGCAGGATGTCGTTGGCTCGGTTGAGGAAGATCTGCTCGGCTCGCATCACCGAGACGACTGCGGCCATGCCCCCAGCTGTGTCGCTCCAGCCCTGTTGGATCCAGCGCTCTCGCGACGCTTCGACCGGGTCGTAGGCGAGCGGGTGGGGCACTCGCTGAACCTAGCGGGCGGCGTCGGGGACGCGTCCGATGACGCCCTGTTCGCCGAGCTCTGCCAGCTCGTCGCCAGAGATCCCGAGGTCGTGCAGTACCGCCTCGTTGTGCTCGCCCAGCAACGGTGCGGGTCGGCGATGGAACCGGTCGGGTCCTCGCGAGAAACGGATCGGCAACGTGCTGTGCCGGGCGGTTCCCGTGACCGGCCGGTCGACCTCCTCGAAGAAGCCGCGGAACTGCAGCTGGGGGAGCGTCGGCTGCTCGTGGGGCTGCATCACCTTCGCGACCGGGACCCCAGCTCCCCAGAGGCAGTCGATGATCTCGTCGCCGGTCCGCGCGTCGCACCAGCTCGCCAGGTGGCGATCGATGTCGTCGTGCTGCTGTCGCCGCCCCGCAGCTGTCAGAAGCGCTGGCTCCATGGCCCACCCGGGGCGGCCCAGCGCGTCTCGTAGTGCCAGCCACTGATCGTCGGTGGCGACGGCGACAGCGACCCATCGGTCGCGCTCGCCGGCGTCGTCGGCGTCCGCCGTGAGGTAGAGGTTCTGTGGCGCGGCAGTGGGTCCTCGGTTCCCGTCCCGCTCGAGGAGCGCTCCGTAGGCGGAGTGCTCGACGACCTGCTCCGCTGCGACGTTGAGCGCAGCATCCACCATCGACGCCTCGACGAGAACACCTTCACCGGTGCGGCGGCGGTGCTCGAGTGCGATGAGCAGGCCGCACAGCGCGTGCGCGCCAGCGTTCGAGTCGCCCACGCAGTAGGGCGAGATCGGGTTCTGGTCCGGGTACCCGGTCATCCACGTCAGCCCCGACGCGTCCTCGATGACGAAGGCGAAGGCCGGGTCATCGCGCCACGGACCGTCCAGCCCGAAGCCAGGCATCCGGACCATGACGACATCGGGACGGATGGCGCTGACGGCCTCGACGTCGAAGCCCAGCTGCTCCAGCACGCGCGGCGTGTAGTTCTCGACGATGACGTCGCAGGATGCGATCAGCCGGCCCAGCAGCTCCCGCCCTCGTTCCGCGCTGAGGTCGAGCGTCACGCTCTGCTTGTTGGTGTTCAGCCCGGCGAAGATTCCGGATCGCTCCCACCAGTCGGGTTCCGAGAAGCGCAGGCCAGCGAGGAAGCGGGTGCCGTCCGGGCGTGCGGTCGACTCGATGTGCAGGACATCGGCCCCGAGCATCGCCAGCACGTGCGTGCAGAGCGGGCCAGCCCAGAACGCGGTGAGGTCGAGCACGCGCAGGCCGTGCAACGGGGTCTGCTCCGTCACAGGCGTGGCGCTGTCCTGCGCGTCCGGCCGTGGCGACTCCTGTCGCGTGCTGCCGTTTTCGCCCAGCCGCGGCGCACGCTCAGCCGCACGGAGGAGGGGTGGGTCGAACCGGTATGGACGGTCGGGCTCGTCGAAGCCACCCCGAGGGTTGCGAACGATCGATCGGCGCGCCCGGAAGTGGTCGGTCGCCGGGATCGTCGCGCCGTTGCCGATGGGTGCGTGCGGGATCCGGAACGCGCCCGTGAGCTCGAGCACCTCTGCGGTCGTGTGCTCGGCCATCCACGCTGCGATGGCCGGTTGCAGGTGGGCGCGGTTGGCGAAGAGCTTGCGGTCCTCCATCCACTCCGGATGATCGACCATCACGCAGAAGTCCAGCCACTGCTGGCCGGTGCCGACGCCGACGCCGACGAGGCCGTCGCTCGTCGTCTCCACCCCTGGCGTGACGATGGCCCGTCCGCTCCGGAAGGGTCGGCCCACCATGTCGGCGTAGGTCACGGGGTAGTACGTGAGGCACGATGCGAGCGTCTCGAGCATCGACAGGTCGACGAGCTCGCCAGGTCCGTCGCGCTGCGCTCGCGCCAGCGAGACCATCGTTCCGATCGCCGCGTAGACCCCCGAGAGCCACTCGCCGATCTGGCCGCCGACGAACACCGGCGCCCGCTCTCGCGAGCCGCGTCCGAGACCGATGATCCCGCCCGACCAGGCCTGCAGCGTGAACTCGGTCGCGGCGCTGTCGCTCCATGGCCCTTCCAGGCCGAACGGCGTGATCGAGGTCACGGTCAGGTGCGAGGCGGCGCTGCGGATGGCGTCCGGCGCGAGCGCCGGGAGCTCGGCCAGGCGCGACCCGCTCGACCAAACCACCGCGTCGGCCCGCTCCAGCAGCGCATGCACCTGCTCGAGGTCACCGTCGTCGTCCGGGTCGGCGACCATGCTCTGCTTCGTCGACGACAGGAACGTGAACAGCGCGCCGTCACCACCGGCGGGGATCGAGGCTCCGGAGGCGGACCAGCCGCGCAGCCGATCGCCCTCGGGCGCTTCCACCTTGATGACCTCGGCGCCGCCGTCGGCGAGGAGCTTCGTGCAGTACGCACCGGCGATCCCGCTCGAGAGATCGACGACGACGTAACTAGCCAGCGGCGAGCTCATTCGGGCGCCGCGCGCCCCTTCTTGCTGAGCCGCCACTCAGGCGGGAACCGGCTGTCGAAGTCCTTGACCGCCTTCGACAAGCCCTGATCGATCGCGTCGTCGGTTCCCAGCTCGTCTGCGTCCGGCCGGCCGTAGCCCGCCATCGACTCGAGCACACCGCTGAGCAGGCTCCCCATGTACTCACCCTGGAACTGCTTCATGATCTCGAAGAACGTCTTCTGCATGAAGATCACGTCGGTCGGCCGGTTCTGCGCGCACGCCAACGCGTACTTCTGGACCTCGGCCTCGAGCTCGTCGCGAGGCACCACGCTGTTCACGAAGCCGCACTCGGCCATCTCGTCCGCGGTGAAGGGCCGGCCGGTGAAGACCATCTCCTGGAACTTCCGGATCCCCATCGACATGGCCCACCACCACATCCGAGGCGCCGCTCCCGCATAGCGGAAGGCGGCGTGGCCGAACAGCGCGTCGTCCGACGCGATCACGAGGTCGGCGTCACCGGCTTGGTAGAAGTGCCAGCCGTAGACGTATCCCTTGGCCTCGACGATCGAGATCTTCTTGAACTCCTGGAGCGTCCGGCAGCCGCCGCGCGGGTCGGTGAACCACGCCTGGGTGGTCGTGGCGCCGTGCCGGAAGTTGCGGCGGGGCGGGTAGGTGACGTCGGCGCCCTCGAGCTGCACCTCGCGCAGGAGGCCGTCGTCGGATCGCACCGCCTCCATGAACTCGGGGAGGTCCTGGCCGGTGCCGAAGTCGTCGCCGGCACCGCGGATCACGAGGACCTTCACGTCGTCGTCGATGTTGGCCTGGTGCAGCAGGTGGGCGTACCGGAGCCGCATGCCGATGGTCGGCGCGTTGAGCCGGTCGGGCCGGTTGAGGGTCAGCGTTGCGATCTTGGTCGCGGGATCCTTCTCGTAGAGGATCCAGTCAGCTTCGGGATCGGCGTCATCGCTCATGGGTGCGCTCCTGCGTGATCGGGGTTCCAGAACGGGCTGCTCGACAGCACCTCCGGCCCATCGGGGGTGATGAGGACCGGCTCGTGCGCGATGACGGCACCAACCGCGTCGTCGAAGACACAGCCGGTGACGACGAGGACGACGCCCGGGTCGAGCCGCTCCCTCGATGCGGTCTCGGGCAGATCACGAGTGATCACCGGGTCATCGAAGCCGAGGCCCAGACCGCGCCCGATCGGCATCTTCGGGATCGGCTCACCCGCCGCACGGTAGGCGTCGAAGAGCCCGCTGGCGGCGGCGCCGGGTTGGCAGGCATCGAGGAGCCGCGCCCACAGCTCGTCCCACCGTCGGTAGAGGTCCGTGACGGTCGCCGTGCTGCCCTCGAGGCCGACCGGCCAGGTCCGCCCCACCTCGCCGGCGTAGCCGTCGGCGACGACGCCGGCGTCGAACGCGACGAGGTCGCCGTCCTGCACGGGCCGGCCGTCGCCGGGGGGTCGGGCGGTTCCTGTCGTGGTGATGTGGACGACGTCCTGCGTCGCGGGTGTCGTGACGCCGCGCGACGCCATCGCATCCATGAAGACGCCCGTGAGCTCGCGTTCGCTCACTCCAGGCCTCAGCTCGGCCACCGCTGCCGCCAACGCCCGGTCCGCGACCTCGATGGCAGCTCGGATGGCGTCGACCTCGTCGTCGGTCTTGATGCGCCGAGCCGCTCGCAGTGCTGGTCCGCCGTCGACGATGTCGGCGTCGGGGAATGCCATCGGCAGCAGCTGTGCGAACAGAGGCGACATCGCGTCGGTGCCGACGCGAGCGGGCTGCGCTTCGGCCGCGATGCCCTCGAGCACCTTGACGAGGTTCATCGGGTTCCACGTGATCCCGTACAGGTGATCGTGGGGGATCTCCTCCGGGACGCCCTCGTCCCAGGTGCTGAGGAGGTAGATCTCCTGCGTGGCGCGCACCACCACGCAGCCGGGGCCGAACGGGCGCGTGCCGGCGTTCCAGAGCAGCGGCACGCCCGACGCGTAGCGCATGTTGGCGACCCGCCCGAGCACGAGCACGTCGAGGTCGTGCGCCTCCATCGCCGCGAACGCCCGCTGGCGGCGCCCGTGCCGGAGGGCGGCGTGGTCCGGAAGCGTCTCAGTCGCCATAGGGGTCGTACGGGTAGTCGCTGAGGTTCACGCACCCGTCGTCG
This sequence comes from uncultured Acidimicrobiaceae bacterium, assembly GCA_964428815.1. Taxonomy (GTDB): domain Bacteria; phylum Actinomycetota; class Acidimicrobiia; order Acidimicrobiales; family CAYSAC01; genus CAYSAC01. The sequence goes on along the minus strand of CAYSAC010000001.1, from coordinate 44,351 downwards.
GTGACGACGATCATGTTCTCGGACCGGTAGCCGCTGTGGCCCTCGTCCCACACGACCGGCTCGATCATGAGCACCATGCCGGCGGCGAGGAGCAGCCGCCGGTCGTAGCCGTCGCCCAGGTCGGTGCCGACGTAGGGCGCCTCCGCGCTGTCGAGCCCGAGCCCGTGGCCGAGGTAGAAGTGCGCCATCCAGGGCCGCTCGCCGCCGCAGACCTCCATCGCGGCAGCGGTGAGGTCCGAGGCGGCGACGCCGGCGCGCATCACCGAGAGGACCGCGTCGTTGATCTCGAGCCACCGGTCGTGCTGGGCCTGCTGGCGAGCGGTCGGCTCGGCCCCGACGACCCACGTACGGCCGAAGTCGGAGTGGTACCCGCCGAAGCTGATGCCGGTGTCGACCCAGAGGACGTCCCCCTTGGCCAGCGCCCGCTCGGTGCTCAGCAGCGGGCAGGCGATGTCACCGTGGACGGTCCACGGCAGATCTGCCTGCCGGTCGGGCATCACCTGCCAGATCGGATCGAGGACGTTCGCCTCGGCGCCGAGCTCGAAGACGCGGTGCAGGAAGATCGCCGTGAGATCGGTCTGGCGCGCACCGGGCGTGAGCCGCGCCTGCACCTCGGCCATGGCCTGCTCGGTGATCCGGAGTCCGTGGCGGAGGCAGGCGAGCTCGTCGCGGGTCTTCACCACCCGAGCCGCGCTCATCACCTCGCTCGCGGCCCGAGGCGGCCAGTCGGCGAAGAGCAGGTCCCGTGCGCCGTGCATCGCCCCGGTCAGGTCGTCGATCGCGACCGTCGCGCTCGCAGGCAGGAGATCGGCCAGCGCCTTGGCGAAGGATTCGACGCCCTCGTCGACGTCGAGGTAGGTCGGGCCGTGCAGATGATCATCGTCGAGCTCGAGCTGGCCGGCGGCGTCTGCGAGGAACGGGGTGAACAGGTGAGGCATCTCGTCGCCCGCGAGGACGACGGCCACGGGGCGCTCGACGTTGGCGCGTCCAGCGTCGCTCAGCGGCCAGCTGGCTCCGGTGGCGTAGGACACGTTGGCGTTGGCGAGCAGGACCAGCGCGTCGATGCCCTTGTCGGCCATCGTCGATCGAAGCCGCGTGCCGCGCTCGCGCCGCATGCGCGCCAGGTCTGGCTCCGCGGGGAGGTCGAGAGCGGCCGGCGCCAGGGTGAGCTCGGCACCCATCAGCGATCGAGGCCGAGGAACGTCATCACGTTCGTGCTGACGATCTTGGTGGCCGCTTCGGGACCGACCGCCTCGACGACGCTGGCGAGCGACCGATCCGAGTAGCCGAAGGTGCTCTCGTTGTGCGGGTAGTCCGAGGACCACATCACCCGGTCGACGCCGATCCGGTCGATCATCTCGAGGCCGAGCGGATCGACCACGAACGAGGCGTACATGTGGTGCTGCCAGTAGTGGGCGACCTCGTGCTCGATCTCGTGGTCGGCCATGTGCTGCAGGGACGCGTACAGGTGCTCGCCGTCCTGGATCGCCGCGGGGACCCAGTTGATGCCTCCCTCGAACCAGCCGACCCGCAGGCCCGGCTGGCGGTCGAGGATCCCGCCGAACACGTAGCGCCCGAACATCTCGCGGAACGGCGCGACGTTGTGCACCATCCCCACGAGGATGCCGTTGTCCCGGCACGGCGAGGCCAGCGGTGCCTCGCCGATGTGGTGCGCCACCGGGAGGCCGCTCTCCTCGATCGCCTCCCACACGGGGAACATCGCGGGGCTGTTGTAGTCGATGGGCTTGCCATCGTCGCCGGCGCCGGGCTTGAGCGGCATCCAGAACGTCGTGATGCCGAGCTGCTTCATCTCGGCGAGCGTGTCGCGGCAACCGTCGCCGTCCCACCAGTTGACCATCCCGACGCCGTAGAAGCGGCCGTTCGACCGCTCCTGCAGCTCGGCGATGTGCTCGTTGTAGATCCGGAAGCAGAGCTCGCGGACCTCCTTGTCTGGCCAGCCCATGAGGCCGAGCAGCGCGTTGGGGAATGCGAGCTCCCGGTGCACGCCGTCCGACTCGAGCTCGCGGAGCCGTGCCGCTGGATCGTTCGTCCCGGCGCCGGCCAACGGGTCGTACTGCATCAGCACCGCGGTGAACTCCCTCGGCAGGAAGGTCTTCCCGCCGATCGCGAGCGTCCACGCGCCGTCGTCGTAGACGACTCGGGGTGCTTGCTCCTTCATCGATGCCGGGAACCGCTCGTAGAAGATGTCCTCGGCAAGGGAGATGTGGTCGTCCGCCGAGAACACCTCGGTGCCTTCCGGCAGACCGACCGATCCGGTGCCGCTCCCGTGGCGATCCTTCGGGGGACCGAACCCCTCAGGCGGATAGGTGATCGTGCCTGTGCGAGCCGTCATGCGACCTGCCTCCCCCTCGTGCGTGGCGGCAGAATACTTTGACATCGAAGGATCGTCAACGCAGACTGTTCGACATCGCTAGGTCGGTGAGGGGGACGTGAGATGACGACGTGGGACACCGCCGTCGACTTCGTGATCGCAGGATCGGGCGGTGGGGGCATGGTCGCCGCTCTGGCAGCCGCCGACGCCGGTGCTGAAGCGCTCGTCCTCGAGAAGCAGGCCCAGGTTGGCGGGTCGACGTGCATGTCCGGTGGAATCGTCTGGATCCCGAACAACCCCCTGATGCAGGCCGAGGGCATGCCTGACTCGTACGAGGACGCCTTGGCCCACTTCGAGACGGTGGTCGGTGACGTCGGGTCGTGCTCGTCGTTCGAACGACGCCATGCGTTCCTCACGGCCGGCCCCGAGATGACTACGTTCCTCCAGCAGCTCGGCATGCACTTCGTCACCTGCCCCGGCTACAGCGACTACTACTCCAACCTGAAGGGCGGCCATGACGTCGGCCGCGGCATCGAGTCGGTGCCGTGGGACGGGCGAGCGCTCGGGCCGTGGCTGCCGAAGCTGCAGCCCGGGCTGGCGCAGAGCCTCGGGCTGGCCGTGATGACCAACGAGGCCCGGTCGCTGTCGAACTACAACCGGAGCATCCGCAGCTTCGCGATCTCGGCTCGAGTGGTGCTCCGCACCTTCGCGGCCAAGGCCCGACGGCAGGCCCTGCTCACCAACGGCGCGTCGCTCATCGGTCAGATGCTGGCCATCGCCGTCGTGGATATGAAAATCCCCGTCTGGACCGAGGCCCCGCTCGACGAGCTGATCGTGGAAGACGGCCGGGTGGTGGGGGTGCGCACGGTGCGCGACGGCGCACCCGTATCGGTCGAGGCCCGCCAGGGGGTGCTGATCGCGGCGGGCGGCTTCGCCCACAACCGCGAGATGCGCCTGCGGTATGGAGGCGAGCAGCCCAACGAGGGCAAGTGGTCGATGTCCAACCCCGGCGACACCGGCGAGGCGATCGAAGCCGCGATGCGGCTGGGCGCGCAGACCGCGCTGATGGACGAGGCCTGGTGGCTGCCCTCGCCGAAGACCGGGCGCTTCGGCCAGTCGACGCTCGACCAGGCCCGCCAGCGGCCACGCACCATCTACGTCGACGCAGCCGGGCGGCGGTTCGTGAACGAATCGAACTCGTACATGGAGGTGGGCAAGGCCATGTACGAGCGCGACAAGACGAGCCGCGCCGTGCCCTGCTGGTTGATCTTCGATGATCGGTACCGCAAGCGGTACGCCCACCTGCGCTCCCGCCCCGGGCACTTCCCTCGGAAGCTGCTCGAGAGCGGGCGGCTGAAGAAGGCGCCGACGCTCGCGGACCTCGCCGCACTGTGCGGTATCGACGCGGACGGGCTCATCGAGACCGTCGAGCACTTCAACGAACATGCCGCGAGCGGGGTCGACCCCGACTACGGCCGCGGCGAGTCGGCGTACAACCGGTCGCTGGGCGACCCCCATCGCAAGGTGCACCCGTGTCTCGGTCCCATCGACGAGCCGCCCTACTACGCGTGCGAGGTGCTGCCCGGCGACATCGGCACCTGCGGGGGCCTCGTCACCGACGAGCACGCCCGCGTGCTCGACCAGCACGACCAGCCCATCGAGGGGCTCTACGCCACTGGGAACAGCACCGCCACGGTGATGGGCCGCCACTACCTCGGGCCGGGGGCGAGCATCGCCAACACGATGGTGTTCGGGTACATCGCGGCGCGGCATGCTGCAGGGGTGGATCGCGATGGCTGACGAGCTCGCAGGCAAGGTCGCCATCGTCACCGGTGGCGGCAGCGGCATCGGTCGGGCCACCGTCGAACGCTTCGTCGAGGAGGGAGCGCGGGTCGTCATCGCCGACATCGATGCCGATGCCGGCGAGGCGGTTGCCGCCGCGCTCGGCGACGCTGCCGCCTTCAAGCAGACCGACGTCACCGACGCCGACCAGGTGCAGGCCCTCGTCGACTTCACCGTCGAGCGGTTCGGCGGGTTGCACGTGATGGCGAACAACGCCGGCGTCGCCAGCGCGATGGCCCGCTTCCTGCACGACGACCTGAGCGACTTCCGGCGAGTGATGGACATCAACGTGCTGGGCGTCATGCTCGGCGCGCAGCGGGCTGCCCGGCACATGAAGGCGAACGGCGGCGGGTCGATCATCAACACGTCGTCGACTGCGGGGATCAACGCCGGTGCCGGGCTCATCACCTATCGAGCCACGAAGGCCGCGGTGATCCACATCTCGCGCTCGATCGCGCTCGACCTCGCGCAGTACGGCATCCGCGTGAACTGCCTCGTCCCCGGTCAGATCCAGACGGCGATGACGAGCTACGACATGGACGCCGTCTTGAAGTTCACCCAGGCGCTCCCGCGCCAGGGGCGACCGGAGGACGTGGCCGAGGCGGCCCTGTTCCTCGCCAGCGATCGCTCCGCGCAGATCACCGGGATCGTGCTCCCGGTCGATGGTGGAACGACCGCCGGACCCCCGGCGTCGCAGCTCAAGCTGATGCTGGGCGCCTCGCAGGCCGACAAGAGCTAGGCAGGTGCGAGCTCGATGGTGAGGTTCGCGAGGCCGCGGAGGAAGTAGGTCGGGAGGTAGGCGTAGCGGCGATCGCTGGCCGGCCCGTGCACCTCTTCCGAGATCGTGATGTTCGAGGTGCGGTCGAGGAGCCGGTTGATGGTGATCCGACCCTCCGCACGCGCGAGGTGGGCGCCAGCACAGTGGTGGATGCCGTGGCCGAAGGCCACGTGGTACTTGGCGTTGTCGCGGTCGAGGTCGAACTCGGCCGGGTCCTCGAACAGGCGCGGGTCGCGGTTGGCCGCTCCCGGCAGGAGGAGCATCGTGCTCCCGGCCGGGATCGGGACGCCGGCGACCTCCGTCGTCACCTTGGCCATGCGGAACTGCGCACGCAGGGGGCTCTCGAACCGAAGCGTCTCCTCGATGAAGTTCGGGATGCGCTCGCGATCGCTCCGCAGCCGCTCCTGGATGTCGGGCCGCTCCCCGAGGATCCGCAGCGCGAACGAGAGCAGGCGGACGGTCGTCTCCTGGCCGCCGGAGAACAGGTTCGCGGCCAGCAGCGCGACGTCTCTCACGTCGGGCGTCGACCCGTCTGGGAAGGCGGCGGAGGCCATCGCCGTCATGATGTCGTCGCGCGGTGCACGGCGACGGTCCTCGATGTACGCCGTGAACTGCTCGTAGAGGAACTCGAGCGGCTTGTGCTCGAGCGCCTCGGACCCCTTGCTCAGGCGGTCGGCGAACAGCCCGTGATCGGACTCGGGGACGCCTTCCAGGTCCGCGATCACCCGAAGCGTGAACGGCTCGGCGAAGGCACTGATGAACTCGCACCCGCCCTGCTCGACGAGCTCCTGTAGCCGGCGGTCGGCGAGCTGCTCCATGAACTCCTCGTTGGCCCGCAGCCGTCCTGGGGTCAAGAGGCGCATCATCAGCGCTCGGTGCGCGGTGTGCTGAGGAGGGTCGAAGGAGGGAAGCTGGTCGCTGAACGGCAGCATCTCGCGGTTGCGCTCGATGACCTCGCTCACGTCGTCGCCGTCGAACGGCTCGGGGAACCGCACGAACGGCCCGCTCACCACGTTGCAGGACGAGAAGGTCGCCGCGTCGTTGTAGACGGCCAGCGCCTCGTCGTGGCCGGTCACCATGAACACGCCGAAGTGCGGCTCCTGCCACACCGGTGACGTGGCCCGCAGCGCGTCGAAGTACGGGTACGGGTCGTCTTGCACGGATCGGTCGCGGAAGAAGTTCGCGGTCACCAGATCTGTCACGATCACGACCTCCTCTGGCCCCGTGCTTCAAGACACTTTAGTATGACATCAAACTAGTTGGGGATCCGATGGACGAGGGAGCGCGGGTGACGACCACCACTGGCAGCGACGTCTACTACGACCCCTACGACGTCGGAATCGACGCCGACCCGTACCCGGTGTTCCGCCGGCTGAGGGAAGAGGCGCCGCTCTACTACAACGAGCCGCACGACTTCTACGCGGTGAGTCGCTTCGCCGACGTCGAGCGAGGCCTCGTCGATCGCGACACGTTCATCTCCGGGCGGGGCGGGATCCTCGAGCTGATCAAGGCGAACATCGAGATGCCGCCCGGGGTCGTGATCTTCGAGGATCCGCCGACCCACACCATCCACCGCAGCCTGCTGTCGCGGGTGTTCACGCCGAAGAAGGTGGCGGCGCTCGAGCCCAAGATCCGCGAGTTCTGCGCCGCGAGCCTCGACCCCATCGTCGGCACCGGCGGGTTCGACTTCGTCGCCGACATCGGCGCGCAGATGCCCATGCGGGTGATCGGCATGCTCCTGGGCATCCCGGAGGAGGACCAGCAGGCGATCCGCGACACCGTCGACGCCAACCTCCGCACCGAGGCGGGCAAGCCCATGGAGACGTTGGAGGTCGCCAACCACAGCGACCAGTTCGCGGAGTACATCGACTGGCGGGCCGAGCACCCATCCGACGACATCATGACCGACCTCCTGAACGCCGAGTTCGAGGACGAGACCGGCACCATCCGACGGCTGCGACGGGAGGAGCTCCTCACCTACATCACGGTCGTTGCTGGTGCCGGGAACGAGACCACGACTCGGCTCATCGGCTGGGCCGGCAAGGTGCTCGCCGACCACCCCGACCAGCGGCGCGAGCTCGTCGAGGACCCCGCCCTCATCCCGGGCGCCATCGAGGAGCTGCTCCGCTACGAGCCGCCGGCACCGCACGTCGGCCGCTACGTCGCCAAGGACGTCGAGCTCCATGGCCAGACGGTTCCGGCCGGCAACGCGATCCTGTTCCTCATCGGCGCAGCCAACCGCGACGACCGGCGCTTCCCGGACGCGGACCGGTTCGACATCCACCGCACCGACGGCCAGCACCTCACCTTCGGCTACGGCCCCCACTTCTGCCTCGGCGCCGCGCTCGCTCGCCTCGAGGGACGGGTGGCACTCGACGAGATCCTCAAGCGCTTCCCCGAGTGGGAGGTCGACACGGACAAGGCCACGCTCGCTCCCACCTCGACGGTCCGCGGTTGGGAGACCCTTCCGGTGGTGCTCCCCGGGTGACGACAGGCAGCGTCGCCGGGCGGTTCTCGGGAACTCGAGTGCATCGCGTCGAAGACGCCCGGCTCCTCACCGGCCGAGGCACCTTCGTCGACGACATCACCCGGCCGCGCATGTTGCACGCGTGCTTCGTCCGCAGCTCGTTCGCTCGGGCGCGGATAGCGGGCATGGACCTCACCGCGGCCCGGGCGCTGCCGGGCGTCCATGCGGTGTTCGTTGCCGCTGATCTGAACCCTCGCGTGCGCGAGTCCTGGTACACGTCCATGCCGCAGGTGCCGGACACACCGCGACCTCCGATGGCCGAGGACGAGGTGCGCTTCGTAGGTGATCCCGTGGCGCTCGTCATCGCGTCTGATCGGTACATCGCCGAGGATGCCGCTGACTTGGTCGAGGTCGACTACGACCCGCTGCCACCGGTCGTCGACTACGTCGCGGCGCAAGGCTCTCAGTCACTGGTGCACGACGCGTACCCGGGCAACGTCGCCGGCACGATGGGTGCCCCGGCCTCTGACGAGGACGAGGCCGTCTTCGCCGGGGCAGCGCACGACGTGCGGGAGACGATCTTCCAACAGGCCTACGCCCCCGTTCCGATCGAGACCCGGGGGATCGTGGCCGAGTGGTCTGGCGACGAGATGACGATCTGGTCGGCAACGCAGGCGCCGCACGAAGTCCGCATGTTCCTCGCCCGGGTGCTCGGCATCTCAGAGCACAAGGTGCGCGTCATCATGCGCGACACCGGTGGCGGCTTCGGGCAGAAGGTCGTGCCGCTGCGCGAGGACGTCTGCATCGCCCTCGCCGCGATGCAGCTGCCCGCCGCCGTGAAGTGGATCGAGGACCGCCGCGAGAACCTGCTGGCCGCCGGCCAGTCGCGCCACGAGCACGGCGACGCCCGCATGGCGTTCGACGAGGACGGCCGGATCCTCGCCGCTCGCATCGACCACGTGCAGGACATCGGCGCCTACCCCACGCCATGGCCGGTCGGCACCGGCGCCGCGGTGGGGATGCTGTTCCCGGGTCCTTACCGGGTCCCCAAGGGCGGCTGGACGTCCACGTCGGTGTTCTCGAACACGACGGGGCGAACGGCGTACCGCGGGCCCTGGCAGTTCGAGTCCCTGGCACGCGAGGTGCTGCTCGACATCGCGGCGCGGCGCATCGGCATCGACCCCGTCGAGCTCCGCCGGCGGAACCTCCTCCGGCGCGATGAGCTTCCGGTCGCGAACCCGAACGGCATGCCCTACAGCGACATCACGCCCCAGGAGACGTTCGAGCAGGCGCTGGCGATGCTCGACTACGAGGCCTTCGGGCGCGAGCAGGCCGAGGCGCGAGCTGCCGGCCGGTACCTCGGTGTCGGCACGTGCACCTATGTCGAGCCGACGACGACCGCGCAGCCGTACTACGGGAGCGAGGGCGCCACCATCCGCATCGAACCGTCCGGCAAGGTCAACGTCTACGTTGCTGGCGGGTCGACAGGCAACAGCCTCGAGACGACCGTCGTGCAGCTGACGGCCGATGCCCTCGGCGTGGATGTCGCCGACGTCGGGACGATCCAGGGCGACACCGCGGTGACTCCCTTCGGCGCCGGCACCGGCGGCAGCCGGAGCGCCTCGATGCTCGCCGGGGCCATCGCCGACACCGCGGCGATCCTTCGCGAGCGGGTGGCGGCCATCGTCGCCCACCAGCTCGAAGCGGCACAGGATGACATCGAGCTTGCCGACGGACGAGCGAGCGTGCGGGGGACGCCGACGATCGGGCTGTCCATGGCCGAGGTCGCCAACCTCGCGTACTTCGAGCCTCACAAGCTGCCGCCCGAGCTACCCCCGGGCCTGGAGGCCAGCGCCCGCTACCGCGCACGCGCCCCGATGATCTGGGCAAACGCGACGCACGTCTGCACCTGCGAGGTCGACGTCGTGACCGGCCACGTCACGCTCCTCCGCTACATCGTGAGCGAGGACTGTGGCCCGATGATCAACCCGAACGTCGTGGAAGGCCAGATCGCTGGCGGGACCGTCCAGGGCATCGGCGGCGTGCTCCATGAGCACCTCGCCTACGACGAGGACGGCAACCCGCTCACCACGACGTTCATGGACTACCTCCTGCCGACGTCGACCGACGTGCCACGGATCGAGTTCGGCCACGTCGAGACGCCGTCGCCCGGGCCGGGCGGCTACAAGGGCGTCGGCGAGGGGGGAGCGATCGGCGCGCCGCCAGCAGTCGTGAACGCGGTCGCGGATGCGCTCGCGCCGTTGGGCGTGACGATCACGCGCCTGCCGTTGAGCCCCTCGGCCATCGCGCAGCTGGTGCAGGACGCTGCGAGCCAATGAAGCCCGCCCCGTTCGCGTACCACGCGCCCGAGAGCGCCGAGGAGGCGGTGTCGCTGCTGGCCGAGCTCGGCGACGTAGCGAAGCCGCTGGCCGGCGGCCAGAGCCTGATCCCCATGCTCGCCCTTCGCCTCGCGGTCTTCGAGCACCTGGTCGACCTTCGCCGCATCGTTTCGCTCCGCGGCATCGAGCAGCGCGACGGCGGGGTCTGGATCGGGGCGGGCACGACGCAGACGGCGATCGAACGCTCCGTCGAGGTGGCTGATGCAGTCCCGCTGCTCGCTCGGGCGACGCCGTTCATCGGCCACTTCCAGATCCGCAACCGGGGAACGATCGGTGGCTCGCTGGCACACGCCGACGCTGCCGCCGAGTACCCCGCAGTCGCTCTGGCCCTCGACGCAGAGCTCGAGGTGCTCGCGTCCTCCGGGGCGCGGACGGTGCCCGCCGGCGAGTTCTTCACCGGCATGTGGACCACCGCTCTCGCGGACGACGAGCTGCTCAGCGGCGTCGCGTTTCCGGAGTGGCGGGGCCGGTGCGGCTTCGCCGTGGAGGAGTTCGCCCGTCGTCACGGCGACTTCGCCATCGCCGGCGCGGCCCTCGCGCTGCAGCTCGACGACGACGACAGGGTGCAGCGCTGCGGAATCGGGCTGCTCGGCCTCGGGTCGGCCCCGGAGCGGGCGTCGGCAGCCGAGGCAGCCGTGCTCGGCGCCGCTGTCAGTGATGTCGATGCGGACGATCTCGGCGCGCTCGCCATGTCCGCGCTCGACGCCGTGCCGTCCGACCTCCACGGCTCCGCCGACTACCGGCGGCGAGTCGGCGCGGCGATGGTCGCGAACGCATGGCGAGCAGCAAGCGAGGAGGCACGCGGTGGCTGAGGTGCGGATCGAGATGCGGGTCAACGGGACGAGCTGTCACGCCACGGCGGAGCCCCGGCTCACGCTGGCGGACTTCCTGCGGGAGCGGTGCGAGCTCACCGGCACGCACATCGGGTGCGAGCACGGCGTCTGCGGAGCCTGCACCGTGCTCGTCGACGGAGAGGCGGTCCGGTCGTGCCTGATGTTCGCCGTCCAGGCCGAGGGCACCGACGTCACCACCATCGAGGGCATCAGCTCTCCCGACGGAGGGCTCTCGCCGATCCAAGAGGCGTTCCGCGAGCACCACGGCCTGCAGTGCGGGTTCTGCACACCCGGGTTCGTGCTCTCGGCCACCGTCTTTCTTCGGGACCACGCGGACCCGACGGACGACGAGATCCGCGTGGCCCTCTCCGGCAACCTGTGCCGGTGCACCGGTTACCAGGGCATCATCGACGCCGTCCGCGCGGCAGCGTCGGGCTGAGCGGAACGACGTCCGAGCAACGAGAACAACGAATCGGAGGAGAGTCGATGGGAGAGCTCGACGGGAAGGTCGCCGTCATCACCGGCGCCGGATCAGGCATGGCCCGGGCGTCGTCGCGGGTGTTCGTGCGCGAGGGAGCGAGGGTGCTCGGCGCCGACATCAGCGGCCGCGAGCAGGAGACGGCTGACGAGCTCGGCGACGCCTTCGTCCCGTTCCACGGCGACGTCTCGAAGGAGGAGGACGTCGAGGCGATGTTCGCTGCCGCCCTCGAGGCGTTCGGGAAGGTCGATGCCGTGCTCAACGTCGCCGGCATCGGCGGCGGCGGGAGCATGGCGGACGTCACCGTCGACGAATACGAGCGGATCATGGCCGTGAACCTGCGCGGCGTCATGCTCGGCACCAAGCACGGCATCCGCACGATGCTGCCGACCGGAGGCGGCGCCATCATCAACTGGTCTTCCACCGGAGGCATGAACGGCTCGAAGATGCCCGTAGGGATCTACTGCGCCTCCAAGGCAGGCGTCATCGCCTTCACGAAGCAAGCCGCCATCGAGTACGCGACGAAGGGCATCCGCGCCAACGCCATCTGCCCTGGCCTGATCATCACCGAGCTGTCCGGCGGCCGCGCCGCGATCGAGAAGTTTCCGCAGCTGGTCGAGGGCGCGCCCATGAAGCGCGCCGGCGAACCCGAAGAGGTTGCCGAGCTCGCCTGCTTCCTGGCATCCGATCGCGCGCCGTTCCTCACTGGCGCTGTCATCCCGATCGATGGCGGGCTCACCTGCACGGTGCCCTGACCCGCTGCCACCTCCACCACGGCGACGTTCACACCGCCGTCATGGAGGTCCGCAGACTGCTGGTAGACCTCGCGCATGCCAGCTTCGAACGACGTCTGGGATGTGCTCTCGACCGCCCGCACCATCCGCCGGTTCACCGACGAGCCCGTCGACGACGCCACCCTCACGCGATGCCTGGAAGCGGCATCCTGGGCTCCCAACGGTGCCAACGCCCAAGCATGGAGGTTCGTGGTCCTCCGGTCGCCAGCGCAGCGGGTCGCCGTCGCCGAGGCGGCGCGCCGTGCCCTCGCCGTCATCGAGCCCGTCTACGGGATGACCCGTCCGGCCGACGACGACAACAGCCGGTTCGCCCGCAACAACCGTGCCACCTACGAGCTCCACGATCAGGCTGGCGAGCGCACCTCCGTGCTGTTCTGCACCTACCGGTACGAGACCGCCTCGGAGATCCTGCTCGGCGGGTCCATCTACCCGGCGATGCAGAACTTCCTCCTTGCCGCCCGCGCCCAGGGGCTCGGCGCCTGCATCACCAGCTGGGCCTCCTACGGCGGTGAGCAGGTGCTGCGCGACGCGGTCGGCGTCCCAGACGACTGGCTCCTCGCCGGCCACGTCGTCCTCGGCTGGCCGCGCGGGAAGCACGGTCCGGTGCGGCGCCGGCCCCTCGGCGACGTCGTCGACCTCGACCACTGGGATGAGCCGGCAGTCGCGCTCGCAGGCGAGCGCACGCCAGGAGCCGACTTCGACGTGCTCAGGTTCCGCGGCAAGCTGCCGGACTGACAGCTGCCTCGGGACCTGGAGGCGCTGACCGCGCTCGTCTCGCGCGAGATTGTCGGCATGGGTCCTCTCCGCATCGGCGTGCTCGGGGCTGCGCGCATCACCAATCAGGCGCTGATGAAACCGGCCGCCCGGGTCGACGAGGTGGACGTCTCGGCCATCGCGGCGCGTGATCGCAAGCGGGCCGAGGCGTACGCAACGAAGCGGGGCATCCAGCGGGTGTTCGGGAGCTACGACGAGCTGATCGCCGATCCAGACATCGACGCCATCTACAACCCGCTGCCCAACGGCCTGCACGGGCGGTGGACGATCGCCGCGCTCGAGGCGGGCAAGCACGTGCTCTGCGAGAAGCCCTTCACCGCCAATGCCGAGGAGGCCGAGAAGGTGGCCGAGGTCGCTCGTCGAAGCGGGCGGGTGTGCATGGAGGCGTTCCATTACCGGTATCACACGCTGTTCCAGCGCTTGGTCGAGGTGGTTCGGTCGGGGGAGATCGGGACCGTGCAGCGCATCGAGGCCTGGATGTGCTTTCCGCTGCTCCCCAAGGGCGACATCCGCTGGGATCTTTCGTTGGCCGGTGGCACGCTCATGGACGTCGGCTGCTACGCGATCCACCAGATCCGAAGCCTCGCTGGCGAAGAGCCCGAGGTCGTGTCCGCCCGGACCTCAGAGCGTTTCCCTGGTGTCGACCGGCTCGCCGAGGCCGAGCTCCGGCTGCCCGGTGGGGCGACGGGCCACCTGCGGGTGTCGATGTTCTCTCGACATGTCTTGTCCCTCGGGCTTCGCGTGCACGGCGAGCATGGTGGGATACGGGCGCTCAACGTCACGGCGCCACAGTTCGTCCACCGAGTGAAGGTGACCACTCCCACTGGGACTCGCCGCGAGCGGTTCACACGCGACGCCTCCTACCTGTTCCAGTTGCGAGCCTTCGCTGGCGCCGTGCTGCGCGACGAGCCGATCCTCACCGGCGTTGACGACGCGGTCGCCAACATGCGCGTGATCGATGCGGTCTATCGCGCCGCTGGCATGGAGCCCCGCCGCCCGAGCGCGTGACCCACGCTCCCATCAGCGGTCGAACACCGGCTCCTTCCAGCCATTCGCGTAGGTGATCTCGTGCGCGGGGCGGCGCGGCGCCGGGGAGAAGGAGTCGCCGGTGTAGAACGCGACGGGGAGCAGCGCGATCTGCGTCACGGTCGGTGGGATGCCGAGGATCTCCGCAACCTGCTGCTCGTGGACCAGGTGGAACGTCGTCCAGGCCGAGCCCAAGCCACGAGCGCGGGCGGCGAGCTGGAAGCTCCAGACGCCAGACGCCAGACGCCAGGCGCCAACGCGACCAACGCGACGCGGAACGCTGGGAGCTAGCCGTCGGGCGCGAGCTGGAAGCCCTCGTAGCCGTTCGCGGCGACGTGCTCGCGCTGCGCGACGTAAGGAGGAAACCCGGGCAACGGCATGAACACACGCGGCTGGTGGTGGCCGGCAGCGACATCCAGGTGGACCCGATCGCGCAGTTCAGCGTGACCACGCACATCGTCACCGTTTGGAATGTGTCTCGACATCGTTTCGGCGACGGAGGAGGGTCGCGGCGAGTTGCTCGTCAAGACCTCGCGACGGCTCTCTGTGATCGCGTTCCGGCAGCGCTACGAAGGTGGGAGATACATGAAGGTTTTCGCTCGATTCCATCCTCGAGGGAACGGGCGACGCGCGTTCGTCACGGTCATGATCGGCGGCGCCGGCTTCGACTCCATCCAAGGCCGCGCCGGCACCGACACCTGCACGCCAGGACTCATGGGAAGGACCGCGACCTGCGAACTATGAGAGGCGATCATGAGGACGAAGCATTCGGCATTGGCTCATGTGTAGCGGCGCGACGACGCCCGCCGCCGTGGCCGCGCCGTCATACGCGGTGTTGGCCGAGGCCGGCTCGCTGGAAAAGCATCAGTTCGTCTCTCCCGAGTCGATCCGCCGGTTTCAGCGATCCGACCGAGGGAATCAAGGGCGGCGGCTTTGCACTGGGTTTCTCGATCCCGCCGCCACTGCTGATGTCGCTCGGGCTCGGGGCCCGGACGTTCGGGTCGGGGGGTGCGGGCGGCACGGCGGTGCTGGCGGACCCCACCAACCGCATCTCGATGGCGGTGACCAAGAACCAGATGCGTGACCTGAGCGCCGCGGGGCCGCTGCTCCTGCTCGCGCTCTACGGCTGTCTGGGCGATCGGGACCGCACGACTCGGCTCCGTCAGGCAGCTGTCGGTCGCGTGTTCAACAACCGGCGGGTGGCGTCGGCGGTATTCGGCGGGGCGCAGTGGCTCCAGTCCTTCAAGTCGATCGAGAGGGCCAACCCGCTCGAGAGCGCTTGAACCTTGGCTGTTGTGGTGACGGTGAGCCGGCCTGTAGGCGGGGAACGCAGAACTGGCAACGCGAATAGCCTCTGACCTGCGCATCTGCGTGAGCACGCGGTGCGCCGGTCCTCAGCAAGTCCTCAGCTCAGCGGCGACCCGCCTGGCGGGGCTGCCGAGCTCGACGCGGCTGCATTGCTCGTCGAGCGCGGGTTCGTCGACGACGGCCGCTCTACGGTGACGAGATGATGGCGATCGAGAGCGCCTGGCCGAGGTACCCGGGGTACGCGATCGACGTGGTTCCGCTCGACGGCATCGGCCGCGCCCGAGTCGGTGACCTGCTTGTTGCGGAGAGCACGCGTTGCCTCGTCGTGCGCGAGTCCGATCATCGCGACCAGCTGTACTTCCCCCTCGAGGACCTCAACCACGACGTCCTCGTCGCGTCCGATCACCACACGATCTGTCCGTTCAAGGGGGAGGCCAGCTACCTCAGCATGGCGGCTGGCGGCGACGTCCTCCCTGACGCCGCGTGGTGGTACCCCGAGCCGATGGACGAGGTCGCGGGGCTCGCCGGCCACGCTGCGTTCTTCGCCGACCGGGTCAGCGTCACTGCCTCTGTCCCGTTCGACGACGGGCAGGAGGCCACGGTCCGGTTGCCGATGTGGGGCACGGCCCGCGACCTCGTCGGCCTCATGGACGTCGTGCCGACCGGCAGCGGGACGTTCATCGCACCGACGTTCCCTGATCCCCCGATCGGGACCTTCTTCGAGATGGCGTGGCATGCCGAGCGACGCAACGTGGTCGAGGGCGGCCAGCTGCTCGGAGCGGCGATCGTCGCCGCGTCAAAGGCCCGCCCCGACCAACGGGTGACCTCGGCGCACATGGCGTTCATGAAGGGTGCGTCTTTCGACGAACCGCTCCACCTTCGGGTCGACGCCCGGCGAAGTGGGTCGACGTTGTCCGTCTTCGACATCGAGGTCGAGCAGGGTGATGTGCTGCGAGCGAGCGGGCTGGTCACGAGCGACAGCGGCGCGGATGATCTCATCCGCCACGCGATGGCGATGCCCGACGTCCCCCCACCCGCGGACTGCCCGCGCCACGACTTCGGCGTGCTCGGACGGGAGACCCGCATCGTCGAGGCGGGTTACGACCAGGATCCCGCGCGTGTCGGACCTCCGGAGCTGTACGTGTGGACCCGCTTCGCCGAGGCGCCCACGTCGCAGGCGCTCCACCAGGCGCTGCTGGCCCAGGCGACGACGCACTACACCATCGGTGCGGCGCTCCGCCCGCACGCTGGCATCACCGAGCGCGAGGCGCACAAGACGGTATCGATGGGTCCCGTCAACGCCACGATCGCCCTCCACGACGAGGTCGATGTAACCGAGTGGCTGCTGACCGAGACCAGATCGATCTGGGCCGGTCGAGGGTCGACTCAGTCGCAGGTCCGTGTGTTCGCCGCCGACGGTCGGTTGGTCGCGTCGAAGACGGTGCAGGCGATCGTGCGCGCGTTCGGCCGCTCACCCGACCAGATGGGCCGTGGGTACTCCACGTCGATGTGAGTGCCAACGTGCCGCCGGTGATGTCGCTCCAGCTTGTCAAGCCCAGCCTTGATGTCGGCGTCGTGGCCCATGACATCGAGGGCATGCGGTCCTTCTACGCCGATGTCCTCGCATTCGAGCGACGCCCACCTGTCCCGGTGCGCGATGGCGAGATGGTGGCCCACGTGGTTGGCACGAGCGCGCTGAAGCTCTGGTGCCTCGACTCGCCGCCCGACGGCGACGGCGGAGGGATCGACAGCGCGATCGGTTACCGGATGATCACGTTGTTCCTCCCGGATCTCGACCCCGTCATCGCTCGGGCCCGCGCCGGAGGTGTGCGCGACATCGAGCTGTCTGCGTGGGGCGATGGAGCAGACGCCGTCCCGCTCGCCTTCATGCCCGACGCCGATGGCAACGCCATCGAGCTTGTCGGTTTGCGAGGCACCGAGCCGTCGCTCCACGTCGGGCTGACCGTGCGCGACATCGACCGGACGCGAGCCTTCTTCTTCGAGACGCTCGGTCTCCAGGCGGGCGCGACGCACACCCACCGCGGGACCACCAGCCACTCCGTCCAGCTCGGATCGACCACGATCAAGTTCTGGCACAAGGGCGACGACCTCCCAGTGCGCTCCGGCCCGATCACCGACCACGCTGGCATCAGGTACGTCACCGCGCAGGTGGCGTCGGTCGAGCAGGCGCTCCGTCGGCTCGAGGCACGCGGTGCCGCGGTCCGGATCGCACCTACGAAGGTGGGTGACGTCATCGTTGCGTTCATCGCTGACCCCGACGGGAACTGGATCGAGCTCATCGAGCGTTGACCGAGGCCTGTGCGCGGCTACTTCCAACATTGACGGTTGGACCAGTGGGGGTACTTCCTCTGGGTCATCACACGCATCAGCTCGCGTGAGGTCGTGCTGATCCACATCCCCCGCATCGCGGCCGCCATCACGGATCACGACACCTTCCGGCGGCTCGGCGTCGCATGAGCCACCGCGGGTGCCGTGCCCGTCCGTCACACGAGGTCGAGCGAGCGTAGGTCTCGGATCGCCGCGCACGACCGCCGCGCCATCGCTACGAACATCGCGTCGGATGCCTCGCTGCCGCCGCCGCTTGCGTACGCGCACCCGATGATGGTGACCATGGGGCCCTGCAGCTGCCCGAGGCGGTAGTCGTCCCAGCACTGGTCGGCGTCATAGCCCGTGATGCCGCGCTCGACGATCTCGGCGTGGTACTCGGCGACGAGCCCTTTCTCGTTCGCTCGGCGGTCGTCGGTCTGGACACTCGTACCGAGGAAGTACGCGACGTCGCGCAGCGGTGGGCCGATCGCGGCGGTCTGCCAGTCGACTGCCGCCACGGCATCGCCGCTGGGTGGGAACAGCAGGTTGTCGAGCCGGTAGTCGCCGTGGATGACGGCGAAGGTCTCGGTCCGCGCCAGCTGCCACTCGGCCATGACCTGCGCGACATCGCTCAGCGTCGTTGCGTCGTCGTTGCTCAGCTGTTGCTCGTACCGCTCGACGAAGCGGGGCGTCGCGGTGGCGAGGACCTCGCCGATCATGGCGGCCATCGGTCGGCTCGGACGGGGCAGGAAGTCGAGATCCCGCAGGGCCCGGTCGTTCCACCGGGGCGCGTGGAGCCCGACGAGGTTGCGGATGGACGCGCGCGCGTGCGCAACCGTGCACCCGTTCGCCTGGACGCCGGGTGTCGCGGGCGCGAGGTCTTCCAGCAGCAACGTGAACCGGGTCTTGTCGTCGACGATGGCGCCGTACCAGCAGCGCGGCCTCCGCACGTCGAGACTCGCGACGAGCTGTGTGTAGAAGCCAACTTCGGTGGCGTAGCCAGGCGCGACCATCGCTCGCGAGGCGTTGTCACCCGCTGCCAGCTTGGCGACGAGGGTCGACGGGCCGGGCGCGCCCTCATAGGTGAGTCGCAGCCGATAGGTCGTGCCCATCTGGCCGGTGCCGAAACGTTCCGCTGCAACCGACGCGACGACGAGGTCGTGCCCGCTCGAATGAAGAGCGTCGGTGAGCCACGCCGCAGTCAGGTCTTCGGCGCGATCGGCGACCGGTTCCATCAGTGGCCGGGCGCTTTTCGGTTCAGCGCTTCCTGGCGCGCTTCTTGGGCGGTTCGCGCAGGCCGATGGCGTTTGCCCACAGGCGTGTCATCTGCTCGACCGCTTCGTCGAAGTCGAACTTCGCCCACTGCTCTACCAACCACAGCTCGGCGAACCGGGCGACCATGGCACCGAGCGCGACGGCGGCGATCGTTGGGTCTACCTCTGGGTCCGCGGCGCCGTCCTTCTGCAGCCTGCGGATGGCGTGCTCCGCTCGCTCTGCGAAGTGCTTCTGTCGCCGCATCCGGGCTTCGTTGACGTATGGGTCGTAGCGCGAGACCTGTTCGATCACGCCCATGATGCGGCCGTTCTCGCGGTAGCGCTCGAGGTACCGGCGGTTGGCGCGGCGGATGCGGTCGAGCTCGGACCTGTTCGCATCGCGCTCGGCGGCATCATCCTCCTCGCCGGGCGCCGTGAGGAGGGCTTCCTGCTCCTCCGCAACCTCGCGGAAGATCTGTTCCTTCGAGTCGAAGTAGTGGTAGAAGGACCCGTGCGAGAGGCCGGCGCCGTCGGCGATGTCGGAGATCCGCGCGTCGAGGAACCCAACCTTCTCGAACACCGCCTTCGCCGACTCGAGCAGTCGGGCGCGCGTCTGAGCTCCCTTGCGCGAGCGGGGAGTAGCAGCCGGTCTGTCAGACGCAGGCTCGGATCGGGGCAACGATTGCTCGCTTTCTCCTTGGGCGTTCCCAGGCGTCCCGCTCACTGTAGGAGAGGATGATGCGAAGCCGAGGGAACCGGCCGGCTGGCGAACCTAGGCGATATCGATTTTTGACTTCGGAGTCGATGTCAAATACCGTCGACGTCCAGCATGAAGGAGGGGCCGCCGATGAGCCAGCTCGCCGAGGCTTGGATCTTCGACTTCGACAACCACTACTACGAGTCGGAAGACGCCTTCACCCGCTTCCAGGACCGAACGCTCCGCTACCGGGGTGTTCGGTGGGCCGACGTGGACGGCAAGCGCCGTCTCCTCGTGGGCGGTCGCATCAACACCTACATCGCGAACCCGAGCTTCGATCCGGTTGCGAAGCCGGGCGCCCTGTACGACTGGTACCGAGGCAACCCCCGCCAGCAGCAGATCAGGGACGCGTTCGGCGAGCTCGAGCCGGTCCGGCCGGAGTATCGCGACCGCGAGATCCGCCTGAAGGTGATGCAGGAGCAGGGCGTCGCGGGGATGTGCCTGTTCCCAACGCTGGGCGTCGGCGTCGAGGACGCACTCCGAGACGACCCCGAGGCGTGCGCCAAGGCCTTCCGGGCCTTCAACCGATGGCTCGACGAGGACTGGGGCTACCACTACGAAGGGCGCATGTTCGCGGCGCCGTACATCCCGCTGCTTGACCCGTCTGCGGCGGCCGAGGAGCTGCAGCGGGTGCTCGATGCCGGCGCCGTCATCGTGAACGTGCGCAGCGCGCCGGTGCCGGTGCCTGGTGGCTACCGCTCGCCGTTCGAGCCCGCGTACGACGGATTCTGGGGGCTGGCCGCAGAGGCTGGCATCGTCGTCTCCACCCATGCGGGCGTCGAGGGCTACGACGCGATCGTGCAGATGTGGGAGCCCGGCGAGGGAGAGAGCTCGTTGTTCCGGTCCCCACTGCGCGGCATCGTCACGAAGGGCCGCGCGGTGAGCGACTTCTACGCAGCGGCCATCTGCCACAAGGTCTTCGAGCGCTTTCCGCAGCTGCGGCTCGCGAGCGTCGAGAACGGCGCGACGTGGGTGCCTGATCTCCTGCACCGGCTCGACGACGCCGCGAACCGCAACCCCGGCTACTTCGCAGCTCACCCGCGCGAGGTGTTCGGGGAGCACGTGTGGATCACACCGTTCTGGGAGGACCGCGTGCCCCAGCTCGTCGAGGACGTGCGCGTCGACCGACTGCTCCTCGGCTCTGACTGGCCGCACGCCGAGGGCACCCGCCAGCCGGCGGACTTCGTGAGCGAGACGCTCGCCGGCCTGTCCGACGACGACATCCGGCGGATCGGCCGCGACAACGCCCTCGACGTCCTCCGGATCTCGCTCGGTTGACGGCTCTGTGATCGACGCAGGCCGGGAAGCCTTCCGGGCCGAGGTCCGCGCCTGGCTCGATGCTCACGCGCCCGCGAAGGGAAGTCCCGGCGACTTCTCATCGATCCACGTGGTCTCTGCGTCGACGATCGAGGAGTACCGGGGACGCGAGGAGGAAGCCTTCGAACGTTCGTGCGGGTGGCAGCGCCAGCTGCACGAAGCCGGCTACGCGGGCCGCTCGTGGCCCGTCGAGTGCGGCGGGCAGGGCGCGCCGGGGTGGCAGGACGATGTCGTCGCCGAGGAGCAGTCGCGCTACGGCGTGTCGACGAAGATGCTCGCCGTCGCCCTCGAGATGCTGCCACCGCTCCTCTTCCTCTACGGCACCGACGAGCAGCGGACGGCCCATCTGCCGAAGGTCGTCCGGGGCGAGGAGAGCTGGTGCCAGCTGCTGTCGGAGCCCGATGCCGGCTCTGACCTCGCCAGCGTCACCACGCTGGCGACGCCAGACAACGGCGGCTGGTCCGTGTCGGGGCAGAAGGTCTGGACGTCCGGTGCAGGGAGCGCTGACTATGCCCTCCTCATGGCTCGCACCGACCGCGCTGCGCCCGGGCGGGCCGGTCTCTCGTGCTTCGCCATGCCGATGGGACAACCAGGGGTAGAGGTGCGTCCGCTCCGGCAGATGTCTGGTGGCTACCACTTCAACGAGGTGTTCCTCGATGGCGCGCTCGTACCGGAGTCGGGCCTCATCGGCGAGCTCGGCGGTGGATGGCCGGTCCTGCGCACGATGCTGATGAGCGAGCGGGCTGCGATCGGCGGGGGGACCAGCGCTCGGGCCGCCGTCCAGCTCGTGGCGCTGGCGAAGGAACTCCATCTCGGCGGCGACCCCCTGGTTCGCCAGGCACTGGCGGCGGCTGTCACGAGAGAGCGGCTGCTCGACATGCTGCAGGCCCGTGTCGCGACAGGCGCCTCTGTTCCCGCGGCCGGATCGGTGGCGAAGCTTCTGTACTCCGAGCACGCCAGGCTCACCTCCGCAGCGGGGCTCCAGCTGCTCGGCGCATCGGCGACGGTCGCCGGCAACCCCGTCGCGTTGCCCTGGGCCGAGCGGTTCTTGTTCGCACCGGGCCTGCGGCTCGGTGGCGGCACCGATGAGATCCAGCGCAACACCATCGCCGAGCAGGGCCTCGGTCTTCCGCGCGACCGGCAGCCCGCGACCTCCTCCTGACGGACGCCCGTGCGGACGCTGCTGCCCTCGGGATCCCAGGTCTCCGCGGATCGAGCGCGGCGGTACCGCGCCGAAGGGTGGTGGGACAGCGGGACGCTGCGAGACGGCATCGAGGCGGCCGCCGCTCGCCGTCCAGGCGCGCTCGCCGTCGCCGACGCCGAAGTGCAGCTGACCTACGAGGACCTCGCCAGGCGCGTCGCCTCGGCCATGGCCGCGCTCACGGCAAGTGGTCTACGTCGCGGCGGTGACGCCGTCCTCGTCACCGGCAACGCGGTCGCCGGTGTTGTCTGCTTTCACGCGCTCGCGCGACTTGGCGCGACAGCGTTGCTCCTCGATCGCCGCTGCGGCGCCGCGGACGTTCG
This sequence comes from uncultured Acidimicrobiaceae bacterium, assembly GCA_964428815.1. Lineage (GTDB taxonomy): Bacteria > Actinomycetota > Acidimicrobiia > Acidimicrobiales > CAYSAC01 > CAYSAC01. The sequence continues at coordinate 22,141 of CAYSAC010000001.1, read as the reverse complement.
GATCGCGCTCGAGGTCCTGCCGGAGGCCGCGATCATCGTCCCGACGGCATTGCAGGAGCGGTTGGTCGGCGGGCTCGAGCGCGACGCGGTCGTCCTGGAGGCGCTCGGCGCCGACGCCGGCGACGCGCTGAACGTCGAGTGGTCGGAGCCGGATCGGGACACGCCCGCGGCCGTGCTGCTCACCTCGGGGACGACCGCTCGCCCGAAGGCCGTTGTCCACTCGCTCAACACGTTGACTGCCGGGGCCGCCAACATGGCTCGCATCGCCAGTGCCAACGAGCGCACGGTGGCGTTCCTCGTCAGCCCGCTCAGCAGCATCACTGGCGTCATGCAGGTGCTGCTGGCCGCCGACCAGCACGCCGCGCTCGTGCTGGACGACGCCTTCGATCCTGAGGAGTCGTTCGATCGGATGAACGACGCGGGAGCAACGCTGCTCGGCGGGGCGCCCGTGATCGCCGAGAGGCTGCTTCGCACCGCGCAACGCCGCGGCGTCAACCGCACGACCCTCCGGACGCTGGCACTCGGCGGATCGATGCTCCCGCGGCCCCTGCTCGAGCTAGCGACGGATGGGTTCGGCATCGAGATCGTCCGCGTGTACGGATCTTCCGAGGCGCCGAACTTCACGGGCAGCCTGCCGGGCGACGACCGGGATCGCCGGCTCTCGGATGACGGAGCGCTCATGCCCGGGAGCGAGGTGCGGGTTGGTTCGAGCCGGAACCCGAACGAGGGGATGATCAGAGGCCCCAGTCTGTTCCTCGGCTACGCCGGCGCCGAGGACGACGACGCTGCGTTCGAGGACGGGTGGTTCCGCACAGGAGACCTGGTCGAGCTCCAAGACGACCGTCTGACCGTGATCGGACGGCTCAAGGCCGTGGTCGATCGCGCAGGGCTCAAGATCTCCCTGGACGAGGTCGAGGCCGCACTCGCTGGGATGCGGGGCGTGCTCGAGCACGCGTGCTTCGGGGTGCCCGACCCGTCGACCGGCGAGCGGCTGGCAGTGGCCGTGCTGCCCGAGGCGGACGCGGATGTCACGCTCGACGACGTCGTCCGGCACCTCGACGCGCAAGGAACAGCTCGCCGGAAGCTTCCCGAGCAGCTCGTGATCTGGGACGGTCCGCTCCCTCGAACGCCTTCGGGAAAGGTCGTGCGGTCACGGCTGGTGATGGAGGCCGCGGCGAAGCGATCTGACCTCGCGGAGCGGCTGCGCGGGTGATCAGGGCAGCAGCGGGTCGAGCTGCTGACGGTCGCCGTCGACGAGCGGACGGAGGTGCTCGTCCTTCGCCGGCCGCCAGAAGACCTGGTCCGCATGCCACGCCTCGCGCCGCAGCCGCGTTTTGTCGAGCTTCATGCTCGCCAGCTTCGACAGCTCGGGCTCGACCCGAACGAATGCTGGTATCCACTTGGGTCCGAGGTCGGGCTGGCTGCGGAGGAACTCGTCGAACTCCGCGGGATCGAACGCCGCCCCTTCCCGGACCTCGAGGGCGACCATGACGCGGTCACCAACCGGGTCATCGGGGACGGCGTAGACGGCGACCGAGCGCACGTCGGGGTGGCGGGCGATGATCGCCTCGACCGGCGCGGCGGCGAAGTTCTCGCCGTCGACCCGGAGCCACTCGTTCGAGCGGCCGGCGAAGTAGAACCAGCCGTGGTCGTCGCGGTAGGCGAGGTCGCCCGACCAGAAGCACCCGTCGCGGAACCGCTCGCGGACGGCCGTCTCGTTCTTGTAGTAGCCCTCGAACCCGGACGACGGCTGCGTCTCCACCATCTCGCCGACGGCCTCCTCGAGGTTCACCACCCGGCCGTGCTCGTCGAACACCGCCGCCGGGCACTCGGCGCCCGTGTCAGGGTTCAGTACCTTCACTGACTCGGCCGCCAGGCCGAGTGCGCCGTCGGGCATGGACGGGTCGCGCCGCACGATGATCAGCCCCTCGGTCGATCCGTAGCTGTCGCGAACCGTGCATCGAAAGCGGCGGGCGAACTCCTTGATGTCGTTCACGGACGCCTCGTTGCCGATGGCGAGCCGCAGCGGGAGGTCGCCATCCTCGGCCTGTTCGGGCACCGTCAGGATGTAGTTGAGGACCTTCCCCGTGTAGGTGAGCAGCGTGGCGCCGTAGCGCCGGATGTCGCCGACGGTGCCTGACGCGGAGAACTTCCTGCGGGTCGCGATCGGGATGCCGGCGTTGAGCGTCGAGGACCAGCCAGTGAACAGCGAGGAGGAGTGGAAGAACGGGAGCGAAGAGTAGACGACGTCGTCCGCGGTCAGCTCGGCGATGCTGGCGACGTGTGCGCCGGTGCGTGCCAGCCGTCCCTGCGTGCAACGCACCGCCTTCGGAAGCCCCGTCGAGCCCGAGGTGAACACGAGAAGGAAGAGGTCGTCCTCACTGAGTGGCGCCGGGGGAGCGGTGAACGGGTCGACCGCAGCCAGCCGGTCGGTGTAGCCGGGATCATCCACCAGGAGGATCCGCTCCTGCGGAACCAAGGTGGGAGCCCCATCGAGCAGCTCGGCGAGCGAGCTGGACGTCACGAGGAGCTGGCAGTCGGTGTGGGCGATGAGCTGCGCGAGCTGTGCGCCACGGTAGGTCGAGTTGATCCCCACGACCACCGCGCCGGCGAGTGCCGCTCCTGCCAGCCAGAACAGGTAGTCGGGGGCGTTGTCGAGCAGCACGCCGACGTGCGGTGGGCGGTCCACGTCGTGGAGCTCCGTGAGCAGCGCGGCCCGTCGCCGGCCCTCCTCGATGATCTCTCGGAAGGTCCACGTGCCGTCTTCGTGCAGGAGCCCCGGCCGATCGTCGTCGGCCCGAGCGAGCAACAGGTCGGCGACGGTTGTCATCGGCCCTTCTCGTACCACAGCCTCGCCAGCTGGATTGCGCTGAGACCTAGGTGCACGATCGCGCTCCTCTTGTGCTCGATGTCGATGTCAATACGATGGACCGGTGCACGGATCAGCGATGCAGGACGAGCTTGAGATCAGGCGCGTCCTGGCCGAGTACTGCCAGCGCTGCGACGACGGCGAGTTCGTCGCCCTCGTCGACTGCTTCACCGACGACGGGTCGTTCGTGTTCGCAGGTCGGGTGCAGACGGGCCGAGAAGCGCTCCTCCAGTGGTTCGAGGCCACCCAGGCGCCCGGGCATCGAGGCAAGCACATCACCGCCAACGTCGTCGTCGACATCGACATCGACGGTGACCACGCGTCGGCGTCGTCCGACTTCGTGTTCCTCGCCAAGTCCGAGGGCCACCTCGTCCCGCGGCTCACCGGCCGCTACCGCGACGATCTGCGGCGGGATGGCGACAGGTGGCGGATCCACCGCCGCGAAGCGACCACCCTCTAGCGCTCACAGCTTGGGGACGAGGAGCGCGGACGCGAACCCAGGGTCTGCCTGCTCGGTGCGCAACCACGTCCCGAGCCCGTGGGTCAGCTCGGCCGAGGTGCCGAGCAGCGCGTCGAGGGCGAGGACCCGGCCATGGAGGTGGTGGTGGTCGTGCTCCGCGGTGAAGCCGATCCCGCCCAGCACCTGGAGCGCGCGCTCGCAGGCCTTGCGCCCGTTGCGGCCCGCGAGCGCCTTTACGACCTCGTCGTAGCGCTCCGGCGCCGCTCCATCGAGGGCGATGGCCTGGCGCGCCACGTTCTCGATCGCCACGCAGTCGGTGCGGGCCCAGGCCAGCAGGTGGCGCACCGCCTGAAAGCGCCCGATGGGCTGGCCGAACTGCTCGCGGGCCCCGGCGTGGTCGATGGCGAGCGTCACGGCCGTCTCGGCGGCGCCGAGGATCTCGAGCGCGAGCGCGACCCGGCCCAGGAACCTGCTTCGGACCCGCGCTCGCCGAGCATCGGCCTCGCCCACCGTCGGCGTCGCTCGCGACCAGTCGACCTCCACCTCGTGGAGGACGAGCCGGCCGGACACGTCGATGGGGCGGAGCTCGACCGCGTCGAGCGAGGCGACCACTGCGCCGTGACCAGCTCGGTCGACCAGCAGCTGTCGCCCCTCGAGGTCGCCCACGACGACGTGCACCTCGCCGCGACGGGCCGACTGGCGGGCCACGGTGGCAACCACGGTGCCGGGCGCGATGGCCGTGCCCTCGAGGTATGGCTGGGCCAGCAACCCGCCAAGGGCAGCCGAGCTGGCGAGCTCGCGGCCTTGGGCCCGGAACAGCGCGAACAGCGCCGTGCGCATCTCCACGTCGCGGAGCTGGGGGAGCAGATCCCACCAGCCGAGCGCGTCGAGCGCCGCGCTTCCGCCGCTCGTCCGCATCGCCTGCTCGGCGACCGCCAGGTACTCCTCCGCTGCGCCTGCAGCGCGGTCGACGGGGATCACGGCAGGCGGAGGATCTGCTTGGCGATCGTCTCCAGCTGCATCTGCTGCGAGCCGCCGTACACGGTGACGATCCGGGAGAACAGGTACTCCTGTCGTCGGACCCTGCACTCCTCGCTTGTGGCGTCGAGGACGAGATCAGGGTCCGTGGCCAGGATCCAGTCGTAGACCGACTGCTCGGCCGCGCACAGGAGCAGCTTCGGGTAGGCCGCCCGCGGGCCGAGGGGCAGGTCTTCCGCGTGTGCGTGCAGCCCGGCATGGCTTGTGGCGGTGACGGCAGCGAGGTCGAGCAGGGCCGCACCGAGCGCGCTGTCCTCGTTGGCGCTGGCGTCGGCGAGAGACGCGACGAGGTGCTGGTAGAGGAAGCAGTGGCGGAACCAGGCGAACGTTCCGCGCTCGTGGCTGAGGATGTGCATGGCGACCTGCCAACCGCCGTCGAGGTCACCGACGACGCGGTCCGCAGGCACGTGGACGTCGTCGAACGTGATCTCAGCGAGCTCGTCAGTTCCGTTCGCCTGCTCGATCGGGCGCACCTCGACGCCGGGGGAGCGGAGGTCGACGACGAGCGCGGTGAGGCCTCGGTGCCGCGAGTCCGGCGCGCCGGTGCGGGCGAGCACCAGGCACCACGTCGCGTAGCGGGCCCAGCTCGTCCAGATCTTTCGGCCGTTCACGAGGTAGCCGTCAGCGGTGCGCCGCGCCGTGGTTCGGATGCTCGCGAGGTCGGAGCCGGCATCGGGTTCTGAGAATCCCTGGGCCCAGAGCTCCTGCCCGGCGAGGAACTGCGGGAGCGTCGTGGCCACCAGCGGCGTCGGCCCCTTCGCTACGAGCGTCGGCGCCAGGATCTCGAGATGCTCGAACAGCGCCATGCCAGGTACGCCGTGGCGAGCCAGCGCCTCCCACATTGCGGCGCGGTGGAAGATCGTCCCGCCGAGGCCGCCGACGTGCTCCGGCCAGCCGTAGCGGGACCAGCCCTCCTCGAACAGCGCGCCCATGAGGCCGCGCATCGCCTCGACTCGTTGCTCGTACCACGGGATCGGTGCCCGCACCGCCCGGAGGCACGCAGGCTCCTTCGCCAACCACGCTTCGATCGAGCCGGCGTAGGTGCTCACGCGGAGGAGCGGGTCGACCGACGCCAGAACCGTGGATAACATTGACGTCAATATAGAAACATGGCAGCGTAAGCGCAATGTCGACGGAGAAACCTCAGGGGCGCGGGGCGGGCCACGAGCTGCTCGTGGAGGTCCACGGTGCCGTGCGCCTTGTGCTGCTGAACCGCGCCGGGGCTCTGAACGCCGCCGACGAGGCGCTCCACGGCGAGCTGGCCCGCATCTGGCGGGAGCTCGACGAGGACCCCGAGGTGCGAGCGATCGTGATCACCGGCGCGGGTGGCGCCTTCTCGGCCGGCGGCGACCTCGGGCTGCTCGAGCGCATGACCGGGGATCCGGCGCTTCGGGACGCGATCATGGTCGAAGCGGCCGAGATCGTGCAGGGGGGTGCAGCCTCGCCTCCATGAGCGACATCGTCCTCATCGAGGAGCACGCCTACTTCGCCGACCCGCACGTCGCCCTCGGGCTCGTGGCCGCGGACGGCGGTGCGCTGATATGGCCGTTGCTGACCAGCCTGCTGCGGGCGAAGGAGTACATCCTCCTCGGCGAGCGCCTGGCAGCTGCCGACGCCGTCGCGTGCGGGCTCGCCAACCGGGTGGTGCCGCGCGGGCGGTCGCGCGAGGCCGCCCTCGAGCTGGCCCAGCGGCTGGCGGCGCTGCCGCCACAGTCAGTGCGCGAGACGAAGGCCCTGCTGAACAGTGCGGTCCGCGCGGCCGTCGAGTCGTACTTGCCCGGTGCCATCGCGACCGAGACCGCATCGTTCGACGAGCCCGCCTTTCGGGCGAACCTGGCTCGCATGCTCGACCGGCAGCGGTAGCTCGCTCACCTGCTCGCTGATCTGGTGGTGGCAAGGACCGCCAGCGCGCCGGTGCCGGCGTCATGGACCTCAACCTCGCCGAGCCCCGCGTGCACCGTGGCTTGAGCGACCGCCGGCCCCTGCCGGACCGGCCGCAGAAACCGCACCTGCATCGAGGCGATGGTCTGGCCCGGCGGCGCCGCCGACAACACCGCCTCCTCGACGACGATGGTGAGGAGGCCGCCGTTCAGGACCTTGGACTGGTTGAGGACGTGCGGCTCGCAAGCAATCGTCGCCGAGCCGGGCCCGGTGCGGACGCAGCCGGTCCGCTCAGCGAACGGCTGCTCCAGCGTGCCCCGTCGGGCATGGAACCGGTCGAGCGCCCAGCTCCCCGTCGGCATCGTCAACCGCGGGTCCGGTGCGGCCATGAACATGCTGTGGCCGAACCCGACCCGCCTGTCGTCGACCAGGAAGGCGATTGTCGAGACGAGCACCGAGCTGCCCTCCTTGGCGAGGCGGCCGACGCACCGCACCGTCGTGGCGTCGACGATGTTCTCCGGTACGTGGACGTCGAGCTCGAGGGTCACTGGCACCCGCGGCGCGAGGGCGCGTACGGCGATCAGCCCCAGGAGCGTGTCCGCCCACGTCGCCAGGATCGACAAGCGCAGGCTCGTCGTGCCTGGTGTCCACATCGTGGGTAGGACGTCTGCCGTCGCATGCAGCTCATCACCCACCTCCTCGATGACGAGGCCAAGGTCCCCGAGGACGTGCGGTCGGCGCTCTTCCGGTGGACTTGCGATCGACATGGACATCCACCTACTCGTCGGGGCGGTCGCTGAGGCCTGCGGCGGTGATGAACCGGCAGCGGCGTGACGCGAGACGCCAGCCCTCGGCGGTCCGCACCAGCTCATCGTCGTAGAGGGCCTGTCGCATCTTCCCGGTGGCGCGCTCGACGAACAGGAGGTTCTGTTGCGTCACGGCGTGATCGCGGTCGACCGGCTCGATCGCAGGTGGCCCGCCGAGGTGCAGGCCGCCTGGCGCGCCGCTCATCATCTTCCGCAGGCCGTCGTGGCCCGCGAACGTGTGGCCGTACACGTCGTAGGTCGCGTCAGGGGTGAACAGCTGGATCCACGCCTCGATGTCGTCTTGGTCGAGGAGGACGCAGTACCGCGCCAGCAGGTTGCGGATCTCGGCGTCGTCGTCCGGGGACATCCTCATGGCGGTCATGCGCGCGGGAGGCCGAGCAGCTGGCGACCGATCAGCCCGCGCATGATCTCCGATGCTCCTCCGGAGATGGTCAGAGCCCGGCCCCAGAGGAAGTTGTGGTACCAGCGGTCGGCCACCTCGGCGCCGTCGTCGTCGATGGCCGCGGCCGACCCGATCAGCTGCAGCGCGAGCTCGCAGAGCGCGACGTTCATCTCCGTGTAGGCGAGCTTGGCGACGGGACCGTCGCTCGGTTGCTCGTCGTCGACCAAGATCCGTTCGACGGTGTCGCGGACGATCAGCTTCACCTCTTCCACCCGGACGAGCGCGTCGGCGAGCTGCGCTTGGACATCCTCGTGCTCGATCGCCGCCGTACCGTCGTCGAGCCGAGCGATCGTCGCGAGCGCGACGAGGTCGCGGAACATCCGCTCGAGCTGCACGGCGTTGGCACCGACGAACGCACGCTCGGACGCGAGGCCCGAGGTCACGACCGTCCACCCTCCGTTGATCTCGCCGAGGACGTGCTCGGGGCCCAGGCGCACGCCGTCGAGGAAGACCTCGCAGAACTCTGCAAAGCCCGTCATCTCGCGGATGGGCCGGACCTCGATCCCAGGCACGTCCATCGGCACGACGAAGGCCGTGATCCCGGCGTGGCTGTCGACGGTCGGGTCGGTGCGCGCCAGGAGCATCCCCATGTCGGCCCACTGCGCGTCGGTGCTCCAGATCTTCTGGCCTCTGATCACGAACCCCTCGCCATCGGGCTCGGCGCGCGTGCGGAGGGAGGCGAGGTCGCTCCCCGCGTCCGGCTCGCTGAAGAGCTGGCACCAGATGTGCTCGCCGCTGCGGATCTTCGGCAGGAGCTCTCGCTTCTGCGCGTCGGTGCCGAACTCGATGATCGCGTGGGTCGCCAGCATCACCTGGTCGAGCGGTCGGTAGGCGTCGCCCAGGATCAGCTCTTCCATGAGGACAAGGTCGAGGACGGGGACGTGCCCGGGCCGCCCGCCCCACGCTTCTGGCCATCCAGCGCCGAGGTACCCCGCCTCGTGCAGCGATCGGAGCCAGCCCCGGATAGCCCGCTCCTCCGCGGCGCCGCGTGGGGCCCGCACTCCCTCATGGTCCATGCGCACGCCGCGCTCGGCGATGAACGTGCGGACCTCCTGGCGGAAGGCGTCGACGTCAACCGGCATCGGTCCACCCCTCGATCGTGGCGAGCGATCGCACCGCCGCCCGCGGGTTGGCGGACAGGCGGGCATCTTGGTGGACCCGGCGCTCGTAGAAGTGGAGGCCGTACTCCCACGTGAAGCCGATCGCTCCGGTCAGCTGGAGCAGGTCGTGGAGCACGTGCAGCGCGCTGGAGCTGGCGCTCAGCTGCGCGAGAGCGACGAAGCGACGGGCCTGGAGCGAGCCCGCTTCGAGGAGCCGCGCTGCCTCGTGCACGATCAGCGCCATGCCCCTTGCCCGCACGGTGTGATCGACGAGGCGATGCTGCACTGCCTGCAACCCGCCGATCGGGCGGCCGAACGCCTGGCGCTGTGCGGCGTAGGCGACGGTGCGGTCCAGCATCCGCTGCACGCCTCCGACGGCGTCCGCGGCGAGGAGGAGCCCGAACAGGTCGAGCGCGAGCGTGTCCGCAGCGAGACGTCGTCCGCGCTGGACGTCGACCGTGATGTCGGCGGACGTGCGCGTGACGTCGAACTGCTGACGGGACGGTGCCACGGACCACGCCGATCGATCGATCAGGAGGACGAGGCCGTCACCGGAGAAGTCGAGCAGGAGGACGGCGTCGGCGTCAGGCCCGCCGTCGACGTTGCGGGCGATGCCACCAGAGCCGAGCCGGCCGAAGGCGCAGGTGCGCTCGCCTGCGAGGACGGCGGCGAGGAGCGCTGCGACATCGTCGTCGGGCTCGGCCGAGGCGAGCGCGTGGGCGCTGGCAGTGAGGCCGGCGAAGGGGCTGCCATGCAGAGCGGCGCCGAGCTCCATCGCGCTGGCGACGGCGGCGTCGACGCGGAGCCCGAACCCGCCGCGCTCCTCGGGGACGCAGAAGCCTGCGATCCCGAGGCTCGCGAGCGCCCGCCAACCGTCGCGCCAATCGCTCCGGGGCGCGAGCGCCACGTCGGCCTTGTCGCTCCCGAGCGTGCCGCGCAGTGCGTCGCGCAGCTGGCGAAGGTCGTCGTCAGCGGAGGTGGGGGACAGCGGCCGTTCCTATTCTCGGTCGGGAGTCGTTCGAGGCTAACACTGAAATTGACGTCGATGTAGAAATGACCTAGACGGTGGGACCGGGCAAGGCTTCTGGAGGGAGGATGACATGGAGTTGACCGGCAGGTCGGCCATCGTCACCGGCGGTGCCGGCGGACTTGGTGTTGCGACGGTTCGTCACCTGGTTGGAGCAGGCGTCGGCGTCGCGATCCTCGACCGTGACGGCGACGCCGCCAGTGATCTCGCGAAGGAGCTCGGCGACCGCTCCGTGGCCGTCGGCGGCGACGTGACGGACGATGACGATGTCGAGGCTGCGATCGCTGCCGCCCGCTCGGTCGGCACGCTGTCCATCGTGGTGAACGTGGCCGGTGGCGGTGTGAGGGGCGCTGGCAGGACGCTCGGGCGTGACGGCACACCACACGACATGGACGCATTCGTCGCCACGATGGCGATGAACGCCATCGGCACGTTCAACGTGACGCGCCTGACAGCCGTCGCCATGGCAGCCAACCAGCCCGACGAGGACGGCCAGCGCGGCGTGGTGGTGAACACGGGATCGCTCGCCGGGCTCGAAGGCCAGACGGGGCAGCTCGCCTACGCCGCAGCGAAGGCCGCCATCCTCGGCATGACGCTCCCGTTGGCACGCGACCTCGCCGCCATCGGTGTCCGGGTGTGCGCGATCGCGCCCGGGACGATGGGCACGCCGATGATGCTGAGCGCACCTGACCAGCTGAAGGACAAGCTGACGGCCAGCATCGTGTTCCCGAAGCGGATGGGCAGGCCAGAGGAGTTCGCGCTCCTCGTCGACTCGATCGTTCGGAACGCGTACCTCAACGGCGAGAACATCCGGCTGGATGGCGCCCTTCGCTTCCCGCCGAAGTGAGCGGCCCGCTCGAGGAAGGGATCGTCGACACGATGATCGGGTTCCCGACGGATCCCGACCAGCTGTACGCGACGATGCGCCAGCAGCTGCTCCGCGACCGGGAGTCGAAGGAGTCCTTCGAGATGCCGGCGGAGTACATGTTCCACGACGTCCCCAAGACGACTGAGGCCGCAGACCCGGTCGCGACGACGCTCGCTGAGATGGATCGGTTCGGGATCGAGGTCGGCCTCGTGAGCCTGACCGCGGCAGTAGAGGAGACCGAGCGTGCGCTGACGCAGCACTCTGACCGCTTCGTCGCCTCGTACACCGTCGACCCCAACCGCGGCATGGAGGGCATCCGCGAGCTCATCCGAGCCCACGAGGCTTGGGGGTTGCGTGCAGTCTCGCTGTTCCCGCACGGAGTCGCGCCGCAGGTAGCGATCGACGCGCCGCTGATGTACCCGGTGTACGCCAAGTGCGTGGAGCTCGGCCTGCCGGTCTTTATCACCGTCGGTCTGGCTGGCCCGCGGGTCCCGTCGATGTGTCAGAAGGTCGAGCTACTCGACCAGGTCCTCTACGACTTCCCGGACCTCGTGGTGGTGATGCGCCACGGGGGCGAACCGTGGGTCGACCTCGCCGTGAAGCTCATGATCAAGTGGCCGAACCTCCACTACTCGACCACGGCCTTCGCTCCGCGCTTCTATCCGCGAGCCGCCATCGACTACGCGAACTCTCGCGGCGCCGAGCGGCTGATCTATGGGGGGTACTTCCCGATGGGCTTGTCGCTCGACCGGATCATGGGCGAGATGCCTCAGGTTCCGCTCAAGGCCGACATCTGGCCGAAGTTCCTGCGGGACAACGCGAGACGGGTGCTCGGTCTGGAGCCAAGCCGGTGAGGACGACGTTCCACGACCCGCTGGCGTTCGATCTGCTTGCCTCCGACCTCGGGTTCCCCGAGGGACCCGTGGTGCGTGCCGACGGGTCGGTGATCGTCGTCGACATCGACAGCGGCCGCGTCCTGCGGATCGACGACGCGGGAACGACCGTGATCGCCACCCCTGGCGGCGGACCCAACGGCCTCGCGATCGGTCCGGACGGCTTCGGCTACGTCGCCAACAACGGCGGGTTCCTGTGGAGCGACGTCGACGGCGTGCGCATCCCCATCGATCGCGCGACCCACACGAACGAGCCGCCGGGATTCGAGGGCGGCTGGATCGAGCGAGTCGACCTCGAGTCCGGCGGGGTGACGATCCTGCATGACTCCTGTGGCGGGCGGCGCCTCAGGGGTCCGAACGACCTCGTGTTCGACGAGGTCGGCGGCCTGTGGTTCACCGACCATGGCAAGGGTCGTCACGGCAGCGTCGACCGTGGCGGGCTGTACTACGTGCCTCCCGACGGCAGCACCGTCCACCAGATCGCGTTCCCGCTGCTGGGCCCGAACGGCGTCGGCCTCTCGCCCGGCGGCGGGCACGTCTACGTCGCCGAGACGCACACGGGCCGGCTGTGGGCGTGGGAGCTGTCTGCGCCCGGGGAGGTGCGCCCCGCGCCTGGTTCGCTCGCGATCAGGCACGGCGGCACGTGCGTTGCGGCCACGCCGTTCTCCTTCGACTCGCTCGCAGTCGAAGAGGACGGGCGGATCGTCATCGGCGCCATCGGGGACGGGCTCGTCGTCGTCACTCCCGACGGCGAGGAGGTGGACGTGCACCCCATTCCCGGTGACGTGACGACGAACATCGCGTTCGGCGGCGCCGATGGGCGGCGGGCGGTGGTCACGCTGTCCCGCTCCGGCCGGCTCGTCGAGACGACGTGGCCCCGGCCGGGACTCGTCCTTCCCGGCTGACCTCAGTCTGACGCGGCGACGGTCAGCGAGCGAAGGCGTCTCGCTCGGTCCAGCAGACGCAGTCGGTCGACCACTCGAGCACAGCGTGCCCGGCTGGGCCGTAGGCATCGTCGCCAGGTTCGAGCTGGGAGGTGAGCGGCGAGTCGTACGGATCTCGCGCCGCCATGTCGAGGCCGCCGGTCACCGCGCGTCCAGCGAGGTCGGTGACGGCACACCACGCATGCACGCGGAACGCCTCCCCAGCCAGGGTCAGCGCGGGCCGAGTCGAACACGTCGGCCACCACGAACCTGGCACCCCCAACAAGCGCCCGGGCAAAGGTCATCGAGTGTCCGGACGATGCCCTATCGGGTCGAGATCACCCGGGCCGCGGACCGAGTAGTCGAACCAGACGAGTCGTGGGCGAGGACAGAAACCCCCGCAGCGAGCAGGCACTCGCGCATCACCCGAGGGACGTCGAAGGCGGCGGCCATTGAGGCATCGCCTCTGGGTGCGGAGGTGTCGCCCTCGACCAGCGCGACGAGACCTGGGAATCGGCCTGGTTGCTGCCGAGCTTGTGGCGCAATCGGAATCGATGTCGAAGTTGAAAATCTGGCAGGAACACGACCTCGCGGTGCCGAATACGTGATTTCGCGAAGGGCGGACGAGTAGGTCTCAGGAGTCGGTGGAGAGGCCGACATCTGGCACAAGGGGAAAGTCGATGCGTTCCAGTTCCCAGCTGACTCGACTGATCGTTGTCGGCGCACTGCTGGCGGCGACCGGTGTGTCCGCGGCGAGAGCCGACGAGCCGGCTGACCCGTACAGGTCGCCGGCGCGCTGTGGTGCCCTTGACACGCCGGAGACCGGCATCCAAGGCGACGTCCCTCGCGCCGACCAGGAATCCGGGCGGGCGGAGCAGGGCTACAACTGCGGGCTCGCCGTGGTCGGCCACAACGGGTTCGATGGCGCGTCGAGCTCGTCGCTCGCGTGGTCCGGCGACTGCGCCTACGTACAGGGCGGCGGCGGCGTGCGGGTGCTCGACGTGAGCGACCCGACCAACCCGGTGACGGTCGCGGAGCTGCCAGGAGCGGGCGGTGGGTCCGAGAACATCCAGGCGGTCACCACCGATGACCGTGCGGTCCTGATCGCCACACGGTCGGTGGCTACCTCCGCCGCCAACCTGGTGACCCAGGGGCTCAGCCTGGTGGACGTCTACGACGTCAGCACGTGCACCGAGCCGCAGCTCAAGGGCACCATCTCGTTCCCTAACGGGGCCCACAACATCGGGCTAACGCCGGACGCCACCAAGGTGTTCGTCACGATGTCCTTGCAGATGGCGGACATTGCCAACCTCGAGAACCCCTCGAGCTGGACGGTGAGGAACCTGCAGTGCGAGATCGTCGCACAGCACCACCCCGCCTACGGCGGGCCGAGTCCGCTCTGCGATCTGAACCAGGGAGGGCAGCAGCAGCTCTCCCACGAGGTCGAGTTCAACAAGTCGGGCACCCGGCTCTACATCGGGGGGCAGCTCCCCACGCCGTACGAGGAGTACGTGCACGTCGTCGACCTGACGACATCGCCGGTGCGCGTCATCAGCAGCACGCCCGGGGCCGCTCATGGCATTCGGCGAGCCACCATCGACGGCGACGCGTTCCTGCTCCGCTCGGACGAGACGGCGCCGGGCGTCCCGCAGCCCGCCGAGCGGCGGTCGAACGGTTGCCTGCCCGAGCAGGCCACGCCGTTCGCCAGCACCGCCGAGTCGTACCTCACCGACATCAGCGACGAGACGGCGCCGCACACGGTGTCCAAGCTCGGCCTCGCCATCAACCGACCAGAGCCCGAGACGTGCGCCGCGGCGCTCGACTCATCGGTCAACTCCACTGTCCACTACAACACCGTCGATGATCCGGAGAACACGACCTTCGCGATGCTCTCGATGAAGAACGCCGGGCTTCGAGTCTTCGACGTGCGCGATCCAGCCCAACCGGTCGAGGCGGCGTACTTCAATCCCGGCCAGTACCGCGCCACCGATGGCTCTACGTCGCTCGACCGGGTGCGTATGCACACGCGATATCGGCCCGAAACCGGGCACATCTGGATGCTCAGCGAGCAGGGCGGCTTTCGGGTGCTCGAGCTCGAGCCCCAGGTCCGCACTGCGCTCGGCCTGCCAGAGATGGACGTGATTAACGACGACGGTGCGCCGGCGCGGTCGGACGGCGCGACGGCGCTCGTTGAGTCCTTCGAGCCCAAACCCACCGCGGCGACTTCGTACTGCCGACTCTGGGTCTGAGGCGTCGTGGGTCGCCTCCTGTGGTCGTGAGCAGAACGGAGAACTCGATGGGATTCCACTTGAGACTAAGCGCGAGGCTTGTTTGGGCCATCGGCGTCGTGGCCGTATTGGCTCTCGGGGCCCTCCCGGCGGCACGCGCTGACTGGAACCCGGACTGGACCTCACCGGCACAGTGCGGAACCGAAGACACGCCCGAGACGGGCATCCAAGGCGACGTTCCCCGCGCCGACCAACTCTCGGGTCGTGCCCTGCAGGGCTACAACTGCGGCCTTGCCGTGGTGGCCCATGTCGGGCCGGACGAGCTCCTCGGTGCGGGCGCGGGTGACCTGGCGTGGTCCGGCGACTGCGCTTATGTGGTCGCTGGCCCCGGAACGATCGCGCTGGACATGAGCACGCCCACCGCCCCCAAGGTGACGGACATCCTGCCGGGTACCGGTGGCGGTTCCGAGAACATCCACGCCGTCACCACTTCGGACCGGGCGATCCTGGTCACGACGCAGGGCTCGGCGGTCCAAAACCCGAGGATGGTGGACGTCTGGGACGTATCCACCTGCACGAACCCTGAACTGCTCGGGACGATCGACTTCGGCGATTACCCCCACAACATCACGTTGAATCCGGATGCGACGGCGATCTACGCGTCGTTCGGCGTGAAGCGGGCCAACATCTCCGACCTCGGCAATCCCTCGTCGTGGACGGTCGAGGATATTTCGTGCGACCTGTTGAGGCAGTACCACCCCAAGTACCAGGGGCCCGTGCCGTGCGAGAGCCACCCCGCCGCCACGAGCAAGAGCCCGTCGCAGATGTCCCATGAGTTCGCCTTCTCGAGGGACGGGTCGCGACTGTACTTCGCTGGCCAGCTACCAGGTCCGAACGAGGAGATGGTCGTCACCGTCGACCTGACGCGGGAGAAGCCAACGGTGCTGAGCGCCATCCCGGGTCCGGGCCACGGCATTCGGTCGACAACGATCGGAGGCAGGGAGTTCCTGCTGCATTCCGACGAGACCGCCATCGTCGCCGCCTTCGGTGGCATCGCCGTCGGCGCGGTCGAGGGCGTCGCTGGCCCGGTGCCAGTGGGCATGGCGAACCCTTCGAGCACCGGCGCCAACGGCTGCGTGCCCGACGACGCCACACCCGCCGCCGGCGCCGCTGAGTCCCTCCTCACCGATGTAAGCGACGGCGCTGCACCTCGAACCGTCGCGGAGCTCGAGCTGGCGATCAACGATCCAGCCAACTGCGCGGCGCAGATCGCATCGGGGGTGCGCTCGACCGTCCACTACAACGAGTTCGACGGACCCAACAACGCAGAGTTCGCCATGCTGCCCATGGGGAATGCCGGACTGCGCTTGTTCGACGTCTCCGACCCGACGGCGCCGACCGAGGTGGCGTACTTCAACCCCGGCCAGTTCCTCCGAGAGGACGGATCGCGGCGTCTGGACTCGGCCGGGAAGCACACCCGCTACGACCCCCAGACCGGATACATCTGGCTGACCACGGGCACGGGCCTCTGGGTCCTCGAGCTCGAGCCGCAAGTTCGAGACGCGCTCGGCCTGCCGACGCTCGCCGGCCTGTACCCGAACGGCCGCCCGGCGAAGCCAGGGGCACTCCCCGAGGCCGTGATTCCCATCCCGACTGCCGAAGAGAAGAGCCTCTTCGTGTACTGCAGCATATGACGAACCAGGAGGACGAAACGTCCGTGAGCTGCTTCACCTGCTCCTTCGTCCGACCGCCAGTTCCAGGGACTCCTAGGCTCCTGACGTGCGCAAGACAGCCCTAGCTAGCCCTGCTGTTCGTGGTGGTCGCCGCCTGCGGGAGCGACGACGACGTCTCCGTCGAGCCGCGGCTGCAGGACCGACCGGCCGAGTCGCTGCCTACGTCGAGCAGCACCACCACGACGCCGCCCGACGACGGCCATCGCATCGAGGTCGCCGCGACCGGCGGCGAGCCCGAGGGCGGGGTGCGCACTGAGGCCGTCGGCCTCGGCGAGCGGGTCGTGTTGGTGGTCACCTCGGACCTGAATGACGAGGTCCACGTGCACGGCTACGACCTCACGGTCGATCTCGTGCCCGGTGAGCCGGCGACGCTGTCCTTCACGGCCGACAAGCCTGGGGCCTGGGAGGTCGAGCTGCACGAGGCCGACAACCTGCTCCTCGAGCTGCAGGTCACCTGAACGAGGTGGTGTTGGCCCACGGGATCGGCGCCCGCGCCGACCTGCCCCTGCCGTTCTGGCTCTTCGCCTACGGCGCCGTGGCGGCGCTGGCCATCAGCTTCCTCACCCTGCGGCTGTTCTGGAACCAGCCCCGCCTCGCGGCGGCCGCCCGAGGCCGCCCAGTGGCTCTCTGGCCGCCAGCTGTGGTCGTCGCCGCCTGGGTGCTCGGCACGTTCGTCTTCGTCGTGGTCGTCGTCGCCGCCTTCGACGGGCCGCAGGAGCCGACGTCGAACCTGGCGCCGGTGGCCTTCTACGTTGTGTTCTGGGTCGGCGTGCAGGCGATGTGCGCCGTCGCCGGCGACGTGTGGCGGGGACTGGCGCCGTGGGCCCCGCGGTGGTGGCGAGGACGCGTCGACGACGCGTGGGCCGGCGCCGTCGGGCTGCTCGGGTTCGCGTGGCTCGAGCTCTGCTACCACGAGCCGGCGTCGCCCCGGGTCGTGGGCGTCGCCCTGGTGGTGTGGGCCGTGCTGGCCTTGAGTGTCGGTGACCCGTTCGGCGCCTGGTTCCGCCTCGTCGCCGCCCTTGCACCCGTCCGCCGCGACGACGAGGGCCGGCTGCGGCTCCGCCCGCCCTGCGCGGGGCTGGCCACGGTGGTGGCGTCACCCGCCGTCTCGGCCGTGGTCCTGGTGGCGTTGGGCTCGACCGCGTTCGACGGCCTCACCCGCACCTCGTGGTGGCGCGACGTCCAGCAGGGCCGCCAGGGTTGGGATGCCACGCTGACGTCGTCTCTCGGCCTGCTCTTCGCGATCGCGGTGGTGGCGCTGCTGTTCCGCTCCGCCATGGAGGTCACGGCCCTGACGGGCGAGGACGTCGACGGGTTGTCTGCCGCCTACGTGCCGTCGCTGGTGCCGATCGCCTTCGGCTATGTCGTCGCGCACTACTTCTCGTTGTTCGTCTTCGAGGGCCAGGCCGCGATCGCTCTCGCCTCCGATCCCTTCGGGCGCGGCTGGGACCTGTTCGGCACCGTCGATCGCCGAGTCGACTACCTCCTCGTCTCCACCGACACCATCGCCTGGGTCCAGGCGGCAGCCGTGCTGGCCGGCCACGTGGCCGGCGTCGTCGTCGCCCACGACCGGGCGGTCGAGCGCCACGGAGCCGGCGCGTCACGCTCGCAGTACCCGCTGCTCGCCGTGATGATCGGCTACACGGTCGGAGGCTTGGCCCTCCTGCTGCAAACGTGACCGCCGCCGGATGCTGCGATCAGCCCGCTCCCGAGCGGCTGCGGCTGGTGACGTAGCTGACGCAGTCACCGTGGTTCTGGAAGAGGCGATCCTCGTCGCCGCTGTAGATCTTCCAGCCGTCGTTCGCGCAGGACTCCTTAGGAAGGCGGGGTGAGGCCCAGCTGCGCCACGACCTGGGGTTCGAGCTCGAGCACCCGGAAGCCATCGGCGTCGGTCACCCAGATGTGGCCTGTGTCCGGCCTGATGTAGGGCTTCGTGTGTCCCGTCTGGCCGTGATTGAAGTACGCGGCCTCGACGGGGTTCTTCGGGTCGCGGATGTCGAAGAAGCGGAAGCCGGCGGATCCGAACCCGATCACGGCGTACGTCGAGTCGAGCGGGTCGTCGATGTCGTGGTAGGCGGTGCTCGGTCCACCCGTGTTCGACGGGCTGCAGTTCTCGAACTTGCTGTCCGCCAGGATCAGCTCAGATGTCTTCTCGGGTGACTTCTCGTCGGTGATGTCGAGCATGTACGCCCGGTCGGCGAACCCCAGGAACCTCGGCCGCTGTTCCTGTGGGACACAGGCGTTGCCGCCGATCTCGTTCGAGTGCAGCAGGTACTCGTTCCCATTGATCGTGGCGAAATCGATGGAGTGGCCTGGAGCGTCCGGCGTCACGCTCTCGACGACCGGGTCGGGGCCTTCCATGTTGACGATCCACATGTCGTTGTTGCCCGGGACGGGAAGCTGGGCCCCGAGGTACAGCCGCGAGCCATCAGGATTGAACACGGGCTCGTGGCCGATCTGCGGGCTCTGCCCGGGCGGGGGCTGGCCCGCCGTCTCTCGCGCCTCGCAGAGGCCAGGGGCTGCCTTGTAGGGCGGGTAGTACTGGTTGGCGATCGCGCAGTGCAGGTTCCGCACCGTCCAGTTCTCTGGATTCGCGAGGTCGGTGATGTCGGCCTCGTGCATCGGAATCGAGCCGTACACCTTGGTCGCGGTGGGGTTCAGCGTGAGGTTGTGGGCGGGCCCGCCTGTTTCAGCGGGCGGATCGCCGAAGATCCTGCTGACTGTCGGGAACCGCAGCGTGCCCAGGAGCTGGGGGTCGGTGCAGTCGTCGAAGATGTTCCAGATGTCGACCAGCATGTCCCGGCCCAGCACCTGACCTTCCTGCTGCACCGTGTCGCGATGGCGGGTCGCAAGGATCCCTCGGGTGGCGGTGATCCGAGCCGCGAGCAGCTCTCGACTCCCCGTTTCCAGCACCCTGGCCAGCCGCGGTGCCCTGGGGTTGCTGACGTCGATCACCCGCACGCCCGCGAACTGGTCATCCGCATCGGCCCCGCCGCCCGTGTAGGCGCAGGTACCGGCGACCGCCATCTCGCCGCCCGCATCCGCCAGGAAGCCGACCTCGGTGACCCCGCAGTCCCACTCGGGCGTTGCGCCGCTCGGGACGTCCCCCTGGATGCCGGGCTCCCGATTGGGGTCGCCGTCGACGCACTGGGCCGGGGAGGCGCTCTCCGCAGCGTTCCCGTCAACTGCCCCCACCAGTGGCAGGCCGACGCCGAGAAGCGCCGTGACCCCCGCCAACAACTTCCACGTCCTGGAAACCATCGACTCCCCCTTTGTCCCCTACAGCACGCGCGGTCGCACGTACCCAGGACCTACTTAGTTAACTTCGACGTCGATCCCGAGATTCCTTCCCGAACCGAATCCCTATTCGGCATCAGGAAACGAGTCGGCTGACCTCGACCCCGTGGATGATCCCCGCCTTACCGACGGGTCATGGAGCGCGAGCCCCGACGCGGGTGAATGCAGCCGCGCCGTCGACCACACGGATCGCTTTAGCGACGAACGATTGAGTTCGACGTCCAACTACGGTCGCTCCATGGTGTCGCGGTGATCGCAGCCGGTCTTCTGCCGATAGTCGAGGACGACGACGCCATCGGCGCTGCGCTCGAGGAGGCGACCGTGCTCGCTCTGGTTGCCGCCGCGGTCCACCTGACTGGTGATCCTTCAATCCTGCGTCGGAGCCCGCGGCCTCGCCGGTTCCCGCCGAACGACCTCGACGGCGGGCTCGACGAGCAGCAGCGCGCGGAGTTGCGGCATCAGGCGCTCGCGGCGGTCGTCGCATTTCGCGACGCCGGTTCCCCAGCGCCATCGCCACTGGCCGAGCCGGTCGTCCGCGAGCTGATGGACTGGCTCACAGGAGAGCAGGTCGCCGACGACTACGCCGCGCTCCTGGTCGAGGAGATGGACCTCGACGACACCGACCCGCGGCGCATCCAGCTGAAGGGGAACCCGGAGACGCTCTCGGTGCTGGTCATCGGCTGCGGCATGTCGGGCCTGCTCGCTGGCGTTCGGCTCCAGCAGGCGGGCATCCCGTTCGAGATCGTCGACAAGAACGACGAGGTCGGCGGCACCTGGTACGAGAACACCTACCCCGGCTGTCGGGTCGACGTCGGCAACCACTTCTACTGCTACTCGTTCGAGCCCAACCATGGTTTCAGCCACCTCTTCTCGCAGCAGCCGGAGCTGCATGCCTACTTCGACGACGTGATGCGCCGGCACGGCGTCGACCGTCACGTTCGCTGGCGGACGACGGTCGAGCGGGCCGAGTGGGACGACACCGCGCAGCGGTGGGAGGTCACGCTCCGGGACGAGGCCGGCCGTCTGGAGCGGCGATCGGTGACCGCCGTCATTTCGGCGGTGGGGCAGCTCAACCGCCCCTTCGTTCCGGACCTGCCGGGCCTCGACCGCTTCGCCGGCCCGACCTTCCACTCGGCGTGCTGGGACCACGACGTCGAGCTCCGAGGCAAGCGGGTTGGCCTCATCGGCGCTGGGGCCAGCGGGTTCCAGATCGCGCCGGCGATCGCCGACGCCGTCGAGCGACTGGTCGTCTTCCAGCGGACGGCTCAGTGGGTGCTCCCGAACCCGCGCTACCACGACCCGGTCGCTCCCGGCGAGCTATGGGCGATGCGGCACCTGCCGGGCTACGCGCGCTGGTACCGCTTCCTGCTCCTTTGGCAGGCCACCGACAAGATGCTCGAGGTCGCCCGCGTAGACCCGACGTGGCCGGGCCTGCCGCTGTCGGCCAACGCAAGCAGCGCCCGACTCCGTGAGATTGCGGTGCGATGGATCGAGCACCAGGTCGGCGACGACCCCGAGCTCCTCTCCAAGGTGATCCCGGACTACCCCCCGCTCGGCAAGCGGATGCTCCAGGACAACGGCAGCTGGCTCGGATGCCTGACGCGGGAGAACGTCGAGCTCGTGAGCGATGAGATCCAACACATCGACGAGCACGCCGTGACCGCCGGGGACCGCCGGCACGAGCTCGACGTCCTCGTGCTTGCCACCGGGTTTCGGGCGAACGACTTCCTGTTCCCGATGGAGGTCGTCGGCCGCGACGGCACGACCTTGCAAGAGCGTTGGGCGGGTCGGCCGGCCGCATACGTCGGCATCACGGTGCCCGGCTTTCCGAATCTCTTCATGATGTACGGGCCGGGGACGAACCTGGCCCACGCCGGGAGCATCATCTTCCAGTCCGAGTGCCAGATGCGGTACATCGGCGGCTGCCTCGACCTGCTCTCCCGTCAGGGCGGTGGCACCATCGAGCCGACGGAGGAGGCGTTTGCCGACTACGTGAAGCGCTGGCAGGCCGAGCTGGCGACGACGGTCTGGGCACACCCGTCCGTGAAGCGGTCGTGGTACAAGGCCGCCGACGGAAACGTGTACGTGCTCAGCCCCTGGCGGCTCGTCGACTACTGGGCGATGACGGCGGCACCGGATTCCGACCATCACGACATCAGTCCGCCGGGCACGCGATGAAGGACCTTGACGGAAAGGTCGCGATCGTGACCGGCGCGGCCCGTGGTCAAGGGCGCGCCATCGCACGACGCCTGGTGGAGGCCGGCGCCAGGGTTGTCGCCAGCGACGTCCTTGTCGACGACGTGGCGGCCGTCGGCGACGAGCTGGGAGACGCCGCGCTCGCCGTGGAGCTCGACGTCCGCGACCCGGCGTCGTGGGCGTCAGCGGTCGAACGGGCGGTCACGGCGTTCGGGACGCTGGACGTCCTCGTGAACAACGCCGGTGTCCTCCGCCGAGAGCCGCTCGACGACGAGACGCCGGAGGCGTTCGAGGCGGTGTGGCGGGTGAACTGCTTGGGCCCGTTCAACGGCATCCGCGCCGTGGTGCCGCACCT
The DNA here is from genome assembly GCA_964428815.1 of uncultured Acidimicrobiaceae bacterium. GTDB lineage: Bacteria > Actinomycetota > Acidimicrobiia > Acidimicrobiales > CAYSAC01 > CAYSAC01. Next base: position 4 of record CAYSAC010000001.1, on the reverse strand, counting down.
CCGG